>CAYNTE010000068.1:0-15939 GCA_964399615.1 uncultured Thermomicrobiales bacterium
TCGCACCAGCATCGCGGCCCCCAGCGGATAGTCGATGACGTATGGCAGCCGTTCGTCTGCCGGTCTCAATCGCCCGTTCGCGGTCGAGCAAGTAATCCGGTCCGGAACGGGGTACAGATCGCAGACGATATTCATGATGCCCGGGAAGCGATATCCAGACGACTGAACAGTCCCATCGTTGTTGAGCAAGAGAGGTGCGACGAGCGCGAAACGCGGGTTGAGATTGAGCGTCGCCACCATGTTCTTCAGAGCTCCAGGTTGAAGCTCAGTGTCAGGATTGAGGAAGAGGAGTGCATCTCCGCGCGCTTCACTCGCTCCAAGATTGTTGGCAGTTGAGAATCCGAGGTTCTCGTCTAGCGCGATCAACCGAACGTCAAAATCTGCCTCTGTCATCACCTCTGGCGGGCCACTGGGCGATGCATTATCGACCACGATGACTTCGATGCTGCCGGGGAATTTTGCGCATTCGCGCTGGATCGATCGCAGGCAAGCAGTGAGCAGATCCGGCACGTTCCAGTGGACAATAATGATCGAGATCGATTGCGCGCGGTTCACGTTCGGGGCCGTCCTTCTCACGGGGGTTGTGGCATCCTAGTTTAGGTACGGCGCGAGCCGATCCCACTCAACGAATTGTAGCGATCGGGAGCAGTGAACCTTTGAGAGTCGTCCGGAATGTTGGCCTAATCACTACACGCAAGCGTCGCTCACGATTCTTGATCCTGGGTGGCGTCATTTTCCTTGGCTTTGCCATCGTCGCGCCGCTGATTGTATCTAGCTCCATGGCGATTACAGGCGCGTATGTTGCCCTGATCATTGGATTCTTCCTCTTTATTCATGGCACGCAGCAGCATGCCCGATGGGCGCGACGCCCGCGGGCCGACGAAGCGATCGATGACCAACTAGGGCGGTTGAATGACCGGTATGCCGTCGTTCACTACCCAGAGATTGGTCAAGGGTCGCCTGATCACGTCATTGTGTCGCCAGGCGGCGTGATCGTCTTGACGACTCGCGATGTCCAGGGTGATGTCACGGTTGAAGGGAGCCGGTGGCGGCAACGCAAGATCTTCTTGATGCGCTTTTTCAATCTCGGTGCCCCATCACTGGGCAACCCAACGCTGGAGAACAACGGCCAGGTCGCCTCCGTCGAGCGGTTGCTGGAAGAAGAGGCGCTGCCCGGAGATGTCTTCGGTGCCGTGCTTTTTCTCTCCAACGATGTCGATATCAAGATGAAGGATCCAGACTCGGAAATCATTCACATCTCCGAGCTCTACGAATACTGTCGCGACATCGGCCGGGACGTGCAGCTTGCGTCCGACGATCGCGCGCAAATTGTTGCAGCCCTCTCAGTTGGTGAAAATATCGAGACGAGCGGCTCACGCGATTCTCGGCCCAAGAAGAAGATCAAGGTCGCTGGATGAGCACCGCCTCTGGCACGTCACGCTGGGGAGTTGTCGGGCATGACGAGGCTATTGAGCAGCTCCAGCGTTCGATCGATAACAGCTCTGTTGCACACGCATATCTCCTGACCGGCGCGACGGGAATTGGTCGCACGACTCTTGCTCTGGCCTTTGCAAAGGCGCTGGTCTGTGAGGGGGCTGGCCCGGTGCGACCGTGCGGCGAGTGCCGGTCGTGCAAGCTTATCGATCCATTTGCCCGCAAGATCAATCACCCGGATGTCTTGCTTGCCGATCTCGAATGGCAGGCCGCGATGTTCGATTCCAATTCGGACCGGACGCGCGTCGAGTTCTCAATCGAAGCCGTGCGCTATCTGCGGCAGCATATCCTGGGGAGACCGGTTGCCAGCGACTGGAAGATTCAGATCGTCGATGATGCCGACCGTCTCTCGCACGTCGCGCCGGACGCATTTCTCAAGACGCTGGAGGAGCCGCCGCCGTACGCGGTGATCATCCTGATCGCAAGCGCTCCCGAAGCCGTGCTGGAGACAATCCGGTCCCGCTGCCGGCCAATTGCGCTGGGTCTCGCTTCGCGTTCGGAGATCGAAGCCGCGCTCATTGATCGAGGCTTCGAACCGGATGAAGCAGCACGGCGTGCCGCTCTCGCGCGAGGACGGATGGCGCGCGCACTCGCGGACGAGCAAGAGGATCGCGAGCTTCTGCTGGATGTCGCAGAGATGATTGCTGACAATGCGAAACGCTTGAGGTTGATCGGTCCGATTGCCCAGAATCACAGCCGGAACCGGGAGCAAACGGCGGCAGTGCTCTCGGCTGCACTTGCATTGTGGCGTGATGGGCTGCGATTGAAAGTCGGACTAGACCCCGAGATTGCGATAGATCCCGACGTTCGGTCGCTCATCAACCGCCGGGTCGAAGCCCTGCACGAGCGAGAGATTCACCAGGCGATCTGGGCAACACAGCGCGCGATGGAAGATCTGGGTCGCAGCGTCCAGGCACGCATCGCCATGGCAGCGATGATCTCCGAGTGGCCCTAGCCGATAGCGTTGTTGAGTAGCTGTCGCAGAAAGATAATCACAAACATCGCAATGAGCGGCGAGAGGTCGATAAAGCCGGTGCGCGGCATGATCGACCGGATTGGCGCAATGAACGGTTCGGTAATGGCGATCAACGCCTGGGAGATCGGGTTGCGCATACCCTGGTCGAACCAAGAGAGAATCGCACGTGCGAAGATCGCCAGCATCAAGATTGTCAGTAGATTGTTGATCAGCGTAAGCAATGCCTGATCGATGATCGGACTCCACTTCTGTCGGCGAGCATCTGAGTTGAGAGTGACTGGCACGCGGGCTGCCGGCCAGCGTGAATTCTAGCAAAGTGACTCGTTTGGAAGACTGTGACGTGGCTTAGCTCGACTTTGTCTCATCGAGCATGGACTGCAGCTCGTAGAGGCGGGTCAGGGCTTCAAGGGGTGACATTGCCTCGACTTCCAGCTCCGCCAAACGATCCAGTACGGGATGTGTGCCATCGAAGAACGCCAGCTGAAGCGGCTGGTTGGTGATCGCAGTTGTCGCTCGCTCCCGGTGATTGAGTGCAGCTCCATCACGCTCCAGCTCGGACAAGATGGATTCGGCTCGGCGGATCACCCCCTGGGGCAGGCCAGCTAGTTGGGCGACATAGACGCCGTATGAGCGATCCGCTCCACCTGGAACGACACGATAGAGGAACGTGATGCTCGAGCCAGACTCCTGCACATCGACGCGATAGTTGCGAACGCGAGGCAGGATATCGGCCAGAGCGGTGATCTCGTGGTAATGGGTGGCGAAGAGCGTCTTGCAGCCGAGCCGGTCCGTATTGTGCAGATACTCAACGATCGCGGTCGCGATAGCCAACCCGTCGTAGGTGCTGGTGCCACGACCTATCTCATCGAGAATGACGAGCGAGCGCGGCGTCGCGTGATTGAGAATCGTCGCGGCTTCAAGCATCTCAACCATGAACGTTGACTGTCCGCTGGCGAGATCGTCTTGAGCGCCGATACGAGTGAAGATGCGGTCGACGATGGAGAAGCGCATCCGCTCGGCCGGGACAAACGAACCAATCTGGGCAAGTAAAACGAGCAGGGCTGCTTGCCGCAGATAGGTCGACTTTCCTGCCATATTCGGCCCGGTAATGATCGCAATCTGCCCATCGTCCCCACCAAGCTGAACGTCGTTCGCCACGAACTGCCCGCTCGGCATTGAAAGCTCGACGATGGGATGCCGGCAACCTATCACGTCGAGCTGGCCGGTCTCCACGATCTCGGGACGTGTGTATCCACGCAGCGCTGCGATCTCGGCCAGCCCGGCGGTGACGTCGGCAATCGCGACCGCCTCATTTGCGTGACGAATAGCATCGGCGTGGAACGCCACTTCGCTGACCAGGCGGTCGTAGGCGGCCTGCTCGGCGGCGGCAATGCGTTCTTCGGCGGCCGAGACACGCTGCTCTGCTTCCTTGAGCTCAGGGGTGATATAGCGCTCGGCATTCACGAGTGTCTGCTTGCGGATGTAGTGCTCGGGCACGGGCTTGCGGTTGGCATTGGAGATCTCAAGGAAATAGCCGAAGACCTTGTTGTAGCCGACCTTCATACGTTCTATACCGGTTGCTTGCTTCTCTCGCGCTTCCAGGTTGGCGATGTACTCACGATCCTCGTGCAAGGTCTTGCGCAAACTATCGAGCTCCGGCTCAAATCCTGGCCGAATCACATCGCCGGAGCCAACACCTGGCGCCGGATCATCAACCAGCGCACGAGCGATCTCGTCGGCTGCTTCGGAACAAATCGGAGGCAGCTGAAGCAAGTCGGGCCGGTCAGGTTGATCCAGCACCTCACAGATCGCTGGCAGCTTGGCAAGTGAATCACCTAGCCGGCGAATCTCACGAGGTCCAGCCTGATGGTTGACGACGCGGTTGATGACGCGTTCGAGGTCGGAGACCCCAGAGAGGATTGATCGCGCCTCTCCCCTGCGGATGGCATCGCTGATCCACCACTCGATGGCGTCGTATCGCTGCTCGATCTGCACGCGAATGAGCAGCGGTTGATTGAGCCACTGGCGCAGTCTGCGGGCGCCAACCGGAGTCCGAGTTGCATTGATGACATCGAAGAGCGAGGGGCTGTCGCTGTGGCCGGTTGACTCCTCTATCTCCAAATTACGGCGCGTTTGAGCATCGAGGCTCATGTACTGATCGGTTGAATAGGTGAAGAGATTCGTTATCTGGCGCAGGTTCGAGAAATTGGTGCGCTGGAAATAGGTCAGCAGTGCGCCCGCCGCCCGCGCCGCCAGCGGTTGGTCGTCACAGCCAAATGGTTCAAGGCTGGGAATGCCGAAGTGCTCCTGCAGTGTCTCGGTAGCGTCATCCAGTCTCCAGGCAACGTTGGGAACGGTCGAGATCACGATCTGGTCATTCAGAATCGTCCGCGCAGGATCCTCTTCGCGCGCAACGACTTCTAGCGGGCCAATACGACCGATCTCACGGCGAAGCTGGTCGAGCAAGTCGCCGTCCTGAGCTGAGACGGTCGCGCACGCGAACTCACCCGTCGTGATGTCGGCGAAGGCGATTCCGGCACGATGCTCTTCGGAGATGATGGCGGCGACAAAACTGTTCTGGTCTCCGCGCAAGAGCGTCGGATTGGTGACCGTGCCAGGCGTCAACACGCCAGTCACGGCACGCTCGACGATGCCCTTGGAGCTTGGTTCGCTGATCTGATCGGCAATTGCAACCTTGTACCCGGCGCTCAGGAGCTTGCCGACATAGTTGTCGACGGCGTGATGCGGGATACCGGCCATCGGGATGCGATTACCCTGGCCCATCTCACGGGACGTCAGGGCGATATCGAGCACCTCAGCAATAAGCTCCGCGTCCCCGTCGAACGTCTCGTAGAAATCACCCATGCGATAGAAGAGGATGACGCCGGGGTGTTGCTTCTTGAGGTTGAGGTACTGGCGGCGGGCTGGTGTGACCGTCGATCGTTCCTTGTTCTTCGATGCTGCCATATCGACTCAAAGTGTACCGAGCGTGTACGGACATTGCGAATCAGGCGACTGTAGCGCGCGATCCGTCCGGGGTCTTGATGACGTCGATGCGTTGCGGGAACTGGTCGCGGATCTCATCGATGTGGGTGACGGTCAAGATGGTGGTGAAGTCGTCTTCGACCGACCGGATCGCCTCGATGAGGCCGTCTCGGCCCCGACTATCCTGGGTGCCGAAGCCTTCGTCGATGACGAGGAGATCAATAGTGGCTCCTGCGCGACGTGCCAGCAATTTGCTCAGCGCGACGCGGATAGCGAAGTTGATGCGGAATGCCTCGCCGCCGCTGTAGAGCTGGTAGGGCCGCTCACCAGCTTCGTCGCGAATGATGATGTCCAGCGTCTCGATGACCCCTTCGCGGGAGATCGCGTCGCGGTTGGTTTCGAATCGAATACCTAGATGACCGGTTGACATGCGTCGCAAGAGATCGTTTGCCATGTCAGCTAGATCCGGCAGGACGTTCTCGATGATGATTGCCTGAATGCCGTTGCGTCCAAATGCCTCATCCAGTCCTTGATAAATGCTGCGATCGGTCGCGATCTCCTGGAGCTGCTTGCGGATCGCGCGCTTCTGGTTCTCAAGATCGTCGAGGTGGCGGAGGCGAGACTGGTAGCTTCCATGCTGCTGGTTCAACGTGTCGATCTTGCGGTTGATGTGCTCCAGCCGTTGGGTTCCCTGGGCAACACTCGCTCGAATGGTGTCGGCGTCCTCCAGCTGGGTGGCAAGTTCGCGAATTTCGCCATCGATCTCTTTGATTGCGACTTCGAGCTCGGTAATCTCGGACTTGCGACTCTCAACAGTTGATTTGAGGTGGTTGGAGCTAATACGTGCTTCCTTGAGCTGATTGAATTCATCTTCGGCCCGACTGAGTGTGCCGAGCTCGGCGTTGAGTTTGGCGACGGTGGCCTGATCGTAGGGCAATGACTTGAGTTCGGTCTCAAGCATGGCGATCTGCTTGATCTCACCGGCCCACAGTCGCTTTGTCTTCACGTCGTCGCTCTTGGACGCTCGCTGGGCAACCAGATCATCGCGGTTGGGCAGACTGCTGGTCCTGGCGGCAATTTGCTGCTTGATGCCATCGATAGCGGCCTGTCGCTGTTGCTGCGCCCTGAGGAGCTGTTCGAGCTTGGTTTCGTTCTGCCTCGAGCTGGCGCGCTTTTCCTCAAGCAAGGCGATGGTCTTGCGATTCTCGCGGAACTGGTCGCCATGTCGTTTGCCGTCGGCGTGCCAGGTTTCGATGACGTGCTGGTGCGAGCCGTCGGTAAATGGCCGGAGACAGAGTGGGCACTGCCCTTCGCCGCGCTTGATCTCGTCGAGGTGGCCTTTGATCTCGTCCATCTTGGTGCGAAGACCGGCATTGACCTCATTGAGCCGCGCGATCTCGGATGCTGCAGTCTCCTGGTCGCGTCGAAGCTGTGTGAGCTGTTCAGATGCGGGCGGGGAGCTTGTCTGCTCGCTTTCGAGCGCTTCTAGCCTGGTCTTGAGCTCCGCCAGCTCCTTTTCGCCGTCATCCAAGCGCTTGATCTCAGTATCGAGGCTGGCGATCTCATGCTTGAGCCGGTCGGTCTCGCGTTCGATTTTGTGCTGCAGCTCGGTGCGCTGCTTCTCAAGTGGTTGACGTTTGACGAGGATGTTTGCGTGATGTTCGAGCTGCGTTCTGAGAGACCGGTAGCGTTCGAAGTTTGCGGTGACTTCCTTTTCACGATCAATGACTGCTTGGAGTTCTTGGAGCTTTCGTGTGTCTGCGTCTTGCTGGCGCTGTTTGGCAGCGAGCGCTTCGGACTGCTGGTTGCGGCGAATGACGGCTGAATTCCGCTGACGTTCAATCGTCTCAAGCTTGTTGAGCAACTGCTGATCGCGAGCGAGAGCCTCTCGCAGCAGGCGACGCTCTTCGTCGGTCGCTGCGATGATCTTCTCTGTTTCAGCCAGTGCGGTGCCAATCTCGTCTCTCGCAAGGAGTTGCTCATCGATGCTGGCGATCTGCTCCTGCAGTGAATGCTCCTTGTTCTCCATCTCGCGCCACTGCTCGCGCGTGATCTGGCGCAGCGAGTCATAGAGGTCCAGATCGAGAATTTCGGCAAGGATGCGCTTGCGGTCGCCAGGCGGCTTTTGGGTGAAATTGTCAGCCTGTCCCTGGATGAGGTAGGCGGAGTTTGTGAAGAGGGTGTAACCCATTTTCAATGTGGTGTTGATCCGCTGTTGGGTGTCGGAGATGTTATCACCAGACATCGAGGACCACTCGTCACCAGAGGCACTGCGGCGCTGAAACTCGAGCGTTGAGCTGAATCGAGAACCGCTTCGCCGGCGAAACACGCGGTAGACGTCACCATCGAGCTGGAATTCATAGGTGACGGCAACGTCGGTTTCGTTGAGGGTCACGATATCGCGCTGTCGCTGTGCGCGCGACTCCCCCCAGAGCGCCCAGGTAATGGCGTCGAGCAGGGCGGACTTGCCAGCGCCGTTCTCGCCGGAGAGGCAAGCAAGCCGGATGGCAGAAAGATCAATCTCCGACGTGCCGCGATAACTCATGAAATTGTGGAGTTCGAGACGGAGCGGGATCATTGAGCGAGAGGACTCCTAGGCGGTCGAAACCGGCATGAAACGTGTCCAACTAAGTATACTCCGCGATATGACGGTAGATACGACAGCCCAAGCAGTCGATTAACCTGACGCATGGACAGCGACTGGGTGGACATAACTGTCCGGCTATTTGCGCTCTTCGCCCTGGTAGGCATGAATGCCTTCTTCGTGGCGGCTGAGTTTTCGCTGGTCAATGCCCGGCGTACCAGGATCGACCAGCTAGCAAACCAGGGCAACCGGCTTGCGCGCACGGTCCGGCGTGCAATGCGCGATCCCAACCGGTTTATCTCGGTGGTGCAGGTGGGGATCACGGTAGCCAGTCTGGCGCTCGGCTGGGTGGGCGAACCTGCACTTGCCGCGCTGGTCGAACCAGCTGTCGACTATATCTTCCCGGAACAAGTGGCGTTCGTGACGTCGCACGCGATCGGGATCACCATCTCGTTCACCATCATCACATTTCTGCATCTGGTGCTCGGTGAACAGGTCCCGAAGATGATCGCGATTCAGCGGGCTGAGGGCACGATAATGGCCACGGCGCAGGTATCTATCGCACTTTCCGTGATATTTCGTCCGATCATTGCTGCTGTCTACTGGACGACAGAAGGTATTCTCCGGCTGCTCGGATTGCAGTTTCAGGAGGAAGCGCACACGGTCTACACCGTAGATGAACTTGAGATGATGGTCGAGGCAAGTCAGGAAGGCGGTCAGCTCGACGACCGCGAGCTGGAGCTGCTGCATCGCGCATTCGGATTCAGCGAGATGACGGCCGGCCAGATCATGGTTCCGCGAACAGAGATCGTCGCGATTGAGCTGAATGCATCCTACGACGAGATGCTTGAGACTATCCGGTCGGCGGGCCGGTCGCGCTACCCGATCTATGAGCAGTCAATCGACCAGATACTAGGTGTTATCCACGTCAAGGACCTCATCGCGATTCCGCGGCCAGAGGATGCCGAAGCGTTTGATATTCGCGGGATTTTGCGAGAGATTGTGCCGATTCCGGAGTCAGTCTCCGTTGACGACTTGCTGACCACGCTGCAGAAGCAGCGCGTGCACATGGCGCTGGTGGTTGATGAATTTGGCGGCACGGCGGGGCTGGTGACGATCGAAGACGTTATCGAGGTATTGGTCGGCCAGATTCAGGATGAATTTGAGCCTGCTGAGATCGAGATCGATATTCGCGATGACGGCTCGGCGTCGGTGGATGGCCTGGTGTTGATCGACGAGATCAATCGACGGTTCGACACCCAGATGGAATCGTCTTCGGTCGAAACGATCGGTGGATTTGTCTTCGAAGTGTTGGGCAGAAAGCCTGAAATCGGCGACCGGATCGAAATCGAACGTTACACGCTGACGGTCGAAGAGCTCGATGGACTGCGCATCTCCCGGATCACGATAGTGCCGACTGGCGAGAGGGTAGTTGAGGGTAGTTAGGGCTGCGGCAGGTCGATAGCCAGGACTCGGCGTTAGCTTCGTCTAAAAGGTCGTTTGACAGCTGTTCTCTCAGACAATTAAGATCATGTGTTGAACGCGAAGGACAATGTGACCGGTTAGACGGGCGCAGGATAGTCCTTGCGACGTCGTGAAACTCACAACGACGAACCTTAACAATCGATGAGTGACTTGGAAGTAGGAGCGAATGGAAGTAGTAACCATTCTCGCCGCGCTCCTTGGCCTCGTAGTAGGCGCCGTGATCGCCTGGTTTGTTGCCCGATGGGTGTTGCAAACCAGGGCGGACTCGACGATTGCGCTAGCAAAGCGTGAATCGGAACGCGTGAACGAAGAGGCCGAGGCACAGCGACGCGAGATCATCCTGCAAGCTAAGGATGAAGCGATTCAGTTGCGATCAGAGATTGACCGAGAGATCTCGGGGCGTCGCAAGGAACTCGAGCGAGTCGAGCGACGAATCGAGCAAAAGGAAGAGCAGCTCGACCGCAGGATCGAGCAGGCTGAGGGCCGTGATCGCAACCTCAATGCTCGAGAGAAGGAACTTGAACGAGTTGCTGAAAAGCTTTCGGGCTACGAGGCACGACAACGTGAAGAGCTTGAGCGAATCGCCACACTTAGCGAAGATGAAGCTCGCCAAATCTTGCTCGCCGAAGTCGAACGGGACATGACCGAGATTCTCAACCGACGGTCCCGTGAGATGGAAGCTGAGGCTCAGGCCGAGGCTGAAGCGCGAGTGCGCATGTTACTAGCAACGACTTTGCAGCGCATAGCGAGCGATTATGTGGCTGAGACGACGGTCTCGGTGGTCCCGCTCCCAAGCGACGACATGAAGGGCCGCATCATTGGCCGTGAGGGCCGCAACATCCGCGCGATGGAGGCGGCAACTGGCATCGATGTGATCGTCGACGATACGCCAGAAGCGGTCACGCTCTCTGGTTTCGATCCGGTACGACGTGAAGTTGCTCGCCGAGCGATGGAGAAGCTCCTGAAGGATGGACGCATCCACCCCGCAAGAATCGAAGAGGTTGTGAACAAGACGCGCCTCGAAGTCGAACAAGTGATGCGGGAAGAGGGCGAAACTGTCGCATACGAGGCGAATGTCCAGGGCTTGCATCCTGATCTGATTCGGTTGCTTGGACGGCTGAAGTTCCGGACAAGCTATGGCCAGAATGTCCTGGGACATTCACTCGAAGTCTCAATGATCGCGGGCGCACTGGCTGCTGAGCTGGGTGCTGACGTGAACGTCGCCAAGACCGCAGGCCTTCTGCACGATATCGGTAAGGCGGTCGATCATGAGGTCGACGGACCGCACGCGCTGATTGGCGCGGATATCGCGCGGCGACTGGGACGGTCGGCACGGATCGTGCACGCGATCGCCGCGCACCACGGTGAGGAAGAACCCCAGACTGTGGAAGCGTGGATCGTCGCCGCGGCAGACGCGATCAGTGGCGCACGGCCCGGAGCGCGACGAGAGATGATCGAGGCATACATCAAGCGACTTGAAGCGCTTGAGAGTGTGGCTTGTTCGTTCGATGGTGTGGAGAAGGCCTATGCCATCCAGGCGGGCCGAGAGATTCGCATTATGGTTCAACCAGATCAACTCGATGATGTTGCGTCCTCGCGGTTGGCCTATGCGGTTGGCAAGAAGATTGAAGAGGATCTCGACTACCCGGGCCAGATCAAGGTCACGGTTATTCGGGAGACACGCGCGGTAGCGTACGCACGCTAGCGCGGCCAGACAGAGCATGAAGATGACGCCGGGAGCGATGACCTCCCGGCGTTTTTCATGGGTACCGGGTGCGTGGACGTTACCATTGACTACCGACTCAAGGCGATGGTATGACTTACCCTGCGGTCTGGGAGGTGCGAGGTTCCGGGCCAAAGGGTGGATATCGACGTGCGACATTGCGACAATCTACACAGTCCTGGCGGGCGGTGTATGGCCGCCCGTTGGCGCGAGTGACGAGCGCACAAGGGGGCAGATCGAGTGGTCGCACAAAGACGTGGAAGGCAGGAGGGTTCCCGAGGGGACGTTTGCAGCTTGTTTCGAATATGCATGTAGCAGCTCATTGATCTAGCTGTCATTTTTGGAGGACAGGAAGTGGATCGATTCTTCAGCAAATTAGACCTGCGTGATATCAAGATCGACCCGGAAGCGAAGTTTCCGCCGTCCGAGGACACGTACGAGGAAGAATTCGAAGAGCCGGTCGATAATGCACCGGTGGCAACCACGGCTGCGCCGGAAGCAACGGCGACCCTGGAGCCACGCACCGAGGTGTTGAAGGTTTCGGCTCGATCCCGACCAAGCGCGGTTGCTGGTGCAATTGCGGGCGTGGTGCGGGAGAACGGCCGGGCAGAGGTGCAAGCTATCGGCGCAGGCGCGACGAATCAGGCTGTCAAGGCAGTTGCGATCGCACGCGACTATCTGCGAGAGACCGAGATCGAAGCGATCTGCCTTCCGGCTTTCATCGATGTGACGATTGATAATGAGGACCGCACTGCGATTCGCATGATCGTCGAGCCTCGATAGCTGCTGCGGTGGTGATGCCTGCACGTCATGCCTTGAGAGCAGATCTGCACGCTCATTCCACGGCTTCTGATGGGACGTTGAGCCCCGCTGAACTGGTCGAGATGGCCAGACAGCGGGGTCTTTCGATTCTGGCGCTGACTGACCACGACACCCTCAGTGGGATCGACGAGGCGATCGATGCCGCCAAGGAGCGATCGATGATGCTGGTGCCGGGTATCGAATTCTCAACGACCGTTGAGCGTGGCGAGCTGCACCTGCTCGGCTACGGCGTAGACCACACGAATGCTGAACTCCAGCAGAAGCTGGCTGAATTGCGCGATTCGCGCCGGGCACGCAATCTGGAGATGATCGGCAGATTGCAGGCAGCTGGCTTCGATCTAGACGAAGATGAGCTGATGGCTGGCGGTAGCGCGGACTCGATCGGTCGACCGCACATCGCACGCGCCATGATCGACAAGGGCTATGTCGATACGGTGGCAGAGGCCTTCGATCGCTATCTGATGCGTGGCAGACCGGGCTGGGCACCTCGCAAAACGATTATGGCGGAAGATGCCATCGCCCTGGTGTTGCAGGCTCAGGGGCTTCCGGTGCTCGCTCATCCATTCAGTGTCCGAAATCTCGACACCCGGCTGTCTGAGCTTATCGAGGTTGGCCTGGCGGGTCTCGAGGTGTATTACGGTGAATATGACGAGGCACAGCGAGCTCAGCTGGCGGATTTGGCCGCCGAACGTGGATTGCTGCCGACTGGTGGCAGTGACTTTCATGGCAAGGATTCACGTGAGGGGCGAGATCTTGGCGGTGTCGATCTTCCGGATCGCGTGATCGAGTCGTTTCTCGACGCGTTGCGCAGAACAGCGTTTGGTAGCTCCATCGCATAATTGTCTAGGATGGGTGTGGGGCATGGGCGATGCGGTGAGAGGCAACCTGTGTTGGACGGACTGGCAGCCATCGTCGTTGCGGCAGGGCGTGGCGAGCGATTTGGAGCAAGCTCCAAGGTATTGACGCCGCTCAACGGCGTGCCGCTCCTCAAATTCTCGATAGATTTGATCAATTCGATACCTGGTCTCGATCAGGTTGTCTTTGTACTGGGCGATCACACGCTGGAAGCCGGACGCGAGCTGGTGGCCGCACAATGCCGGGTGACGTGGGATTGTGTGACTGGTGGGGCGAGTCGTAGTGATTCGGTTCAGGCTGGTCTCCATGCCGTGCGCAATCGTGGGGGATTGGTGCTCGTGCATGATGCTGCACGTCCCCTGGCGACGAATCAACTGTTACGGCAACTCATTGACGCGGCAAAGCAGTTTGGTGCGGCGGTGCCGGCGGTGGCGGTGACCAATTCACTGCTGGAGATAGCTGGTGATGGTGAGTTAGCGCCAGTTGACCGGAGCCGGTTTCGGGCGGTACAGACGCCACAGGTGGCAAGGTACGACTGGTTGGTGGAGGCTCTTGGGACAGCAAGCGAGCCGACAGATGAGAGTTCGGCGCTGCTTGCGGCAGGTTTCCCCGTCGAGCTGGTCGATGGAGAGCCGGAGAACATCAAGATCACACACCCTGGTGATCTGGTCATTGCCGAAGCGCTGCTTCGGGCCAGAGAAGGTGGAGTATGAACCGGATAGGTCTTGGCTACGACATTCACCCATTCTCGGATCAACCGAACCGATTGCTGCGGTTAGGTGGGATCGAGTTTCCCGGAGCACGCGGCTTGGATGGCCACTCCGACGCCGACGTGGTGTTACATGCGGTCGCCGACGCGATTCTGGGGGCAGCCGGCCTAGGGGACATTGGTGAGCATTTTCCTCCGTCGGAGCAGCGCTGGAAAGACGCTGACAGCCGTGAGCTATTGCGTAGATCGCTGGATCTGGTGGAGGATGCGTTCAACGTGGTCAATGTGGATCTGACGATTATCGCCGAGCAACCCAGGATCGCGGCGCGGCGAGATGAAATGGTGGAGTCGATTGCCAGCGTGCTGCGGCTCGATTCGAGTAAAGTGAACGTCAAGGCGACGACGAATGAGCAGATGGGCGCGATCGGGCGGGGTGAGGGCATTGCCGCGCTCGCCGTGGCGCTTTTGGAGGGACGATAGGTGCGGGTACTTCTTCAGCGCGTGTCTGAAGCAGCGGTAGATGTCGATGGAGAGCGCGTTTCAGAGATTGATGCGGGTCTGCTGTTGCTCGTGGGAGTGACGGTGGGTGATGATCGCGATGATGCTGACTACCTGGCGTCGAAGATTGCGAATCTCCGGATCTTCGAGGATGCAGAGGGGCGGATGAATCGCTCACTGCTGGACGCTGGCGGCGCTGCACTGGTGGTATCGCAATTTACGCTGTATGCGGATACCAAGAAAGGCCGCAGGCCGTCATTCGTGCATGCGGCGCAGCCCGATGTCGCCGAGCCATTAGTCGACTACTTTGCAGAATCACTGCGCAACCTGGGTATTGACGTAGGTGCGGGAGTATTTGGTGCGCACATGCAGGTGAGTTTGGTCAACGACGGTCCGGTGACGATCTGGCTGGACACAGCTGAGTTGCGTGGATAGGGACGAGATGCCGGAATTGCCGGAGGAGCACGACACTGCACAGTCTGATGGGGAGCTTGAATCTGCGTCCCGCGAGGTCGAGCTTGCCTTGCCAGAGTGGCTTGCAGACGAGTTCCGCGACGGCGATGCGATTATCCCGAACATTCCTGATATTCCGGCGAGCGATGAGGAGCCCGCCGAGGAGAACGCTGGCAGTTACCCAGCGGTGGCAACGGCCTGGATCGATCCGTCGGCGACACGAATTCTGACGGAGCGGGCTGCGCTGCTGGCGCTGGTGGCTAGCCAAACACGTGGGGCAGGCTGGGGAGCCGAGCCTCCGATGCTGGCACCGATAGCTCCTCCGGTGACGCTTGAGTCTCTTGAGCTCGATGATGGTGAGCCGGCGGGCGCCGCAGTGCCTGAAGATCATTTGCCGCTGCCGCTGGTTGCGGCCGGATTGCTCCTGATTGTGGCTGTGGTCGTAGCAGGGTTGCTCGTTTGGTATTTCGAGCTTCTGTGATGTCTGGGGAACGGGTGGAGTGGGGATGAGTGGCACGTCGCCAGCATCGCAATCTCAGCGGAAAACGGCCGGCAAGGTGGTGGGATTGCTCTGTTCGCCTGCGTGGGTGAGCGGAGTCCTGATGGGGATTGTCGAGCTTGAAGGTCGCGTGATTGCGATTGCCGGTTGTCAGCGTGAAGAGGACGCTGAGCTGAGAGACGTCATCATTGAGGTGCTGCGGGACCTGGAGCAAGAGTCCGGCCAGCAGTTGGTGTGTGACGACGGGATCGCCTCAGAGACGACCATCGTGATAACCGGCGACCCGATTGATCGTCCCCGAGTGGACGTGATAAACGCTGGAGACTCAGCCATAAGCCGCGCCGTCGAGCTGCTGATTCGCCGGTTGCCAGCCACACTCGTGCAGCGTGATATCTCGGAGCATGTAGAGGGCGAAGCTGGACCGGTTCGCCAGGACGAGTCAGCAGTTGAATCTGTGGCCATCGGAATTGTGATGGGCGTGAACGACGAATCATCGGCTTGGGCCGGAGCCGGGACGTTGCTGGACAAGCTGGCTGTATCGGGGGATCTGGGATCGGCTATTGTGATTGGATCTCCCGGTGAGCAATCGCTGGTAGCGCAACACGCGGCAAACGTCGAACTGCTTGGGATTGATCCGAGCCAGTACGAGGTGCGCCAGGTGGTGGCTTCGATTGATGAGGAGCTGCGCCGTCGCTACCGGGAGCGACTGGGCGCGGAGCTCGGTGACCTCGATGGTGCAGTGAGTTTTGTGCCGCGAGGACTAGGGCTCGATCTGGTGGCGAGATTTGTGGGTCGACTCCAGAACCGGCAAGTCTGGAATATCGCGCTGCCGGGTGGGCTGGCGTGCGCCGGAGAC
>CAYNTE010000069.1:0-15826 GCA_964399615.1 uncultured Thermomicrobiales bacterium
TTGCACTTGATCGTGTTGACTCCCTGTCCGCATTGTACTGGCCATTGTGTGTAGACGCAAGTACCAGCTATGTTGTAGTTGTACGTACGACGATCTCTGGCTATCTATACACTTTCTTATCGCACGTCACGCACTTACGCTGCATCAGGATTGACGGAGCCTCATCAATGAGAAAACCCGGACGGTGATATCACCGTCCGGGTTCTTCCTTCTCTTGTTGTAGGCCTGGAGTCGGCGAGGACGCTAGTCGTCCTTAGGGCCAGGCTTTTCCGGGGCAATCAGGGGCACACCGTGCTCGCTCAACAGCTCGGTGAACGCCTTGACATCCTGATCGACAATGCGCGTCAACTGCTGGCGAAGCGACACCGTATCCTCATTCAACTGTGCCGCCACTTCCTGGCCCGCCTGCGTCGGCGCGTGGTCCGATTCATCGATCATGCCGGCCAGCGCGCCAAGCTTCTCGCGCACACCGTGGCTACCAGCCTTCGGCTTGCTCTCATCGACCAGCAGCAGTTGGTTCTCTAGCTCACCGAGCTTCGTCTTCACTGCCTCACCAGCCTCAGTCACAGCATCGATATTCGTGCGATCCAGCCAGCCGTCAACCTGCGCACGCACGCGCCGCAATTGGTTGACCGTCTCGTGCACATCCGAGATCTGGTTGCGGATCTGCGACTTCAGCTCGAACTGCTCTTCCAGGTCTTCCACCGGTACGGTCAGCCGAGGGTCGTGCAGGAGCTCGAAGGTCTGTGTCTGGCCCTGCTGCCCGGCCTCCAGCCGCACCTGGTAGGTGCCCGGTGGCACGCGCGGCGTGACGAAGCGCATCAGGATGTTGGCCCGGCGATCGCCGCTTTCCTCGTCGAGCACCGCGGGTGAT
Organism: uncultured Thermomicrobiales bacterium; assembly: GCA_964399615.1. Taxonomy (GTDB): domain Bacteria; phylum Chloroflexota; class Chloroflexia; order Thermomicrobiales; family CFX8; genus CAYNTE01. The sequence continues at coordinate 875 of CAYNTE010000069.1, forward strand.
TCTGTGGATAGATTCCAGACGAACCGGTTGGCTCCTGCCCGGACCTTCAGCTTGTTATCTTCGTCCTCTGCCTCGGTCGAGAAGCTGCGCAGCACACGCCCCTCACTGTCGAGGAAGGTCAGTTTCACCGCTTCATCCGGAACCGATGGCAGCCAGAAGGGCACGATCACGCCATTTGGCGGATTTGCACCGGCGTTGACGATATCGGTTACCACCTCACCGCGATGGTTCGTTACCCGACGGGTCGTCACCGTCACTGGCCCCGTCATCTTGTAGGTCCAGTGCAGCCGGTCGTCGCTGCTGAAGTAGTCGGGGTTGTAGCGCCAGCGCACCGTATCGCGTGGTTTGAAGAGCGTTACCTGGTCGACGCCATCGCTGCCTGCGATCTGATGTAGCGGAGTGATGTCGTCGAGAATCCAGAAGCCGCGCCCGTTGGTCGCCACCACCAGATCGGTGTCCTTGACCACCAGATCGTAGATCGGTGTGACGGGCAGATTCGCCTGGAATCCCTGCCAGCTCGCGCCATCGTCGAACGAGACGTAAACCCCGGTCTCAGTGCCGCAATAGAGCAGCCCAGGGACGGTTGGATCCTCGCGCACGACGCGCACGAAGTCGTCTTCCGGAATGCCGTCGACGATCATCGTCCAGCTCTGACCGAAGTCATCAGTCTTCAGGATGATCGGGCGGTTGTCATTCAGCTGGTAGCGGTTGACCGCCACGTAAGCCTTGCCGTCAGTGTGGGGGGAGAGCTCGATCATGCTGATGCGTGACCACTCCGGCAGGAGTTCTTCTGATGGGTTGATCTGCTCCCAGTTCTGGCCGCCGTCCTTCGAGAGATGCAGCAGGCCATCGTCCGAGCCAGCCCAGAGCACTCCCTCGGTGTGCGGCGACTCCTTGAAGGCAAAGATCGTGCAATAGATCTCAGCTCCTGAGTTGTCTGACGTAATCGGACCACCCGAGGATGCCTGCTTCTCAGGATCGTCCCGTGTCAGGTCCGGACTCGCAACTTCCCAGGTATGGCCTTCATCGAAGCTGACATGCACGTGGTTCGAGCAGGCATAGAGCTTGTCGGGGTTGTGTGGCGAGAACTCCAGCGGGAAGGTCCACTGGAAGCGATACTTCAGCTCCTCGGCGCCAGCACCGAAGCCATGTACCTCGGGCCAGACCGTGACATTGCGACTCTGGCGCGTCTTGGGGTTCCAGGCGCGCAGGCGTCCGTGTCCGAGACCGGTGCCGATACCGCCACCAAAGACCGTGTACGGCTCGGTCGGCTTGATGGCGATGTAGCCTGATTCACCGCCGCCCGGCTCCATGTAATCTTTCCAGCTGATCGCGCCCTCGAAGCTGACGCTCGGCAAACGCATCGCCCAGTTGTCTTGCTGTGATCCATAGACGTGGTAGGGCTGCTGGTTGTCGGTGGTCACGTGATAGAACTGCCCGGTCGGCTGGTTCAGCGGCGACGACCAGCTCTTGCCACCGTTGTAGGTCACGGCAGCGCCACCATCATTGCCCTCGATCATGCGGTCGGAGTTATTGGGGTCGATCCAGAGCCCGTGGTTGTCACCGTGCGGTGTCGGGATCACCTCGAAGTTCTTGCCGCCGTCGGTCGACTTGAAGCACGAGGTATTCAGGACCCAGACCGTATCTTCGTCGCTCGGATCAGCAAAGATGTGGGTGTAATACCAGGCGCGCGTGCGCAGTCCCATTTCTTCACTGAACCGGTTCCAGGTCTCGCCGCCGTCGTCGGAGCGCATCAGTGCTCCATCTTCGGCCTCGACCAGTGCCCAGACGCGTTCGGGGTTGGCCGGTGAAACCGCTACACCGATCTTGCCAAGCACGCCCTTGAAGCCAAGCCGCTCGGTGATGTCTTCCCAGGTCTCGCCACCATCTGCCGAGCGCCAGAGACCGGAGTCGGGCCCACCGCTGGAGGCTGCCCACGGGTAGCGCTGTGCTTCCCAGATCGAGGCGAAAATGATGTGCGGTCGCTGGGCATCCATCGACATCTTGACCGCGCCGGCCTTGTCGCTCTTGTAGAGCACCTTGCGCCAGCTCTTCCCGCCGTCGGTCGTCTTGAAGACGCCGCGCTCCTCATTTCGGCCCCAGGCGTGCCCCAGCGCTGCCACCAGCACCGTGTCGGGGTCACGCGGGTCGACGGCGATCGCCCCGATGTAGCGTGTGTCCTCAAGCCCCAGGTGCTCCCAGGTCTTGCCGCCATCGAGTGTCCTGTACATACCATCGCCGTGAACGACGTTCGAGCGGATCGACGTCTCGCCGGTGCCGACATAGATGATATTGGGATCCGACGGAGCCATCGCGATCGCGCCAACCGAGGAGGCACGTTTGAAGTACCCGTCGGTGATATTCACCCAATGCGCGCCTCCGTCAGTCGTCTTGAAGACACCTCCTCCGCACGAGCCGAAATAGAAGGTGCCTTGCTCGGTTGGGTGTCCCAGCGTGCAGGTCACCCGTCCCGCCCGATGGGGTCCAATACTGCGCCAGTCGAAAATATCGAATAGCGCTTGATCAACCGGTGCCATGAGCGTTCATACCCTTTCGCAGGCCGCGCTACAGCGCGCCAACAGTGCATAGCTTACGGAGCATTAGCGGGAATTCTCGTCTAGATCGCCAATGCTGTCAATTTCCGTCCGTCCTGGATATTGAATCTGATTACGCAAGACGGTTACTGGGTATAGCATTTGCGCTAACATGTACCACGCGGCATTCTCGAGTACTGGCTGATAGCCTCCTGCCCGTTGCAATGCTAGACCTGAACATGACTGTCTACAGGAAAATCTGCTGCGGGGGTGGCTATTTTGACTGTGATGCGAACGTTTAAGATCCTCATCGGTGTCCTGATCCTGGCTGTCATCCCGGCCTTGCTCTCCTTCTCCTCTCCATTCGCCACGCCTTCAGCATTGGCGGCCGATCTGATGATTGATGATTTTGCAACTGGGACCTCGCTCTCCGCCCGGCCTTTAGGTATAGGCGATATAAAAACCAATTCTTTTTCCGAGGCCGTCTCATCCGTCCTGGGCGGCGAGCGTGACATGTTCATCACGGCTAAGGCGGAAATGGGCTGGTATCTAAATAATTCCGCATTCATTACGTTTGATGGCGGTGTGATGAAGGTGGACCGCCAAATCGGGGTCCAGTCCTCGGTTGACATCCAGTGGGACGGCGACGATCACGACCCCACTACACTTGACGCTACCGGACTGGGTGGTGTCGACCTAACCGATGGCGGCGCCAACGATACGTTGTTCATCGATATTGCTGCAAACAACTTTGGTGTTACCGAGGTCACCGTCCTTGTTACCACCGATGCCGGTAATGCGTCGTCGGCTCTTGTGGATATCAACGTAGCGGGCGAGCACGGAAACGGCAATGACACGACCGGGACCTACTCCGTCGCATTTTCGGATTTCGAGATTGATGCGGGGAGTGGGGCAGATTTCACCAATGTAGGTGCTATCGCCCTCCGTTTTGATTCGTACTCAAGTGGGGCTGGCCCGTACATCGATGCCATCCGTGTTGGTGTGCTCGACGAAACAGCGCCAACGACATCGGTAGACGTAACTGGCACGGTACAGGTCAATGGATGGTTTGGGGAGTACCCGAAGGTAACACTCTCGGCAACTGATAATTCATCCGGCGTTGCAGCCACCTATTTCCGGGTCGGAAATGTGGGACCCTGGAACACCTATAACTTCCCCTTCGACTTCCATATTGAAGGCCAATCCACCCTGTACTTCTACTCTGTGGACAACGACGGGAATGAGGAGTCGCCGAAGTCGACGCAGATTAACGTCGATCTCTCGGCTCCGACAGTCCAGCCTACGATCTCGGGCATCCGTTTCACTGGCAGTGAGTGGTACACGTCGGTCGAGAGTCTGAAATACGATGTCACCGAAAATGGCTCGGGAGTTGCAAGTTTCACCTATACCATCAACGATGGCGCACCGGTTTCCTATACCAGCGGTGATCTGATCACCAGCTTTGGATCCGATGGCTCATACGAAGTGGCCTACACCGTCACCGACAAAGTCGGGCACGTCACCACCGGCTCGACATCCTTCAAAATCGACGGCACCGACCCCGCCACGGCGGCCTTACTTGGTGGAAATGAGGGCAGCAATGGCTGGTATACGAGCGACGTCAGCGTGACCCTGCAAGCCGACGACGATGGATCCGGCGTCAAGCAGACCACCTACACGCTCGATGGCACCCAGCACACCTACAGTGGCCCGTTTACTGTCACCGGCGACGGCATCCACACTATAGAGTTCTGGTCGATCGACAACGCAGGCAACCAGGAAGCGACTACCACCCAGACCATCAAGATCGACACCACGGCGCCGGTTGGCGTCATGACCTTCAACCCACCTGCAAATGCCAACGGCTGGTGGAACAGCGTGCCTTTCCAGTACATCGCCACATGCACCGACCCAAGCCCCGGATCTGGTGTCGTTGATGCTTCGATAACTGGCAGCGTCACGTCTACCAACGTAGCGGCTATTATCGTTGCATGTTACGACCAGGCGGGAAATTTGGGTCCTGCCCAATCCGATGTGCGGATCGACACGGTCAAGCCAATTATCCTCGTCTCCAACATCTCCTACTTCTACGAGGGTGACTCGCTCGTTCTCGATGCCTCTGAATCGTACGACCTGGGATCGACCAACTTGATGTCTGGCATCGATTCGATACGCTGGGATCTCGACAACGACGGCACCTACGAGTCGCCAGACAAGACCACCATCACCCGACCCGACGACACCGAATTCACGGTCGGTATCCAGGTGACTGACAACGCCGGAAACATCGCCACCACGACCCAGCACATCACCGTCCTGAATGCCCCGCCCAAGATTGAGAACGTGCTGATCGACAACCAGCAGGTCACGATTCTTGCCACCGACCCTGCCGGGCCGAACGACACACTGACCTACTCAATCGATTGCGATGGAGATCTGCAACCAGATCAGGGGCCACTAACTTCCAACGTCTTCACCTGTCCGGAGGGCGGACCGCGATTGACAGGGTTGATCTGGGTCTTCGATGAAGATCAAGGGATGATCACGTCGCCATTCGAGATCATCAATGTCATTGATCTCTGCGCAAACCAGTGGACCGGTTCACTGCGTGTGATGACCGACGATTGCGGTCGTAGCGAAATCGAGCTCAATCTGCCCAATGGCGAGACGTTCGTCATCTGCGCCAACCAGTGGAACGGCGCAGCTCGCTATGCATTCAATGGCCAGTGCAACCGCTCCGAGCAATCGATCACGTACGCCGACGCAACGCCGATCGACACCTGCGTCAACCAATGGAACGGCGCGCTCCGCATCGTCGACGGACCCAACTCATGTAACCGCAGCGAGCACCACCTCTTGATCTAGCGGCCCCCTACGGTAGATCGTCGCCGGCCGCCACGGCAGCCAGCAGCTCGCGATCATCCATCTCTACTTCTATTGTCGCGTGTGGGGACGTTTTGGTTCCGTCAACTGGGGCAGGAGCGTGGCATGAGCGCCTGCCCGGCGCTCAGATACACAGCGCTTGGGCCATGGGAGGGCCCAACTCATGGGGTATTCTGGGAGGCACGTTCCGCATTTTGAAGCATGTCCTGAATCTCTTGCACCGTCTTGCCGAGGAACTTCGACGCGATGGGGTTGATGGTGGGAATTCCGCAGGCACAGTGTTGCCTTCGACTGGCACAACAGCGCCTACCGAGAGTGGCCCCCACCCGCGCTCATAGAGGACCAGGGAAAATAGATACCGTTCACCAACTTCCATCCGCACGCCAGCGCCCATGGCAAACGGGATGCGCTCCTCACCTTTGAGCAACCAACCTGAACTTATCACGTTGAAATCGCTGTTGACTGGTGCGTCTTCACCGTTACTCCATATCGTCCGCTCAACGTGCAACGTGATCATACGTCCAATATAGCCTTCCTTGTGCTCTAGCACTGATGAAGGCGGCGGGATGACCTCTTCAGAGACGACCGACACCACTGAGACTTGCCGCGTGTGAGTGAATCAATCGTTGAAGGTGTACGAAGGAAGTTTTTGAGTTGCTGAATCCTGACCTACCAGCCAGCGACTGGGAGTCGCGCTCGGAATCGCTGCACGTGATTGAGAACCGCAAGCCGAAAAGATAATCAACAAGATGACAGAGATAGCTAGAAACATGCAACGTCCAAGGCGCTCAGTATTCACGAAGTATCTCCTGTTCTAGTATTCATCGTTGATTTCGGATACATTGTGAAAGCCGAGCGTTGTGTACGCCGGAGGATTGGTCATACACCCTAGTGACGAGTCCGTATTTGGTAGCGTGGGTGAGGCAACGTGACCGTGCGTGAGCACCACCGCGCGGCCAGTCTCGTGGCAAGCGACTGCACTACTTGGAGTGGCAGCATCAAATGCTACGTAGTGCTGGTCACACTCGTCATTATTGAATGCGTCGTCGCACCAGGTGACGCCGGCAAATCCAGACTGTATGTCTGAGCGAAACTGATAAATGATATCGGTTTCGCCGCCCCATGAGTAGACTGCAGAAACTTCGTAAACTATGCCAAGATCCGTCGGACTAAACTCATTGTTGAGCCGAGACTGAATTCTAGATTTTCCAGTTGCCGAAAGAGATAGTTGCATGTAGACGCTGAGAGATGAGTTATCCGTTTGGCAGAAGTCATTGTAGTTCGGATGTGTGTGCCCCGGCATCAAAGCAATTCCAGTCGGTATTACTCGTTGGATACATGCTATCGGTATGATGCGTTATTGTGGAAATGGCCGTGAAAGCTATGGCGATTGATATCGTGGCGGTTACTATTCGCAACTTCGATGTGCGAAAGAGTCTCGCCATGAGCCGGCCCCTGTCATAAGCCAAGTGACGACGATTGCCGCCTTGCTGCGATTAGGCTACATCACACTCTATGATGCAATATGCTTACGGATAACAGCATTGTACTGAGTATATCCAAATATTGCAAGAATGGCGATTGGTCGATGCGCATTAGTCAGGCACCTTGCGTTCCCGGCTGAAACTGCGCTACTCACCTGCATGGTGGTTTAGACGATGTCGGGGTCGCTCTTTTCGACGTCGGCGGCGAGCTCTTCGAGGATCGGGGTCATGCCGCGATAGCTGGCGACCAGCTCGGTGTACCACTTACCGATCTGACCGGCTTGGACCGCAGGCTGGGCGGTCCAGCTGGCGATCTGGTTGTAGTCCTCTTCTGGCATGGAAGAGGCGCGGCTGTCACGCATGATCAGGTCAGCTTCGTACTTCGATACTTGCTCCCAGCTCAGCGTCTCCCAGAGCTGATCCTCGGCTGCGTCAGGCGGATCGACGGTATCGAGTCCAAGCTGCGCGAAATAGTTGATATCGGCCCAGAAGTCGGGGTTGGCGACGTAGTAGGCGTCGGTCCAGCCGCTGACGAAGATCGTCTTGAGGCCCGGCTTTGCTTCGATCGCCGTCTTGAGTTTCTCGCTGGCCTGGTCGAATTGCTTGCGCTGTTCAACTAATTCGGGCGCTTCGAGATCAGCCCCAAGCAACCCAGCCAGCTCTTCGAACTTGCTGATCGTGTCGGTGATCGGCTGGCCGACGTACTTGATGCCGCAGATCGGCGCGATGTTGCGGATCTGCTCGATGGTCTCCGGCGGCACGCCCCAGAGATCCAGCTCGGGCCAGTAGTGGTCGTAGATGATCAGGTCGGGCTCCAGCTGGATCAATGCCTCCATATCGAGCTCGCCGTAGACCTCGCCCAGCGAGACGACGGAATCGAGATCGACTTCGCCGACGGTCACTTCCGGCACTCCGTCGGCGTTCTTGAGCGTGCCGTAGACACCGACCGGCCGGATGCCGACATCCCAGAGCGCCGCCGCGCAGGAGATGTAGGCGACGATCCGCTCGGGTCGCTTCGGCAAGGTGATGACATTGCCGACGTCATCGGTGAAGGTCCACTCGCCAGCTTCGCCTGCTGCGGCTTCTTCGGTCGTAGCCTCTTCAGTTGCTTCGGCCGTCTCAGCCTCAGTCTCTTCGGCGGTCTCCGCGTCCGTTGCCGCCTCGGTCTCAGCTGCTGATTCAGTCGCAGCTTCTGTGTCTGTCTCGGTCGCGGTCGCGACAGCATCGTCCGAGGTGTCGTCGTCATCGTCCCCGCCGCATGCAGCCAGCAGCGCGAGACCACTGACGGCCACCGCGCCGCCGAGCATCGAGCGCAGCAGATTTCGCCGGCTTATTGGCTGTCTATCCATCGTGCTTTAGGTTCCTCTCTCCAATTCTGACTCCCCAAGTCGGAATAGAGAATATCCAGCAGGTGATGGGCCTGTCAAGCAAGCCACGGTCTCGTCCGTTGTCCTGCGGATTGCGATGAATAGGTGAGCAGGCAGATGGACGGGCGCGTGATATTGTCTAAGCAACGGTTTGGGATGCATAGAAAGAGCCAACTGTGGACGATCTGATCCGCTGCGGATGGAGCACCGACGACGAGCTCTACACCGCCTACCACGACCAGGAGTGGGGTGTGCCGACCCGTGACCCTCGCGAACTCTTTGAACTATTGATTTTGGAGGGTGCCCAAGCTGGACTCAGCTGGATCACGATCCTGCGCAAGCGCGAGAACTACCGCCAGGCATTCGATGGATTCGATCCTGAACTGATCGCTCGCTACGACGAGAACCGGATCGAGCAGCTGCTGCAAGACCCCGGCATCATTCGCAACAAGCTCAAGGTGCGCGCGGCGGTCTCGAACGCTCAGGCGTTCCTGGAGGCGGAGGAACAGAGCGGATTCAGCGATCTGGTCTGGTCATTCGTTGATGGCCAGCCGGTGCAGAATGCCTGGACCAGCCACGACGAGGTGCCGGCTGAGACGTCGACCTCACGCGCGATGAGCAAGGAGCTCAAGCGGCGCGGCTTCAAATTCGTCGGCCCAACGATCTGCTACTCGTTCTTGCAGGCTGCCGGGCTGGTCAATGACCATCTGGTCGATTGTTTTCGCCACGAGGAGGTCAAGCGATGACCGCAATGGATATCGAGCAGCGGCTGCGCGACGCAGTGGATGTCGCCAACATCGAGCGTCATCTGGAGCGCTTCAACACGCTCTTCCGCGACTCTGGCACGGTCGATGAGCGTGTCGCGGCGCAGTACGTGGCGCATGAGTTGAGCCAGCTCGGCATTGAGGTTGAGATGCTGGAGTTCGAGTCGCTGATCTCATTGCCGGGCCGCGCCAAGCTGGCGACGATCGATGCAGATGGCTTCATCATCGAGGAATTTACGACCCGACCTCGGGCGTTCGGCGCTTCGACGGATCAAACGGGTATCGACGCTGAGCTGATCTTCGTGCCCTTCGAGCAACCGGCCGCGGGCGAGATGATCTTTGGTCACCGTGCTGCGGCCGGTGACTACAGCGGACTGGACGTGCGCGGCAAAGCCGTCGTGACGATGGATGGCGGACCGGACGGTGTGCGGAGGGCGGAGGAGCGCGGTGCGGTCGCCCACATCCACATCTGGCCGTCTGACGAGCCAGTCGTGCACGAGATGATCGCGACCAGCGTCTGGGGCACGCCAACGCCCGAGTCTGCCCGCAACATCCCTGCGATTCCATCGCTCGGCGTCACGCTCGCGGATGGCGAGAAGCTGCGTGAGCAATGCGAAGCCGGCAAGCCGCGTGTGCGGATCATCGCCGAGGTCGACACCGCCTGGCGGAAGCTGCCGCTGGTGGTGGCGAATGTGCATCCCGAAGCTCAGGGCGCGTCCGACCGCTTCCTGCTGATCGGCGCGCACATCGATTCCTGGTACGAGGGCGTCACCGACAATGCGACCGGCGACGTGGCGCTGATCGAGATGGCACGGGTGCTGCACGCACATCGCGAGCAACTGCGACATGGCGCGCGCTTCGCCTGGTGGCCTGGTCACTCGACGGGGCGCTACTCCGGTTCGACCTGGTACGCCGATTCGCACTTTCGGGAGCTGCGGGAGCGCTGCCTCGGCTACCTGAACATCGATTCGCCGGGGGTGCGCGAGACATCAATATGGGACTGCCGCTACAACATGGGCGAGGTCGAGGCGATCACCGCCAGCGTCGTTGAGGAGCTATCCGGCCAGCAACCGAACATCCGCCGTCCGCTGAAAGCCGGCGACCAGTCGTTCCTCGGTGTCGGACTGCCGAGTCTGGGAGCCTTCCGGATGCTGCCGCTCGATCATCCGGACCGCAAGGCCGTCGGTGGTTGTGGCGGAGCCTGGTGGTGGCACTCTCCCGAGGATACGCTCGACAAGGCCGATCCCGAGATCCTGGCCGACGACACCCGCATCTATCTCACGCTGACGTCCCGACTCTGCACCCCAGCGCAGCATCCCTACGACTTCGTGCCCGCCGCTCGCGACTTCACCGAGCAGCTGACCAAGCTCCAGGAGATCGGGGCATCCCACATCGATCTTGACTCGATCATCGCAGCCGCCGACCGCTTCGCCGCGGCCGCGCAAGCCGTCTCCGAGATCGAAGAGCCAGGCGATGTCGAGACCTACAACTGCCGCCTCATCCATGTCTCACGCCTGATCAACCCGGCACTCTTCACCGTCGATGGACCGTACGAATTCGACCCGGCCCTCCAGCTCCCGATCCTGCCCGGTCTCGCGCCGATCGCCGACCTCGCCGGACTCGACCCCGACTCCGACGACTACCACTATCTCAAGACCAAACTCACCCGCCAGCGCAACCGCATCGAGGACGCGCTGTTGCAGGCGAGTGAGGTGCTGGAGGGGCTGGTCGGTTGAATCAATCCGCCGGTTCGACCACGATGCCAGAGACGAGAAATACGCCGTCTGCTTGCGCAAGGCATCCTTCGGTAGGTTCATGAGCCCACCGGGGGAACACGTACCCGGGATATTCGAAGGGTTTTGCTGAGCCGCCGATCTTGATGTGATCGCCTTCGTGTAGCACCGCGTCTGCGAATTCAGAGTCCTTGAAAGGGCCGACGAAATGGATTGTCTCGGTCTCGGGATCCCAAGAAGTTGGCTCAGGCCAGACTGGCAGGATTTTCGAGCCATTTGAGTTAGTGACGAGTACACACCCGTTGTCGAACTCCAAGGGACCGTCTGCCCCAAGTACCTGATGAAACGCTTCGATTCCAGTGATATCCCACGTGGCGATCGGAGAGTCACCATCCTTCGAAGTTGGCTGGCGCGGAGTCTCCGTTATTGCGACGATAACTGGAAGAGAGCCACCGTATATCGTGATGTCGAAATCACCCGGAATGACCTTGGCGGCGTCGCCTTCCAGAGCTGCCGCGCCGGGTCCGGGCCGATAGGCAGTGATCGCATCTTGAATCAATTGAAGAATGTCTGCATTTGTGGGGGCCGGTTCGGAGTTAGGGACTCTCAATACAATGTTGATGACACCACGTCCTTGATCGAGAGACAGCGAGAAGTCGTCATAGCCAGCGTCGCGCAACGCTTTCTCAGCCAGCTGCGAGCGGATGGCATTTTCGGCCATGGAGACTGTGTTGCTCGTGAACTCGACGTCAAGCCCGCGATTGGCAGCCTCAGTGACGACTTCTTTCGGGACTTCTCCAATGAAACGGACGTGACCGGTTGCCGTTTCTATATCGGGCCAGAACGCCAGAATCGAACTTTCATACTTGGGCAACAAGACTTCTTCAACGAACTTGGCGAACGCATCCTGGAAACTGAATATCTGCTCGGCTTCACCGATCTGCATCCCTGCTTGAGTTGCCAAGAGTGCCGTGTCATGCTCGAAGGCGGCGGTCGCGTCTTGGTGGACCACGACCTCGGTTGTCGACGCAATAGCCGTTGGATCTTGAGCGGCTGCCTCGGTCGGCAGATCTGCGGCGTTGTCATCGTCCTCGGGCACCATCGCTATGGCTGAAGCCGAGACGGCCAGGGCTAGCACGATTAAAACCAACAACAGTATCGTTCGGCGGCGGGTAAGCTTCTCCCACATCGAGCACATCCATCGTTGCCAACACTATTCGTCTGTACCCCACCGATGTGTAGAGCCTACCACGTGCGAGAGGTCGTACTTAGTCGTCGCCGGTTGGTGCTGGTTGCAGGCCGCGGAGTTGGGCCGCGATGAGGCTGGTGTAGAAGCCGTCGTGGGAGAGGAGTTGCTGGTGGCTGCCTTGCTCGATGACGCGGCCACCGTCGAGGACGATGATGCGGTCGGCGTTGCGGATGGTCGAGAGGCGGTGGGCGATCACCAGGGTGGTGCGTCCCTGCTTCAGGTTGTCGAGTGCCTGGCGGACCTCCAGCTCGTTGACGGCGTCGAGATGCGAGGTGGCTTCGTCGAGGATCAAGACCGGCGCGTCTTTGAGCAAGGCGCGGGCGATGGCAACGCGCTGCCGCTGGCCGCCGGAGAGCTGCAGGCCACGCTCGCCGACCATCGTGTCGTAGCCCTCGGGCATCTGGTTAACGAAGTCCTCGACGTTCGCTAGCTGGGCAGCCCGGCGTACCTGCTCGTCGCTTGCTTCGGGGTTGCCGACTTTGAGATTCTCCCAGAGCGTGTTGTGGAAGAGGTAGGTGTCCTGGCTGACGAGCGAGACTTCACCGCGCAGGTCGTCGAGCTCCATATCGCGGATGTCCTGACCGTCGAGCGTGATCTTGCCGCTCTCAGGGTCCCAGAATCGCAGCAGCAGGTGGGCGATGGTGGTCTTGCCGGCACCGGAGCTACCGACCAGCGCGACGGTCTCCCCCGGCTCGACCTTGAAGTCGACGTCGATCAGGGCCGGTCGCTCGCCGGGCGCATAGCGGAAGCTGACGCCGTGGAATTCGACGGTACGGCCACTCCGGCTAGGTGCGAGCGTTGCGCCGTGCCCATCAACAACAGCAGGCACCTCATCCTCAATCTGGAAATAGCGACGGGCGGCGGCATCGGTCTCTGCCAGCTCCTTGATGACCGTTGCCAGGTTCGCTATCGGGGCGAAGGCGGAGAGCGCCAGTAGGGTCGCGACGGCGAGCATCGTGCGCTCCATGTGGCCCTGACTGACGTGCCAGGCGCCAAGTGAGAGGACCGCCAGACTGCCGAGGCCAGTGAGAGATTCGAGGATCGCGAATTGCAATGATTGCTGGGTGAGCAGCTTGTGCTTGAGGTCGGCCAGGCGTTTGCCCATCGTCTGGATCTCGTGTCGACGCTCGGGTCCGTATCCAAAGGCGGCAATGGTGCGCAACCCCTGGACGCTATCGACCATGTGGGCGTTGACCTTGGCGTTCTGATCACGCAGATTGCCGCCGAGCTGTTCCAGGTAGCTGCCCTGCAGCATGGGCGTGACCGCGACGGCCAGCAGGAACGGCAGCAGAATCAGCGCAAGCGTTGGCTCGATCCAGGCCAGTCCCGCCAGCACGATGCCCGGAACCAGAATCGCCAGTAGACCGGGTACGAGGGTGTGGGCGTAGTAGAGCTCGATCAACTCGATGTCGCCGATGGCCGCGCCGAGCAGATCGCCAGAGCGACGTTTATAGAGGTAGGCAGGGGCCAGCCGGTCGAGCAGGTTGTAGAGCTTGATGCGCATCTCGGCCAGCAGGCGGTAGGCCAAATCGTGGGCCAGCCAGATATCGAGATAGGTGAAGAGCGCGGTGAGTGGCACCAGGGCGATCAGATACCAGAGCTCCGGCGTCAGCGATTCGCCCTTGTAGACCTTGGCGACCAGCAGCGCGCCCACGACGCCGTGAGCCAGCAGCGCGAGAGCGTGCAGGATGCCCGACCCGATGACGGCCGCCATCTCACCCGGCCACGGCTTGACGAGGGTCAGGAGCCGCCGCCAGATCTCAGGTATCGAGTAGCGCGGAGCGGCAGTTTCTTCTTTTGAGTGTAGTCGGTCGTCTGCGTCATCGTGCTCATCCGGTGTCAGCCGTCGCCGCCGCCGCGTCGTTGCCAGATTGAGATCGCGGCCCTCGCGCTCGGCGGTGATATCGCGCTGGGCCTCGATCAGCCGCGCATAGATGCCATCAAGCTCCAGCAACTCCGCATGCGTGCCGCGCTCGACGATCTTGCCCTGATCGAGCACGATGATGCGATCGGCGGTGATGACCGATGAGAGCCGGTGCGCGATCACCAATGTGGTCCGTCCGCTCTGCAGGCGGCTCAGCGCCTCCTGGATGACCGCCTCATTCTCGGCGTCGACGCTGGAGAGCGCCTCGTCGAGGATCAGGATCGGCGCGTCCTTCAGTAGCGCTCGTGCGATGGCGATCCGTTGTCGCTGTCCTCCGGAGAGACGCGTGCCACGCTCGCCGACCTGGGTGTCATACCCCATAGGAAGGTTCAGGATGAAGTCATGGGCGTTTGCCAGCCGGGCCGCCTGCTCGATCTCCTCTTGACTCGCCTGGGTGTTACCGATGCGGAGGTTGTCGGCGATGGTGCCATCGAAAAGATAGGTCTCTTGGGTAACGACGGCGATCTGCTCGCGCAGCCAGTCGGTGGTGACATCGCGGATGTCGATGCCGCCGATCGTGACTCGCCCCTGGTCGGGATCGAGAAAGCGCAAGATCAGATTGACCAGCGTGGACTTGCCTGCCCCACTGGGACCGACGACGCCGAGCGTTTCACCAGGTTGAATCTCGAAGCTGACGCCGCCCAGCGCCCTGCCGCGCCGCTCGGCGTAGCTGAAATGCACATCCTCGAAGCGGACGACGGGCCGGTATGTCTCGGGCTGGACCGGATCGCTGGGGTCGCTGATCGATGGCGTAGAGTCGAGCAAGTCGTAGATCGTCTTGGCCGCGGCCTCGCCGACCATCCCCTGGTGGTAGACGCGGGTGAGTTGCTGCAGTGGCCGGAAGACCTCGACGCCGAGCATCAGCGCGATCAAGAGCGGCCGCAGCTCCAGCTCGCCCGCCTCAACGCGCAGCGCACCGGTCACTAGCGCCGTCGCCGAGCCAGCGATGATGCCGAACATCGTGACGCCGGTGGTGCCGATGTTGACTGCCAGCACGTTCATGATCGTGTGGAA
>CAYNTE010000070.1:0-15681 GCA_964399615.1 uncultured Thermomicrobiales bacterium
ACCACACTTGCGAGATCGATCCGGTAAAGATCCAGCTGCAACTCGTGCGCGATGATCTCGGCTGCCATCGTCTTGCCGGTACCGGAGGGACCAGCGAAGAGTGCAGCTGCGCCCTTGCCGCGCGAGAGCTTCGCGCCAAATTCCCAATCGTCCAGCACGCGGTCGCGCTGCACGGCCCAAGCGCAAAGCTCCCAAAGCTGCGCCAGGGTGTCGGCGGGCAGGACAATATCGTCCCAGGTCGCGACGGGCTCGATCTTTTGGGTCAGCGATGCAATGCGCGATCCGCTCCATGCCCGCGCGGAGGCGAAGAGCTGGTCTGTAAATTGCTGCAGATCACTCGCCCCGGCTGTTGCGGTTAGTGCGGACTCGACGATCGCGCTAATTTGGGATGGGGAGAGCCGGAATCGAGCCGCAAGAGTATCGAGAGATCGCCCGGAAACCGCATCGTCTTGGTCAGCCAGGCTGGACACCCAACACTCGCGCCGGAGCGCCGCAGTGGCTGGCGGTAGTTCCAGACGTAACCAGACAACCTGAGAGTCGAGCAAGATAACGTGGCTCGGAGATTCCGTGGAGACAAGAACGAGGCACGACGCATCGCTCAGACTCTCAAGAACACTGGCAACGAGTCGTGTCTGGTTGGAATCCAGCGCAGCGTCAATGCCCGAGATGAACAAGACAGCGTCTTGCAACCAGGCCTCTCGCACGAGGATGTTGGCCAGATTGTGGTCGCCGTTCCACTCCAATGTGTCCAGCTTCGCAGACAGCAGCGGTGCGTCGAGCGTTGCGGCGATTTGCTCGGCGAGCGCGCGGCGGTCGGCCTCGTGCAATCCAGTCAGAAGGACCCTGGCGGGCTGGCCGTCGAGCAAGGTGATCTTGAGTGAATCGACAAGGTTGTCCAGCTCGGCGGGCTCAAGAGTCAGGGGCAAGGATGGTCGATCAGGCATCGAGATGGTGGACCACGATGATAGTCGCGAGTCGAGCGCCTCCTGCCCGAGGAGGAGGTTGACGATCTGCTGATCGAGTTGAATCGTGGCCGCCAGGTGATGTGGAGATCCTGGCGACGGGCTAATCGTCACGAGCTGATCGTCGATGAGTGGCGACCCGGGCAGGAAGTGCATACGGCGCTCGATCTTCTCGTGGACCGATTCGCAGAGCAGGTTGAGCGCCAGATCGACCGAGGCTTGTCTGCGTGACACGTCATCCTGGAGATAGGCATACAAGCGCTCATAGCGTAGATCGATCTCGGGAGCGAGAGCGATCAGGATGACGTCGAGGTCGAAGCCAGTGAGTCCATAGGCAGCTTGGAGCCAGGCGAGTGGTGAGCCATCAGGTAGCGCTTTCCAGACGCCGTTTGCAGAGCCTGCATCCCCTGAAAACGTCGGCGTGCCTGGTTCCGCACGGAGCAGGCGGTCGACGTCGTCTTCCGAGATGTAGAGACCGCGGTAGGCATCAGCACCGATATCGCTGTCGAACTGCTGGCGTGCGATGTTGATGGCACGTCTTATCAGGATATCCAGCCGGATGAGCGCTGGCTCGAGATCCTGGAACGCTGATTGTTGCGTGTCAAAGACCGTCATAGGCGCATCAGGTTCCTGGTTCCGGGCACTCACGGCTCTCACGCGTCTCGCCGTTCGGCTCGGGCTGAAGATAGCCTTCGATAAAGGCGACCACCTGCTGGAGATCAGTGATATTGCGTTTATCGGAGCTCAGCACATGCACGATAGATCCACGCAATATCGACGGCTCTCCATAATCAGCGTGCCGTTCCACCCAGATCCGTATCACGAAGGTCTGTAGCGACGACCTTGAATGTTGCACACACGGTCCTATCGGCTCTTCTGGTCAGCATCCGTGCAGGGGTGAAGATGTCAGATGCTGGCGCGGACATTATGTGTCTGGAGTAATAGAGCGCGTGTGTCCGTCGATTCGTCTCGCAGACGTCTCATGCATCGTCTCACTCAGCAGATGATTTGTGGGAATCGAATCGAGAATTTGGTGTACCGTATCAAGGTCATGCCGTAGGCGGAACGACGCAGAATCGAGGATCGATTGGGCATGGAGCAACCGGTCGGATGTCGACGATAGTGCCGCGGCATCTTCATGCCCGGTCAGCGTATCGACCGAGAGCAAGCTCGCGCGAATCTCGTTGTAGAGCGTGATCGTCCGCTCGTCCGGTTCAACGTCAAACTCCTCGATCAATGCCGCGACACATCGGTCGAACTGCCGCAGCGCGTCGGACCGATTGCCGGAGTAGGCGTAGAGGCGCATGAGCTGTCTGTGTGTTTGTTCGCGTGCTCGATCGACGCTCAAGATGACGTGTGCCGCGGCGATACCACGCTCGAACGCCCGTGTCGCCTCGAAGTAATCGGTCAGCTTTTCAAGCAAGATGAGATAGATCGTCCGCAGGCGCTCGCGTGGGATGATGCACCAATCCTGGTACCAGCCGTCGAGCAGGTCACCTTGATAGCGGCTAATTGCTCGCTCGACCAGTTCACTTTGCTGCAGCGTGAGCGCCCCACCCGCCTGATCGCAAACCTCAGCAAAGGCGCTCTCGATTTGATCGGTATCGACCGTGATCGGCGCGTCGGGATTGAGCTGCACCCATTGTGCGTCGGTGATCAGGAGCGGCACGCTCGACTCGTCGGTATCGATGGCGGATTGGAGCTGCCAGAGCGTTTGGCGGAGGTACTTGCGCCCCTGATCAGGACGGCTCTCGCCCCAGAGGGTTTCGACCAATATCTCACGGTGGTGGGCACGGGATCGATGAAGCAGGAGATAGCTCAAGAGCTCTTGAACGCGCTGGCCTTCAGTGGCAGTGAGGATTTGTCCATGACGCCTGACCGCGAACCGACCGAAGAGTTCAACATTGATGTGTTCCATGCGTGGCCCCTCTGTTGGAAGATGTGGTGTTCATTGGGCAGACAGAGAACGCATCTCTGTTGCTGTGCTTGAACATCTCCAATCCAGATGAACTCGGGCTGCGAAGCATCTCGGAAGCGAGTCCAGGTCAGAAGCGGCTGCACGAATCACTTCATTGAACGGTTAGTGACTCCACGCCAGCAAGGCGGAGCAATGCATTCCCGGTGCACCGTTAGTTTCTATAGAGAGTTCGCAATTCCCACCGCATAATAGAGGAGAAATTCACACTCGTCAACTAGTCTGATACACATGGATCAGCGTCGCGGTCTGTGCATACACAAACGACGGGAGCTATATCTGCAGCCCCCGTCGTTCTCTGCGGTTCAGTACGGAGCTAGTTGTTCTGTGCCCACTCGATCGCTGTTTGTCGAGCGGCGATGAGATTGCTTTCAGGGGTGATCTTGGTCTGCAGCGAGCATCCACCGCCGAGCAAGTGGCGGCGGCCGCCGGTCTGCTCTAGTGCCGAGATCGCTTCGGCAACGACGGCGTCTTCCGGCCCCTGAAGCGTGGTCTTCTCGCCCAAGCCGCCAACGACGGCCTTGTCGGTGCGCTGCAGCGCCTCGGCCAGCGATGGGTTGCCAACCTCCCAGTCCGACCAGTTGACGCACTGGACTGGGTATTCATTCACGAGATCGAACTCGATGTTGGACTTGCAAAGATGAAGCATGTTGAACTCGGCGCGCCCCTTGGTTGGCTCCAAGACTTCGAGGTCGTAGGGTACGCCAAACTCGCGATACTGCTCTTTGGTCATGTGATCCCGGCTCGCTCCGTAGGATGCACCATAGAAGAAGCCCGCCGCGCCTTGGTCGAGACACAGGCTCATATATGGGGCGAAGGTCTTGGCGATCGTCGATAGCCCCTGCTTGAACGCTTCGGGGTCTTCCTCCATGTGGGCGTGGAGCACCGCTGGATCGCCTCCGACCAGGGTGCGCGCGATGCTCAACGGCGAGAAGACGGTCTGAATGAAGAGTGCTTCGTCCTTCAGCTCCTGATTGATGAGCCGGAGAGCTTCGAGTTGCTCGCCGAGCGATCCTTTCTCAGGATCCAGCACCGGCAGGCGCTTCCAGTCATCCGTGCTTTCGATGACCGCGTTGGTGACGGTTGGGAATGCGACACCATCGACGGACGGGGCAAAGACGCTGCCCCAATCTTCCATGTGATACGACGCGCGTGCGTGGTTCTTCAGGTAGTCGTAGTCAAGCCGGCGAAACGACGTGACCATCGACTCGGCGAGTTCCTCGGCCGTGCTCTCGTGGTCCAGATAGTGTCCCCAGAAGCTGACTGGCGCGTGATCGACCTCTTCGCCAGCGAGCGCCGCTCGCACCCTTTCGATCTTGTTCACGATTCACTCCTCATTTCCTAGACAACCCGTGTGTTACGGGCTGATGTTGTAGATCGGCTACGCCATTTTGACGTGGCGAAGATCGATATTTTCAGTCGGCAAGACGACGACACCAGAGATGTTCTTGGTGGTGATTGTGACAACGTCGGCGGCATGCAGATAGACAGCGGGGCAGTAGTCCCAGATGATCTGCTGCACTTCGGCATAGATCTCGGCACGCTTCTCGGTGTCCATCATGTAGCGCGCTTCCTGAACGAGCTCTTCGACGCGCGGGTCCGAGAATCGGTAGTTGTTGTTCGAGCCAGAGTCCCAATATTCCTTGGTGAACTGGCGGGTGAAGTATTCGTCTGGATTACCCGGTGCGGATGATCGGGAGATGAACCACATTGTGCGATCCGGCTGCGACCACATTTGCGTGTAGGTCGCCCACTCGTGAGCCGTGTACTGGGCGTTGATCCCGACTGCGCTGAGATAGGCCTGTACAGCAGCTGCGATTTCGGTGTCCTTCACGTATCGACCGGTTGAGGTCCAGAACTCCATGTCGAAGCCGTCGGGATAGCCAGCTTCCGCGAGCAGTTCCTTCGCCTTCTCTGGGTCGTAGTCGTAGCACTCTTGCTTCACGTAATAGTCGGGCCCGATTGTGGGGCTCGTCGGGGCGCAGTATTGTGTGGCGCGGCCGTCGAGCAGCTCATCGATGATCGCCTGCTTGTCGATCGCATAATTGAGTGCCTTGCGAACCTCCGGCTTATCAAGTGGTGGCTTGTCAAGCAGAATCTCGTAGATACCCACCTTGTAGCTGGGGAATATCTCGACATTGAAGTTGTCGTCTTCAAGCAGTTCATCGACTTCTTCCGGCACCGGAGCCGGAACGAAATTCACTTCGCCGGATCGCAACATCGCCATGCGGGTGCCTGGCTCCGGCACGGTCTTGTAAATGATCTTGTCAACGCCGGGCGGGTCACCGTGGTAGTGCGGGTTCTTCACCAGCACCAGATCGCCTCCCGAATCCCAGCTTTCGATCATGAATTGACCGCTGCCGACGACGTGCAGGCCATAGTCTCGCGGATCGTCGTATTTCTCGACTTCGCTCGGATCGACAATTACCGGAGTACTGCCCTGAATGAGCGCGAGGAAGTCGGGGAATGGTTCGGCGGTGACAAGGTTGACGGTCTGTTCATCCACCACGTCAACACTCGTAATGACGAGGAATGCGCCGCGAGTGATTGCGCCGACACTCTCATCAAGGATGCGATCGAAGGTGAACTTGACGGCATTGGCATCGGCCGGGTTGCCATTCGAGAACTTCGCATCAGGAGCGAGGTTGAAGGTCCAGGTGACGCCGTCATCGGCGACTTCCCACGACTCGGCGAGATCTGGCTCGATCGAAAGGTCGATGCCAAAGTTCACCAACGCATGGTGAATAAGCATGATCAGCGTGTCAGTAATGACGGTGGTATTGAAAATACCGTCGAGTGTGTCGGTGTTGACACCACCGGCGTAGATGAGTGTCTTCGGCTCACCGGAGCTTTCTTCGCCTGCGTCGTCCTCGTCATCACCGGTGTCGTCGCTGGCTTCCGTCTCTTCAGCGGCAGCTTCGGTCTCGGTCTCTTCAGCGTCGCCTGCGTCGTCTGAATCGTCCGCTTCTTCGGTCGCAGCTTCTTCCGTTGCGGCCTCTTCGGTCGCGGCGCTGCCGGTGTCGTCATCGTCATCATCGTCGCCACCACAGGCCGCCAGCAACCCACCAAAGACGGGCAGGCTGAGGCTGAGAATCGCGCTGCGCTTGAGAATCGTGCGCCGGCTTAGCAGCGGGCTAGGGTTGTTTGGTTCCAATTCTTCGTGCTTCGATATCATCGTAAGCAATCCCTCTCTCAAAAAGTCCAAAATTCGTGATTGATGTGGCCCCACCAACGTGTCGTCAGTCAAGTCATCGGCATCGCTCCTCCCCCGGCGCAAATGCATGGAAGGGTCTGAAAATGGTGTACGATCAGGAGCTTTCCTTTCGATATTGCGGGTCGAGATAGTCGCGTAGCGCGTCGCCGACAAGGTTGAAGCCGAGCGTCGCGATCATGATGGCTGCACCAGGGAAAAAGAGAACATGTGGGCCGGTGTTGACATAGGAGCGACCCTCGGCCAGCATCGCGCCCCATTCGGGTTCCGGCGGCTGAGCGCCAAGACCCAGGAAGCTGAGCGAAGCAGCCGTCAGCAAGGTCGTGCCCAGGCGTATGGTGGCTTGCACTATTAAAGGGGAAACGATGTTGGGTGCGACTTCGCGCCGCAGAATGCGGTGATCGGGCGACCCGAGGGCACGCGCGGCCTCGACGAATTCTCGCCGTCCGACAACGATCGAAGAGGAGTGCGCAATGCGTGCAAAGAGCGGAATCGAGTAGATCGCCATCGCAATGACGAGGTTCGTCGTCCCGGTACCCAGGATTGCCACGACGATGAGTGCGACGAGAAAGCCCGGGATGGCCATCATGATATCGACGGTGCGCATGATCAGGGTCTCGGTCTTCCCACGACGATACCCAGCGAGCATGCCGAAGAAAGTTCCAACTGAGAGCCCGCATGCGACCGCGAGGAAGGAGATCGAGAGTGAAATGCGTGAGCCGGCGACGACGCGGCTGAGGATATCTCGGCCGAGTTGGTCGGTGCCGAACCAGTGCTCCCAACTCGGACCATCCAGCCTGTCCGCCAGGCTTGGAGTGACGGGGTCGGCTGAAACGAGCGTCGGGCCGAAGGCTGCGACCAGTAGCAGGAACGCAAGCAGGAAGACACCGATCATGCCAGATGGTGTGTGCATCATTCCTTGCCAGAAGGAGCGCAGCCGTCCCGGCCGGTTGCGGACGGGAGCGTAGCGCCCGGTCTGATTAGCAGCCAGCGTTGCCGGTGCTTCGACGTCGGTTCCGCTCACAAGCTCTCCCTCCTTCCTGCGTCTAGACGCGTGGATCGACCACGGCGTAGAGCAGATCGGCAATCAGGTTGATGACAGCGAACAGCACGCCAATGATGACGACGGTGGACTGGACGACCGGGTAGTCGCGAGTCTGGAGTGCGAGGATGAGATATTGTCCGATTCCGGGCCAGGCAAAGACCGTTTCTGTAACAACGGCAGCACCGAGCAGGTAACCAAACTGGACGCCGATGATGGTGATGATGGGAATCAGGGCATTTTTCAGTGCGTGTCGTTGAACGACTGTCGACTCAGCAAGTCCCTTGGAACGGGCAGTACGGACATAATCCTGCCGCAATACATCGAGCATGCTCGTGCGCGTGATGCGAGCGATATTAGCGAGTGAATAGAAGGCCAGTGTCGCGACGGGTAAGACCAGATACTTCGGACCTTCAAATCCAGCGCTGGGTAACCACTTTAACCGGGCAGCAAAGAACGTGATCAAGAGTAAGCCCAGCCAGAATGTCGGCATGCAGATGCCGAGTGTCGAGAATCCCATCGCCAGCGAATCGATCAGCCGTCCCCGGTTGACGGCGGCAAGCACGCCCAGGGGCAGACCGACAATCGTTGCAACGATGATGCTCAGCCCAGCGAGTGCCAGCGAGTTGGGAATACGGTCGGCGAGTTCATTGAGCACTGGACGCCGAGTGCGCAGTGACTTGCCAAAATCTCCCTGGACGGTGTTGGAGACGAAAATTGCGAATTGCGCGGGCCATGGCTCGTTCAGCCCCAGATCATCCCGGACGGCTTCGATTTCGTCGTCGGATGCGTCAGGCCCAGCAAGGAGGATGGCGGGATCGCCGGGGACGAGCCGGATCGCGAAGAAGGTGATGAGGGCAACAGCGAAGACGACAGCAATCAAGCTGATGAATCGTTGTATCAGATATTGGCGCATTCTATTGTTCATCACGCACCTAGCCTCTACAGGTCTCAGCTGTCTGGATGCTAATGGACTTCGCTACAGTCGCGGCTTGCAGAGGGTGGGCGTCGCTCAGACTGATACGAGCGACCATGGCGAGCGTATCGGACCCGCCAGCAGCACCACGAAAACTTGAATTTAATCGAAAACTTACGCCCCGTCACACCCACCAAGAGATTGCAGGGAATTATCACACGTAATTCTCGGACCGGCAAGTCAGGCCGCCGCACTCTAGACTACAACGAATGCGTTCCGAGCGGTATTCCCGGGTTTTGCATCTCTGGATGGGATGTTGCTCCGGCCGAATATCACGCCCGTTTTGAGCGCATACCCTTTCGGATCGTGACGGAATCGCTTGCCAGGAGTGCCTGATATTCCGGCGTATTGAGAGCAACCAGCGCGACCCGACCCGCTCCATCGAAGTGAAGCCCCCAACCGTACGTCTTCGGCAAGGGTGATGATCGTAGGCAGGCCTGCGGCTTGGTGAAGAACGCTGCGCGAAGCTCCGAGATATCTACCTTCTCGATCTCCTCCGTGGGTTGCCGTCGAAGCCAGGACTCGAACAACACATCCTCCTGCGTCAACTCATACGGGCGATCATGCAGCAAGCTCCACTGGATCGACGCGACCGTCGGTTTGCCGTTCCGAGGTTCTGGAATGACCGATTCACTGGCACGACAGTCCTCTGAGACAGTGATGAATGTGTCGTAGTAATGCAGATCCATGCAAGCCTCTCTCACGCTGTATCAAATCCGGCGGATGGGCTGGATCGTGGTTGGCATTTCGATCCACTTTCGAGCATAGAAAATGTAAACGGGAGCGGTGCTGGACCGTCCCCGTTTGTGCGTCGTGGTGATATTTGTCTGGTGAGCCGCGTAGGACTCGAACCTACAACCCACTGATTAAGAGTCAGTTGCTCTGCCAATTGAGCTAGCGGCCCAAACGCACGGGAAAGTATAACAATCCGTAGCTAAACCATGCAATTACCAGGAATCTACGACCCTCGTCTTGCGTGACGTTGCCTGCGGCTGAGACTTGCTATGAGTAAGGGCACCAACGCCGGAAAGACACCATGCACGAGTCGAGAATTGCCGGGCAAGCGGCCGATCCTGCTTTTCGGGCACTTGCTAGTCGATGCTATCTCGCTCGCTGCCGTCAGGGCTAGTTCATCAATAGTGAAAGGATCACCCATGAACTCCAGATTAGAGCAACTCGTCGAACGTTCTCCAGAGGTCCAGAAGGTAGGGAGCAAGGTTTCCCAGGCACTGCACAAGGCTGTGCTATCGAGTCCACCCGCCGTGCGAAGCGGTGTCGATGCGCTACATGGGGTCTGGCTGGGTCATCCGCTCCACCCAGTGTTCACTGACGTGGCCATCGGTGCATGGACCGCGGCTGGGATGTTCGACACCATTGCGATGCTGACGGACTCCAAACGAGCAGCCTGGACCGGTGACCGGCTCGTGGAGCTGGGGACGCTGAGTGCTGTCCCGACTGCGCTGAGCGGCCTAGCGGATTTCTCCACTATCCCGCAGCCTGCCGCGAAGCCTGCCACGCTCCATGCGATGTTCAATATCGTCGGTGTTGGTCTCAATCTCGTGTCAATCATCGCTCGGCGCGGCGGACAGCCCGGCGTAGGCCGCAGCCTCTCGTTGACAGCACTGGGACTAACAACGGTCTCAGGCTGGCTCGGTGGAATGCTCGTCTACAAGGAGCGAGTTGGACCTGACCAGAGCGAGCAATTTTATGGACCGAAGAATTGGAAAGCGGTCATCGAGGATGCGGACTTGCCCGAGGGCACACCAAAGCGTGTCAGAGTGAGCGGCAAGAGCGTGATGCTATGGCGCGAAAAGGGCGAGATTTACGCGATCGGATCGGTCTGCTCGCATGCGGGAGGACCGCTGCACAAGGGCAAGGTCGAAGACGGTTGCGTGACCTGTCCGTGGCACGATTCGGTCTTCGATTTGCGTGACGGCAGCGTTGTGCACGGTCCTGCTACCAGACCGCAACCTCATTTCGAAACACGGGTCCACGACCAGCAAATCGAGATCAGGCTGGTACCAACACCGTAGATGGCCATCGGCGACATGGTATCGACGCATCAAGAGATTAGCATTGACTTGTCATTGTGGTCCGATAGTCTTAGACTCTGATATTAGGAGGACCTAAAACTACGCATCGACCGGGCCGGAGGTGGCCTACGACGAGTCAAGAGCGGTCAAATGGGAGCGGGAGATCGGCGAGCGAAACACGTCGCTACGCTGGTGAAGCCATCAGTGGTCGCGCTGATGTCGGAACTGTTGCCGCCGCTGAGCGGATCCTATCTGGCAGCGACTCGCAACGTGGTCTGACACGCATTCTCCCATTCCTGGGCCCTGCGTTCATCGCCGCCGTTGCCTACGTCGATCCTGGAAATTTCGCGACGAACATCGAGGGTGGCGCGAAGTACGGCTATATGCTGGTATGGGTTATCGTCGCCTCGAATCTCATGGCCATGCTGATTCAGTCGCTCTCAGCCAAGCTCGGCATTGCGACCGGCATGAATCTGGCCGAAGTCATCGGTGACGAATACCCAAAGCCCGTCGTTTGGGTGCTCTGGCTGCTGGCGGAGGTCATCGCGATGGCAACCGATCTGGCGGAGTTCCTCGGCGCGGCGGTTGGTTTGAATCTGCTCTTTGGCATGCCGTTGCTTGCGGCAGGCATCGTCACCGGCATTGCGACCTTCGCGATACTGGCTATTCAGCACTATGGTTTCCGGCTGCTCGAAGCTGTCATCGCCGTTCTGATCGGTATCATCGCTGGTTGCTATGTGATCGAGACCGTGCTGGGAAAGCCAGATTTTGGCGCGACGCTCGACGCCATCTTGAGACCGCAGCTGGCAGGATCGGAAAGCGTGCTGATTGCTTCAGGCATCCTTGGAGCGACGGTCATGCCGCACGTTATCTATCTTCACTCAGCGTTGACCCAGGACCGGATCGTTCCGGAAACGGCGCACGCGCGCAAACGTCTTTACCGCTTCGAGCTGATTGATGTCGTTATTGCGATGGGCATCGCTGGATTCGTCAATGCTTCGATGCTTTTGATGGCGGCGGTGACATTCCATCAGACGAATATCATCTCACCCGACGACGACCTGATCCTGCTCTCCTATAAGACGCTGACACCGTTGCTGGGTGGATCAGCTAGCATCTTTTTCGGTATCTCGTTGCTCGCCGCAGGTCTCTCGTCGTCAACAGTCGGCACGATGTCGGGTCAGGTGATTATGCGCGGATTTCTTGGCTGGCAGTGGCCGCTCTGGTTCCGGAGGGCTGTCACGATGCTGCCGGCACTGGTGGTGATTGCCCTGCATGTCGAGGCGACCCGCACGCTGGTGATCAGCCAGGTCATCCTCTCGCTCGGTATCCCGTTCGCACTCGTGCCGTTGGTGCTCTTCACCCGGAGAACTGATCTGATGGGCGACCTCGTCAATCGCCGCCTCACAACCATTCTGGCATCTGTAGCGGCAGCGCTTATCATCGGGTTGAACATGTTTCTGCTCTATCACACGCTGATTGTGAGTTGATCTATGCGTATGGCCGATCGTTATCAGCACATTCTCGCGCCGCTTGATGGCTCGACCCTGGCTGAGACGATTCTGCCGGTCGTCCGGACTTTTGCCGGAAATCTCGGCGCACGCGTGACGTTGCTACATGTCATCGAACACGACGCCCCCGGTACGGTTCACGGCGAACGTCACATCCAATCGGTTGATGAGGCAGAGACGTACCTGGCGGAGGTCGCTGAGCGCGAGTTTGGAGCTGGGTCTCTCGTCGATTGGCATGCGCACCCGAACCCTGAGTCTGATGTGGCGCGTTCGATTCGCGAGCATGCGTCAGATTTGGGCGTCGACCTCGTGGCTCTCGCTACGCATGGCACCGGTGGACTGCGGGGCTTCTTCCTCGGCAGCATTGCCCAGCAGGTGTTGCGTCGAGGAAATCTGCCAGTGCTGCTTGCCCGGCCCGGTGGCGCTCCGATTCGCAGCAAGAGAATTGCCGTGCCACTCGATGACGTTAATGAGGCTGAAGTTGCCTTGCCGGTGGCGCTGATGCTCGGGACCGCGCTGCAGGCTGAGCTGCTGCTGGTGAGTGTTGTCCCGACCCGGGGAGCGCTGCAGGGCGACAGCATTGCACCCGCGACGTTTCTGCCATCCGCCACCGCTGAGACACTGAGTCTGGCAGCAGAGGAGCGGCAAGAGCAGCTCGACGGCATTCGTGCTGAGCTGAACCGCATCATCCCGACACGAGCACTGGTGCTGCGTGGCGATGCTGCGACCGAGATCACCAGAGCGGTGCGGGAGACTGAGTGCGAGCTGGTCATCATGCCGACCCATGCGCGAGCCGGCATCGAAGCGTTCATCGCCGGAAGCGTGGCTTCGAGTGTCGTCTCTCAACTCCACCGACCCATCTTGCTGCTGCGGCAGCATGAGGAAGGGTAATCGACTCCAAGAATCTGTTCAGCTAATTCGTCGTGGAAGTGCGTGGCCTTGCCGTGCGGAGAATCGGCACGCGCACGGCTGTCACGGAGATGCCAACGAGGGCGAGGATGCATGCAACGACCGTGGCCATCGGCGCGCCAACATCCTCGGCCAGGAGCCCGATCGGCAGTTGTCCGAGCGGCAGCAATCCCCAAGTAATCTGATTGACTGCCAGAACTCGACCGCGAATCTCATCGTCGGCCTTCAGCTGCAGAATGGTTTGGTTTGTGGCGAGGAACATCGCGCTAAGCAGTCCGCTCACGAAGAGCAGCAACGCGGCCGGCAGCAACCAGGGCGTGATGGCAAAGGCGAGCACCGTCACCACCCAGCTGATGATCATTAGCAGTTGCACGCCAGGGGTGTCGATCAGGCGAGCAATTCCCGCGATGACGAGCGCGCCGATGACCGATCCGATCCCGACGCCAGTCATCAGTCCACCGAGCCCGCTTGCACCGAGGTTCAGGACATCACGGGCGAAGACTGGCATCAGCGAGAGGTAGGGCATGATCAGCACGGTGCCGATGGTCGCCAGCAGGATCGTCCCGGCAAGCTCCGGCACGCGGGCAACGTAGCGGATGCCTTCGGTCAGCGCCTGAGTAGGTGGTGGCCGCTTGCCCGGGTTGCGAGGCGGCGTCGATGGGAGCTTCAGACTTGAGGCTAGTGCGAAGATTTGTAGACCTGCTGCGACAGCAAAGGTACCGCCGAGACCGACCAACGCGATCAACAGTCCGGCTAGCGAAGGTCCGAAGACACGGCATGCGTTCTGGCCGGCGGAGTTGAGTGCTGTCGCGTTGGCTAGATCTTGTGGCTCGACCAGGCGAGCGATGATAGCGTGGCGGACGGGAAAGACAAAGGCCATGCTGGATCCGTAGAGCGCGGCCAGCGCCAGCATAGAGATTCGATCGAGCGCGCCGGCAAAGATCATGATCGAGAAGATAGTCGCGGTGATCATGGTTCCGGCCTGGCCGAACATCAGTACCTTGCGTCGATCGAAGCGATCCACGATCACCCCGGCCGGCATGGCGAAGATCAGAAGCGGGATGCCGCCAAAGAAACTCGCCAAGCCGACCCAGAATGCTGAGTCGGTCATCTCGAGCGCCAGCCAGCCGAGCGCCACCTGATACATCCAGAAGCCAGTGTTGGTTGCGACGGTGCCGGTCCAGAGCCAGCGGATCATGACGTATTTGCTGAGTGAGACGAACATGCTTTCACCACGCTCGCTCGGCTCCATCGGGAGCGAGGTTCCTTGCTGAGCGAGCGCTTCGTCTTGGGATCGGCGCTTAGGGCGCTGTAGTCTCATCCAACGTCCGTTCGAACACATACCGCTGACCGACGGGTCTGCTGCCATCGAATTCTGGCGAGACGGCCTTCAAATTCCAACCATCTTCGTTCAAACGGTGAACTTCAGCATGTGCGAACATCGCCAGCTCTTGTGCAAACCCTCGCTGCGTCAGCGAGCCAGATCTCACCGGTTTGGGTGTGCGATAGAGACCGAGCGGAGGGTCCTGCAATTCCCCAATCATCCGCAAGAGTTCGCCTTCACTTGGAACGATCACCGAGACAGTTTGCCTGCGGTGACCGAGTGCAGTAAGCAGCTCCTCCATAATTCGCGAAGGTGGCACGCGGTGACGGCTGGTCGGAGAGACATGCTCCCAGAGAATAGTGTTGCCGTTGGCGTGCGAATCGATCAAGAACATTGCGGGTTTTGCGATGAGCCGGCCGCTGGGGTCTTTGTCATCAAAGGCGTGCAGCTGTTTGGCAAGCTCCGAGTCGATATCGGCGTAGAGATGAAACGGCAGATCGAGCCGCTCACGAAGCTCGGCATGATTCTCCGGCTCCTCGTTGGCCACGGCGACAAAGTAGACGCCGAGGCTGCGAATCTCCCAGTAGTGCTGACGCAACTGCGCCAGATAGAGTCTTCAGGTTGGTCACCAATTACCCCGGTAGAAATGCATAAGCAGTGGACCGCGGGCTGTGAGTCGTCGAAGTGAGGCGTTCCTGCCGCCGTCGCCCGGTAGCTGGAATGCCGCAACGGATGTTCCCAAGAGTGGCTCACGGCCTTGAATCTCAGTTGGTGTTCCAAAAAATTCACCTACACCGGCCATGACGGACTGATCCCTTCCAGTGCTCGTCGTCTGCACTGCATCGTGACGCAGAGTGTAGATCTTGGCAAGTAGCTGGCGGCGCTCTGATAGGCTTCGACCATCGAGAGAGGAGCACCATTTCTTGATCACTGATGCCATCAAGGCGCACACTGCCGAGGGCTTGCAGCGCTGGTTCTCGCAGGTCTCGGATTGGGATGATGCGGTGCTTCCCGCCTATCTTGGTGGCTCGATCGCCAACCTGCCCTCTACGATCCTACGCGGCTTTGATCCGGCTTGCGACGTGTCAGATATGCTTCCGCCCCTTGCTCCCGAAATTCTCGACTACCGAACGCTCTCAAACTCACGCGTCATTGTGTTGCTGGTCCTCGATGGTCTGGGGCGGCTGCAGCTCGATGATGCTGCGGCACGAGGCGATCTCACGTGGCTTCACCGGCCACACATCAGCGAGACCATCACGTCGACAACGCCCTCGACAACGGCTGCTGCGCTGACATCGCTACAGATGGGGATCGGGCCGGGTGTACATGGTCTTGCGGGCTACACGCTCTACCTGCAGGAAGCACGCAGCGTCTTCAACATGATCACGTGGCAAGCCGTTGGAAGTCGCCGCTCGCATCGTGCGCCATCACCGTCAGGGTTCGTTGACGCGAAGAATCTGTATCAGCGATGTGCCCAGCTCGGCGTAGATCCGGTGCACGTCACCCGGTCGGAATTTGAGAATACGGCGTTGACGAAGATTCAGGCGGCAGGTTCGCGATTCCGCGGCCACCGCACGCTGGCGGAGCTTGCGCGACATTTGGTGCGTCAGGTTGAGCGGGACGACGCACGCCGCTTCGTCTTCGCCTATTGGGATGGTTTCGACGCGCTAGGCCACAGCTATGGTCCGGATAGCGCGGCTGTCCGGCTTGAATTGCGTCTGATCGACCAAGCGATTGG
>CAYNTE010000071.1:0-15533 GCA_964399615.1 uncultured Thermomicrobiales bacterium
TGCGTGCAGCGAGGCTCTTCATTGCGCCGATTCGCGAAGGCACCGGCACACGCATCAAGATCCTCGAAGCGATGGGATACGGGATGCCGGTCATTTCAACCAGCAAAGGCGTCGAGGGGTTGCCTGTCGAGAGCGGTGTGCATCTGATCGTTGCTGACGATCCCGATTCCTTCGCTGGTGCATGTTGCAGATTGCTCGATGATACCGATCTCTCGTGCCAGCTTGGTGCGCGTGCGAGAGCGCTGGTGCAGCGCGAATTTACCTGGGATATCCAAGCGCAACGCATCCGGGCAGCCATCGCTGAAGTGCGCGACGCAACCCCGACCCCAGCGATGGCTGCAGACTGAGAGCCGAATCAGTATGGCGACTGAGAACCGGAGCATCACGCGCCAGACAGAGGTGACAGCACATTTGAACCTGCTGCTGGTCCTGATGTTGACCGGCGGCGGGGTACTGTCGATTATGCTGGCGGTCTTCGTCCTGCAGTCCCGCGGTCTGCTGCTTCCGATGTATGGCCTGGTCGGCGCGTGCCTCGGTGCGTTTGTGGTTGTCCGTCCCGCGCTAGGCGTCGTCGCGACGGTAGCGACGGCGATGGTCTTTCGCGTTCAGATCGGGACGGGTACCGATAGCCCGATCGTCGCCAGCCTTGTCTGCGCGACATTGCTGCTGGCAGGCTGGAGCATCTCAGGCATCTTGCATGGCAGGCCGCTCTTGACCTTGCCTCGCATAGTTTCTGCCCCGGCGATGCTGCTGGCCTTCGCTACCATCTTCTCGTTGTTGTGGGGTCGCTTGACGCTTGACCCGCGCATCGTCGTCCCGCCGGTCTATTACCGCGTGCAGCTCGCCCAGGCTGGTCTCGTGATCATCGGCGTCGGTTTGCTCTTCGTTGGTGCCGACCTCTTCCGCGACAGCGCTGCGCGGAGAATGCTGACGCTGGCGGTGATTGGCCTGGGAATCGTGGCATTGCCGCTGCGCTGGTTTGGTATCACCCCTCAGGTGCTCAACACCGAGGGGCTGTTCGGCCTGTGGTTTATTTCCCTCACCTGGGCAAATGCGTTGGTGAACCGGAGATTGCCCGACTGGCTTCGGATCGCGCTGGGCAGCCTCGCGTTGGGCTGGCTCGCGATGGCGCTCGTTCGAGAGGGATCCTGGGTCAGTGGCTGGTTACCGGCGGTGATCAGCATCCTGATCATTACGAATCTGGCGCGGCCCCGCTTCGGCCTGGCGACAATGATCGTGACGATCACCGGCATCACGCTTTACTACTCCGTTGTCCACCAGCTCCTGATAGAAGATCAACGCGCCGAGGGCAGCATTGGTGGTGATTTTGGCCGCCTGGCGTTGGTCCAGCGTAACCTCGAATTTCTGGGCGACCGCCTGATCTTCGGCACTGGCCCTGCCGGATATGCGCTCTACTATGTCGCGTTCCTGCCGCGCGAAGCCATGTCAACGCACAACAACTATGTCGATATGATCGCGCAATTTGGAATTGCAGGGCTCGTCGGGCTGATCGGGCTTCTGATCGGACTCTTCCTGCACGGCTGGCGCTACGTCAAACTGGTTGCCGACCCAGTGGATCAGAGCTTTATCTTCGCCGTTATCGGCGCAATCCCGGCGCTGGGGGCTTCGTTGTTCCTGGGCGACTGGCTCATCCCCTTCGTCTACAACCAGACGATTGCCGGGTTCGATCATGCCGTCTATTCCTGGCTGATGATGGCCGGGCTCTGTGGGCTTTGCCGCCAGGTTCAACAGGCGACCAGCGATGCCTGAGCTGAGTGTCATTATCCTCTCGTTCAATACCCGCCAGCTGCTGATGTCATGCATCGAGCATGTCGAACGCGCGACCTCCGGGCGTGACGTGGAGATCATCGTCGTTGACAACGGTTCGACTGACGGTTCGATCGACCACCTCAAGCAGCTCGGCGACCGGGTGCGGCTGGTTCTGGCCGGCAAGAATCTCGGCTTCGCGGGCGGGAACAACCTTGGCATCCGGCACGCATCAGGCGAGTATTTGATACTGCTGAACAGTGATGCATTCATCAATCAGGAGATGGTTGATCGTGCGCTGGATCTGATGGTGACAACCCCGCGAGCCGGGATCTGTGGGGTCAGGATCGACAATCCTGACGGAAGCGTTCAAGCTGGGCCAAGTGCCTTTCCCACGCTCTGGAGCGACATTGCCGTCTCTCTGGGGCTGGATCAATTTGCACGGTGCAATGGAGTTAAATGTGGCAATGCCCGGCGAGTTGACTGGGTGCATGGCGCGTGCCTGATCGCACGGCGCACGGCAGTCGAGCAGTTCGGCGGGCTCGATACCAGCTTCTTCATGTATAGCGAAGAGGTCGAGTGGTGCCACCGGTGCTGGGAACGTGGATGGCAGGTCTGGTATTTGCCGGACGTCTCGGTCATCCACCTCGGTGGCGCGTCCTCTTCCGCCAATGATCTCGCCCGTCGTGCCGATCTCTATCGCAGTCGTCTCAAGTTCCGCAGGCAGTTGGGAGGGCGGCTGAGCGTTGCCGTGCTCTGGGTGAGCATGCTGGCCGGGCTCGCGGCCCGGATGGTTGCGCGCTCAGCCCTTCAGCTCATTGCGCGAAGGCAGGTGGGTCGCCAGACACCGCGTAGTGACTGGCGACTGCTGGTGGCGCTAGCCTCTGCGGGCCCTTTCTGAACAAAGTGTCACCGCATTTCCTGGCTGCGTGCTGCGGTGCGTGAACGCTACCGGCGCACCATTGTCGCTAGAGGAGACGAGATTGGAACTTGCCACTCGCACAACCTGGCTGCAACGTCTCGGCGCTCACCGGCGCGGGCGCGAGGGTGTGCTCTCGCTGGTGCTGGCTCCGAGATTCCTGCTAGCGCTGACGTTGCTGCTGGTCTACGCCTATACCCCACCGCGCTGGAGCGACTGGAACCAGAACTCACGCTTCGATCTAACCAGGGCGATCGTTGATGCGGGCACGGTTCGCATCGATGCCTACGCCGACAACACCGGCGATTACGCCCTGATCGATGGTCACATCTATTCTGACAAGGCGCCGGGGCTGTCGCTGCTGGCGGTGCCGCCCTACCTGCTGACCAAAGCGCTCGGGCCGCTCGGCCTCGATGCCCTGGCCGGCCGTCTCTCGACCACCGGCAGCTTCGGCTCGACACTGACCGAAGGAGGAGAGGACCTTTCTGCAGAGCGGGTCAGGGTTGCGCTCGCGCTTGCCATTGTGACGCTGATCACCGTCTCGCTGCCGGCCGTGCTGATGCTGATAGTGCTCGCTGCGATAGTCGAGCGCGTGACTGACAACAAAACTATTGGCCTCGCAAGCGCGCTTGTCATCGGCCTCGCATCACCAGTCGCTCCCTATGCCCAGGCATTCTATGGTCATGTCCCAGCGGCAGCTTGCCTGATTGGAGCACTGGCGCTGCTCATCTTCAACGATCAACGCCCGGGTCGCTGGACACTGGTCGGTGTCGGGGCATTACTCGGCCTGGCGGTCGTGATCGAATACCCGGCTGCGCTTGCGGGCCTCCCGATCGCCGTTTGGGCCGTCTATCGCCACGGGCGTCGGGCGATTGTGGGCGGGCTGACCGGCTCGGTGCCGGTGCTCGGCGTGCTCGTCATCTACGACATGCTGACGTTTGGGACGCCGCTGCCGGTCGGCTACGAACACTCGGCGCTTTGGCAGGACCAGCACGAGACTGGATTCATGAGCATCACCTGGCCCCATTGGAATGCACTCTGGGGTCTAAGTTTTTCGTCGTTCCGGGGACTGTTCTTCTTCTCACCAGTGCTCTTGCTTGCGATCCCGGGGACGATTCTGCTGGCGCGGAACCGCGCGACTGTCGAGCTTGGGATGGTGACAGCTCTCGGGTTCGTCATGACGTTCCTGTTCTTCGCCTCGTCGGTTATGTGGTGGGGCGGATTCGCTGCTGGCGCCCGCTACCTCATCCCCGCGATACCGCTGCTTGCGATCCCGATCGGGGTTTCGCTCGCATATCTCAACGGTCTCCCTGGCCGCTGGAGAGTGGCTGGGATGGCCTTCGCAGGCCTGTTAGGCGCTAGCGCATTCCTGATGACCTGGTCGATGACGGTTGCCGGTCAGAACTACCCGCCCGATACAGTACGCCAGCCATTGACTGCATATGTGTGGCCCGCGATCCGCAGCGGCGATGTTGCCCGCAACGCGGGAATGGCGCTTGAGCTTGACGGCCTCTGGAGTCTGCTACCGCTGGCTATCATCCTGGCCGTTGGCTTGGGGCTGACGGCGCGCGGGCTAGGCGAGACTGGAGCGTCGTCGTGAAGTGGCGACCCGCCTTCTTGATAGCGCTCGGCGTCTATCTGGTGAGTACCTTGCCCTATCTGGCTGGATATTTCTTCGAAGCGAACACTTCTCGCTTTACTTGGATCGTCTTCGACGTCGTCGACACTGCGCAGTATTACGCCTGGATGCACTCATTTTCAGATGGCGTGTTGATTGCAAATCCGCTGACCCCGGAGCTGGGTGCAGAGCGCTTCTTCAATCTTCAGTGGTGGTTGCTCGGGCTGCTGGCGTTCAAGACGCCGCTCGGCGTGACGCTGACCTATCAGCTGCTGCGCATCGTCGCGGTCTTCGGCTTTGCGGCTGCGCTGGCCTGGTTCTGCCAGATCGTTGCGCCGCGCGTGCGGTTGCTCGCTTACAGCGTCGTCATGCTCGGCGCGGGGTTCGGCTGGATGCTGGTCGTGCTCAAACAGTGGACCGGAGAGCTCGCCCACCCGCTCGATGTTCAGATTGCTGAGGCCAACACCTACTTCTCGGCTATGGCGTTTCCCCACCTGTTGGTGGCTGCTGCCCTGCTGCTCGTGATCTATGGGCTGTTCCTCACAACGACCGCGGCCAACTGGCCCGGCAGGTGCGTGCTGGCAGCACACGTTACGTTGGCGCTGGGGTTATCGCACGGCTACGATCTCATCCCGGCTGCGGTCATACCGGGGCTGGTCGCAGGCATTCAGGTGCTCCGCCAGCGGACGATCGGGCCACAAGCGCGCGTGGCTGCGACCATCGGCGTCAGTGCTGCTCCGCCAGCGATCTACGTTCTGGCACTCACCCGGCTCGATCCAACCTGGGAAGGTGTCCTGAGTCAGTACGGCAATACCGGAGTCTACTCCCCAACACCGCCACATCTGCTGATTCTGCTTGGGTTGCCGTTGATCCTGGCGCTACCTCGCTTGCGGCCGAGCGAGTGGCGAACCGACGATCTTCCAGCGCTCTTCGTGCGGGTTTGGGTGCTCGCGGGTTTCGCGTTGCTCTATATTCCAACGGACTATCAGGTGAAGATGCTGATCGCCTACCAGGTGCCAGTCGGTATCCTCGCTAGCCAGACGCTCATGCATCTGTACCAGCACAGCCGAGATCAGGAGTGGGTGCAGCGCCTGCCGAAGTACGCCCCGGCGGCGATCATTGTCGGGCTACTGGTGCTCACGAACGTCTACCTCACTGCCTGGCGCGTTATCGACCTGCAACGAGCGCAATATCCGTACTTTCTCCACCGCAGCGATCTGACGGCGCTGGAGCAGCTGGACGAGCATGTCAAGCCGGGCGAGGTCGTGCTCTCGTCTCCGGAGCTGGGTGTCTTCGTGCCGGTCTATTCCGACGCCCGGCCATACGTCGCCCACTGGGCGCAATCGCTGGATTTTCTGGAGCGCCGGGAGCAGGCGCGTTCATTCTTTGATGCGACCACGCCGGCCTCCCAACGAGCGCGCTTTGTGGCGCAGAACGGCATCGACTTCGTCCTCGCCGGTCCGGCCGAAGCGGAGATGAGCCACCAGACATCCACGCCGGATCTCACCTTCGATGTGGTGGTCAATGGCTCGACACGCCTCTACAAAGCACCTGCTCGAATAGATGCGGCAGAACAATGAACGTCCATCGATTCGCGCCGTTCAGTCTGGCAGTGGGCTGCTTGTTCGTGTTGAGCGTGCTAGGCGCAATACCAGTTGCAGCTGAAGGCCCACTCGTTTGGACGCCCGCACAACCGGTAGCCGAGGATCTGGACACCTCATGGTTCCCAGAGATCGCAGCTGACCCGGGCGGTACATTCTGGATGGTCTGGAGCGGCAACCTGACCGATGAGAATGCCAACGAGACTGGTGCGATCAACGGCGCGATCATGATCTCGAAGAAGACGCCGGAGGGCTGGACACCGGCGGTCGACCTGTATGTGATGTCTGGCGGCACTGCCTCGCGGCCAATGCTCGCGATCGACGACACGTTTATCCATCTGATCTTTCGGACAGACACTCACGGACAGGGTGAGAAGCACTTCTACATGCGTGCCGCCCTGGCTGCCGATCCTACGAATCTGCACTCCTGGAGCGAACCTATTGCGATTGCTGGCGGGCAGTCCTACTGGTCCGATATCGCCACTCTTCCCGACCATACCTTGCTCGTCAGCTACAACCAGCGCATTACCTCTACGCTGGATAGCGACGCTGAACAGCAGACCGCGCTCTACACCCGCCGCTCGCGGAACCAGGGCACGACCTGGGAGGCGCCGGTGCGAGTATCACCGCCGGGTGACCGTGTCGCGCGCAACTCACTTGCCGTGTCCCCGGCAGACGGCACGGTGACGCTCGTCTGGGACGTTGGCTACGACAACATGTCGGGCAAGGGTGAACCGGCCGGGATATTCAGCGCTGTCTCAACCGATAGTGGGGCAAGCTGGGAAGATGTGCAGCGTATTGATGCACCCGAAGCAAAGGTCGCCAGTGAGGCGGCTGCGGGCACCGTTGTGCAGAGCATGGTTGCGTCGAATGGCACGCTGACAATGCTGGTCTACCGTTCGACAGCGCATGACATGCTGCTTTATCGCACCAGCGCCGACGGCGGCCGGACCTGGCAGCCGGAAGTAGCGATTGAAGACGTAGTTGCGCGGCCGTATCTGACAGATCATCAATTTGACAAGTACGGACTTGCCGCGGACAGTGCCGGCAATTTCATCCTTACCTACATCGGTACAAATCCAGACGCCCCCGACGGCCTCTCGGCCATGAGTGTGATCTATGAGGACGAGGCATGGTCGTCGCCCACCATCATTGGCGGGCTGATCGGATTTCCCGAGTACGCGCAGATAGCGGTGGCGCTCGGCAATCAGGTCCAGCTCGTCTATTTCGTTCGAGATCAGCAGTTCCAGGATCTCGGCCACTATGTCTTGTGGGTGACGTCGACGACAACGGATGCACCGGCAAGCCAGCCACAGCCGATCAAGCCCGATCCAGACCCCGCCCCGATGCCCACTGCAGCCCCGGTCGTTCAACTGGAGATCCAGGTCGAGCCGGTTCCGACCCCGCTACCACCAACCGATCCCGTGCCGATACGCGATGCGCCGCGCCAGCCGCAGTCGGTCATCTCGCGACCGATCGGGGAAACGCTGATCATCACCGGTCTGGCGCTGGTGGCAGTGCTGCTCGCGCTAACGGCCACCCGGTTCGCGAGGCAGCACCATATCTGACAAATCGTTCACGGTTCGCGCGGGCAAGCGCTCTGGTTGACGGTAGGTCTAGCAGTGACACTTGGGCAGACAGAAACCTTCGAGGGAGCAGGACGCCTTGTCTGTAGATAACGTCTACATTACCTTCCTACGACGCTGGTACTGGCTCATAGCGATCGGAGTAGTGGTCGCCGCAGGCGCCACCAACGTTGCCCTGCGCGATTACCAGCCGCTCTATAGCTCGACTTCGACCGTGCAAGTCGGCCGCACGCTGGAGTCCGCCAACCCTGACCAGGCAGACCTTGCCATCGCCGATCGACTCATGCCCTACTACGCCGAGCTTGCCCAGCGCGAGCCGGTTCTCGATGCCGTGATAGAGCAACTGGAACTACCGCTCCAGCCCGCGGACGTCCGCGCACGCATGCGGGTTGCCATCGTGCCGGGCACACAATTGATCGATATCCATGTCGTCGATGAGAATCCGGAACTTGCCGCGGCGCTAGCAAACGAGATCAGCCGTCAACTGGCGCTGCAGAGTCCGTCACCGTTCCAGAACGATGCCGACCAAGCCTTCATCCAGGAACAACTGGTCGACCTCAAGGACAAGATCAGCCGTTCTCAGGAAGAGATCGAATCTTTGGAGGATGAAATCCCCTCGATGGCCAGTGCCGCCGACGTCTTCGAGGCCCAGGAGCGGCTGGAAGTTCTGCAGGCACAGGTCGATACCTGGCAAACGACCTACGCGTCACTGCTGGATCAAGTTGAGCCAACGAGCTCGAATGTCGTCACGGTAATCAACCAGGCGTTGCCCTCCAGCGCACCGATGCCGCAGCGCACGATGATGTACTACGCGCTGGCTGTCGTGCTGGGAGCCGGGTTGAGCGGGTTGCTGGCCCTGGGCCTGAATGAGTTTGATCGCAAGATCCGTGATGCCCACGATCTGCGGAATCTCTCTGAGGGTACGCCGATCGTGACGATCCCGCGCTACAAGATTCCTCGTGACGGCGCTCCGATCGTGCTCGACCAGCCACTGGCGAGCGCCACCCGGTCGTATCGCGTGCTCCGCAATATGGTCGAGACGCAGGTGCGCAATAGCGGCGAACATGTATCACTAGCAGTCACGAGCAGCAATCTGGGCGAAGGCAAGACGACGACGGCAGCCAACCTCGGCGTCGCGCTTGCCAACAGCAATCACCGCGTCGTGCTGGTTGACGCGAACGTCCGCAACCCACAGCTTGAGGAGCTGTTCGGCCTCACGCCCGTGCTCGGCTTCAGCGATCTGGTCTCGGGGGAAGCCGAGCTTGAGGATGTGGCGATGCGCACGAGTCACCCAAATCTGGCCATCATCGGTGGTGGCTCGACGTTTGATAATTTCCACGATCTGCTGGCATCGGCTCGTATCGAATCGATCGTCAACGCCCTGCGCGTTGAGGCTGACTTCATTCTCTTTGACACTCCTGCGGTAAACGAGGAGCGTGAAACGCAACTGCTTGCCAAATACCTCGACGGCGTACTGATTGTCGCGGAGTCGCAACGTGTCACGGCCGAGGGACTGCAGGAGACACTGAACGTGCTGAACCTGGCGGGGGCGAATGTTCCGGCATTTGTATTGAACAAATATCGAGTGCCGCTCTGGCGCGCCATCGCTCATCGTTTCTCACCCGAGCGCCGCATGTTGAAGCGCTCGTACGATCGCCGACAGCGCCGGATCAAGAACGCAGCCGAGGTCTCATCGACGGTCGACTAGCGTCGTGAATGGGGAGGTGGACGCCGTATGCGAGTGCTAGTTCTCACCCAGGTGACGCCGAACCCTCCAGATGCCGGCCCGAAGATCAAGACACACTATCTACTGCGCAAGCTCGCTGAAGAGCACGAGGTCGAGCTCCTGACCTATGTTCGTGATGACCGCGAGCTTGCTGCGGCCGAGGCGCTAGCGCCGTGGTGCGAGCGCATTATCACGATCCCCCTGCAACGTCAGCGCTGGCGTGAGCCGCTCTATGCTCTGCGAGGTTGGGGGACGGGGCGGCCGTATCTGATCGCGCGTGATGAGCGGCGGGCTATGGATAGAGCAATTCGGGAACGTCTGGCCAGTGGCGAGGTCGACGTGCTGCACGCTGATCAAGTTTCAATGGCTACCTATCTGAGACACGCAAAGTCCTACGGTGTCTCGACAGTATTCGATGCCCACAATGCCATCTGGGAGCTGCTCCGGACACTTCGATCTAGCGAGCCGTCGGCGCTTCGCCGGGCTGCGTTGTCGCTTGAGTGGAGACTGATGCGCCGGTTTGAGGGGCGAGCCGTAGGCACGGCCGATCTCACGCTCTGCGTGACCGCGGAAGACCAGCAACTGCTTGAAGATGCAGCTGGTGGGCCGATCAACGCGACGGTTGCGCCGATCGGCATCGAAGCCCGTGACTGCGAATGTGCAATCCCAGCGGCTGGCAAACCACGGGTTTTGAGCGTCGCGACGATGCACTATCCACCCAACGCTGAGGCAGTGCGCTGGTTTCGTGATCAGATCTGGCCGGTGCTGGCAATGCACAAGCCCGATCTGCAGGTCGATATCGTCGGGTCACGACCTCCTGCAGATATCGTCCGCTGGGGTATTGATGCCCAGCGTGTGTCGGTGCATGGTTACGTAGAGCATCTCGACCCGTATTACTCGGACACATGCATCTTCATCGTTCCACTCCTTGCTGGTAGTGGAATGCGCGTCAAGATCATCGAAGCGATGGCCCGTGGTGTCCCGGTCATCTCGACAACGGTCGGTGCAGCTGGGCTTGATCTCGAACCAGGCAAGCACCTGCTGATTGCAGATCGTGCCGAGGACTTCGCGATTGCCGTCGCCAGCCTCGCCGATTCTGTCGAACTGCGCCGCGAGATTACCGATGCTGCCCGAGCCCTCGTTCGGCAGCGCTACGACTGGCGAGTCGCCGCCGAGCCGGTCATGCTCGCCTACCGCGGACTCGCCAGTCGAGCCGTCACGGAGTCGCGAGCAGTGCCCACGAAGATCGAGCAAACCACCTGACTCCAGAGACCATCTCGGCTGGCCAATTCGCGCTGCAGATGGCTTGGTCCATCCTGTCTCCAAATCAGGTAGGATGTACCAATAAATCAAGCTAGGGCT
Organism: uncultured Thermomicrobiales bacterium; assembly: GCA_964399615.1. GTDB lineage: Bacteria > Chloroflexota > Chloroflexia > Thermomicrobiales > CFX8 > CAYNTE01. The sequence continues at coordinate 10,580 of CAYNTE010000071.1, forward strand.
AATAGTTAACTGTAGGAGGACTATTGAACCAGCCATCCGAACGTGAATCGCTTGATCTTGAATTTCCGGCGGATGTCGACCCCCTGGTGGGGCTCTGGCTAGCAACATTCGCCGATTGTCGGGGCCGGACGCTATCGGTGATCGAAAGAATCCCCGATGGGTCGCTCGAGACTGACCATCCACTGACCGGCAACAGCATAGGCACGCTGCTCTATCACATCGCGCAGATCGAGGCTGACTGGCTCTTTGTTGAAGTGCTGGAGCGCGAATTTCCGGAAGAGCTTGTCGAGCGCTTCATCTTCGAGGTTCGCGACGAGAATGGACGCCTGACACCGGTGCATGGGATCGGCCTGGCAAGTCTGCTGGAGCTGCTGGCGATGGTCCGTGAATATCTGGTGGCGACCTATGCCACCCTGGATGCCGATGAGTTACATCGGGCGCGCCACTTGGAGCAATACGATGTCACGCCGTCGTGGGTCGCTTCGCACCTTATCCAGCATGAGTCTGAGCACCGGGCCGAGCTGTCGATGGTGATCGACTGGCTCGAGCGTGGCAGCCCCGAGATCTAACGTCATGGCGGCGAGTCCACTGCGAATGATCAGGAGCATGCGAGGCGGAGTCGAACAGACCTTCGCCTCGCTGGTCGTGCCTGAATATCGAACGCTGTGGTTGGGGATCCTCTTCTCGATAGGTGCGATGCAGATCGATATCATCGCTCGTGGCTGGCTTGCCTACGATCTCTCCGGCAGTGGGCTGGCGCTCGGAATCGTGACGGCGTCGCGCGGGGTGCCGCAGATCGCCCTCTCCGCGTTCAGCGGCGTCGCAGCGGATCGTTATGACAAGCGCAGGATCCTGCTCGTGTCACAATTCTTCATCTTTGTCCTGGCGGCGATCAACGCCATGCTGGTGCATAGCGGCGCAATCCAAGTCTGGCATCTGGCAGCGCTCGGGTTGCTGCAAGGCTTCGCGACGCCCTTCACGATGTCGACCCGCACGGCGGCTATACCTGACCTCCTGCCCGACAAGCTGGTCGCAAATGCCTTGGCGCTGGACTCGACAGGACGCAATCTCAACCGCATCGTCGCCCCGTCGCTGGCCGGCTTGCTGCTGGCGTGGAACCCAACCGCGGCCTTCTATGCCATCGCGATCATTTACGGCCTGTCGTTCGCAACGCTTTACAATCTGCCATCGAAAATGCGCGGCAATGGTGGCGATGAGAGTGCCTGGCGTGAGCTGTGGGCGGGCTTTGAGTATGTCTTCGAGCGGCCGGTACTTCTGGCACTGATGACGCTGGCCTATGTACCGATTTTGCTGGGGATGCCCTTCCAGTCGCTCCTCCCCGTCTTTCAGGTGGAAGTGCTGGAGGTTGGTGAGCGCCAGCTTGGCTTTATGTATACCGCGATCGGTGTCGGTGCGCTGGCCGGGTCGATCATCATTGCCTACTTTTCTGACAGCCAGCACAAGAGCCGGGTGCAGATCATCTCCGGTGTCATCTTCGGCTTGCTGCTGGCCGTCTTCGCAATTTCTCAAGACTACATGACCTCGATGGTGCTGCTGACACTAGTAGGACTCGCCAGCACTGGCTACCTGACACTCAATCGCGTGCTGATCGCTGAACATACCGAGCGTCACGTTTTTGGCCGGGTGATGAGCATCTATGGCATGACCTGGTCGCTGATGCCGATCGCGCTGCTGCCCTTCGGTGCGCTGGTCGATCTGATCGGTGTGCAGGCGACGGTTGCTGGGGCAGGGATCGTACTTGCCATTGCGGTGGCTGCGGCCGCTATCTTCTTCGCCCGCTACTTCCTGCATACTGCGGGATCGGTCAGTGCATCTACCGGTGATTAGCGTTGTCTGGGTCGTCAGATTTGGCCCAACGCGGGTAGGATGCCTTGGAGAAGTCGAGGGCCGACTGGCCTGAGTCAGAGTCGGACTGAGGAGCTAATGACTGTTCCAGTAGCAAGTGAAGTCGTGACCGATCGAGTACAGACCGACGATGGCGAGTTTGACGTGCGAGGTACGCTGACGATTACCGGCGGACACCTCTCGCATGATCTCTACGGCGCATTTCTCGGCCCATTGATTCCGGCAGTGCAAGACAAGCTAGCAGTACCACTCTTAATCGCGAGTCTGATGGTTCCAGCGCAGCAGTTGCCGAGCATCGCTCAGCCGTTCATCGGTGCGCTGGCTGACCGGACGACAAAGCGCTGGTTCGTCGTCTTCGCCCCAGCCGTCGCTGCAATCTCCGTTTCGTCCATCGGGTTGATCCCCAATATCTGGGGCATCCTGCTGCTACTCGTTATCTCCGGGTTAGCATCAGCGTCGTTTCATGCGCCCGGGACAGCCTTGGTCGGCGAGCTAGGCGGCAATCGTGTCGGAAGAGCAATGTCAATCTTCATGGTTGGCGGTGAAGTGTCGCGCTCGCTCGGCCCGATCATCATCACCGCAGCGATATCCTGGTTGACGCTCGAAGGATCTGCCGTCGTCATGGTCTTCGGTCTACTCGGTACGGTGATCCTCTTCTTTACTCTCGATACGTCGGCCAGCGACCGGTCAGCGCTAGAGCGCCGAAAATCGCCGATCAACCTGCGGCCGCTGCTGCGCGCAAGACAACGCTGGCTGATCGGTCTGTTCGGCATGTCCACGATGATCGTTCTCTACACAGGTCCATTGACGTTCCTGCTGGTGGCGTTTCTCCAGGAGATTGGTCATAACAAGTGGTTCAGTGGGCTAGCACTTTCGTTACTGTTCGCCGCTGGCGCTGCTGGGGGTTTGTTCGGAGGATCTCTGTCTGATGGGCATGGCCGTCGCAAGGTGTTGACGGTCTTGCTCCTCTTGACCACCCCGGTTCTGTACCTCTTCCTATTTGTGGCCGACCGGCCCGGCCCGGCTTTGGTCATGATCTTGATCGCAGGATTCATTTCTATGGCCAACAAGCCGATTCAGCTGGCAGTCGCCCAGGATATTTTGCCCGAGGCCCGTGGGCAGATATCTGGCTTGATGCTGGCCTTCGGGTTCGTGGCCATGAGCGCTGTGACACTTGGGCTGAGCGCACTGGGTGATCGGTTCGGGCTGGCCGACGCAATGTGGATCTTGCCAATCTTCAGCTTGCTAGCGATTCCGTTCATCTGGTTCCTCCCACCTCCCGGTGCACCGCTTCCAATGCCACCGCAGGACTCCGCTCGTGCCCTCGATTAGTGACCCTGCGAGTGAGGTAATCGAGCTCACGCCAGCGCCATCTGCAGCGGAAAGCGGCGACTTCGACCGTCGCGGCGTCTATACGATGGCCTTCGCGCACGCTACCAACGACCTCTACGGCGGATTCATCGGCCCGCTTCTCCCGGCTGTGCAAGAGAAGCTGGCGATCCCGCTGTGGGTAGCGAGCCTGATGATCCCGGCCCAGCAGATCCCCGGCATTCTCCAGCCAGTGATCGGGCATATGGCGGACAAGACGAGCCGTCGCTGGTTCGTGGTCTTCGCGCCGGCCGCGACAGCGCTCTCGATCTCGGCGATCGGGCTTGCCAACAACATCGTCAGCGTTCTGATCTTGCTCATGATCTCCGGCCTCGCATCGGGTGCGTTCCACGCGCCGGCGGTGGCGATGATCGGGGAATACGGTGGACATCGCATGGGGCGCGCGATGTCGATTTTCATGGCCGGCGCGGAGGCTGCCAGAGCCCTTGCGCCTTTGATCATCACGGCCACGATCGCCTGGCTGACGCTCGAAGGCTCGGTGGTGGTGGCAGTCTTTGGGTTGTCGGCTTCCGTCATCTTATTCTTCACAGTCGACACCAGCGAATCGGACGCGGCGCGGCACAGTGCTCCAGCGATCCAGTTGGGGCCACTGGTGCGTTCCCGGCGAGCTTGGCTGGGGTCGCTGATGATGGTGCTCTTCCTCAACGCCGCAGCGACCGCGCCATTTCACTACTTTCTGGTGAAGTTCCTGGCCGACGAGAAGGGCTACGGGGACTGGTACGGCGGACTGGCGCTGTCGATCTTCTACGCGGCTGGCGTCAGCGGAATGCTCGGGGGAGGCTTGCTCTCGGATCGCCTTGGCACCCGCAATTCGCTGGTGGTCTTTCTTACCATCGCCCCGCCACTGCTGGTGCTCTATCTGCTGGTTGAGAATGGCGGGATCCTCCCGCTGATCTTCCTGATCCCCGCGAGTGCGACGCTGACGGCAGTGCGGCCGCTCATGACTGCCTCATCCCAGGAGCTGATGCCTGAGGCGCGCGGCACGATCGCGGGCGCATCGCTGGCGTTCAGCTTCGTCTCGCTCTCGCTGACGGCCTTTGCCTTTGGCGCCATCGCTGATCAGATCGGTCTGGAGACGGCATTCTTCGGCGCAACAGCGGCGTCGCTGATCGCGGTCCCCTTCGCCCTGATGCTCCCCCGCAAAGGCCAGACGCCGGGCGACTTGATGTGAGAGTGAGAGTTAGAGGGGTAGGATCCAGGGAAGGATCCCACCTCTCATCGTCCCCATCCCGGCGACCTCTCCCCCATGTCATCCTGAGCTTGTCGAAGGATCTCTCGGGAGATCGTCGGGAATTCTCATTGTCCGATTCAGAGGATCACGTCCGCCTGTCATCCTGAGCCTGTCGAAGGATCTCTCAGGGGATCGTGACGACACAGGGACGCTGATCTTGGTTACCAGTCCAGGTGAGAGATCCTTCGACTCCGCTGCGCTTCGCTCAGGATGACAATGGGGATGGTCGTCTGAGTACTGACGATGGCAGGCGGTGTTACCTCTCCGGAACGACTGCCCCGACGTCTCATCGTCCCCATCCAAACGACCTCTCCCCCTGTCATCCTGAGCTTGTCGAAGGATCTCTCAGGAGATTGTGAATTGAATGGGACGTTGGTCTTGATTGTCAGTCCAGGTGAGAGATCCTTCGACTCCGCTGCGCGGAGCCTGTCCTGAGCGTAGTCGAAGGGCTCAGGATGACATTGAGGG
>CAYNTE010000072.1:0-4159 GCA_964399615.1 uncultured Thermomicrobiales bacterium
CCGGGCTCGACAAGTTCTTGTTCGGTCAAGCCGCGACGCTGGTGCAGAGCAGTGTTATCGAGATGGCAATCGTCGGTCTTCCAGCTCTACTGATCGTGGCGATCTTCTACAAGGAGTTCAAGCTGCTGAGCTTCGATGCCGAGTTCGCTGGGAGTCTCGGCTTTCCCGTGCAAAAGCTGAATGTTGTACTAACGACCCTGATCGTTGCTGCCGTTGCGATCGGCCTCCAAACGGTCGGCGTCGTGTTGATGGCCGCCATGCTGATCGGCCCCGCCGCAGCTGCACGTCAGTGGACCAACCGGCTCAGCGTCATGCTGGGGCTAGCGGCCTTCTTCGGTGCGCTGGCGGGAGTATCCGGAGCAGTCATCAGCGTCAGTGCTGAGCGAATTTCCACAGGACCGATGATCGTGCTCTGCATGACCGCCATCGCCGTGATCTCGCTGCTCTTGGCCCCGAACCGCGGCATCATCTGGGAGGCGGCCCGGCTGCGGCGAGCACGGCGGCGTGAGTCGATGCGGCTGGCGCTCGAGACAGGTGGTGACGAATGAGCGGGCTGAGTCCTGAGCTAACGATCATCTTGACTGCGGTGCTGACGGCGGCTTCGTGCGCGCTGGCAGGCTCATTCCTGGTCTTGCGGCGCATGGCGATGATGGCGGATGCAATCAGTCATGCCATCCTGCCGGGCCTCGTCTTCTCCTTTGTCCTGGCGAACGGCCCCAATCTCTTCGCCGGCATCTTCGGCGCATCGCTGGCTGGCATCGCAACGGTCGTGCTGGTCGAGGCGTTGCAGCGTACTGGTCTGGTGAAGTCCGACGCGGCTATCGGCATCGTCTTCCCGGCCATGTTCGCCTTTGGGACCCTGCTCGTGACGCGCTTCTTCTCCGATGTCCACCTCGACGCCGACGCGATCCTCTTCGGCGAGGTGTCGTTCGCCCCGTTCGACCGGCTGATCATCAACGGCATCGACTATGGCTCCTACCCCCTGATCGTCGTCACACTGATGACCGTCGTGAATCTGGTCGCGATCGTCGCCTTCTACAAGGAGCTGAAGCTGGCGACCTTTGATGCCGGGCTGGCAGCTGCACTCGGCTTCTCGCCAATCGTGATCCACTACGGCCTGATGACGCTGGTCTCAATGACGACCGTGAGTGCCTTCTCGGCAGTCGGTGCGATTCTCGTGGTAGCGCTGATGATCGTCCCGGCCGGTACTGCTTATCTGCTGACTGACCGTCTGCCAGTGATGATCGTGCTGAGCGTGGTGATCGGAACACTTGCCGCCCTGATTGGCTATCAGACGGCCCTGGCGTTCAACGTCTCGATCAGCGGGATGATGGTTGTGGCGCTTGGAGTGCTCTTCGGTCTCGCCGCTCTCTTCTCCCCGACTCAGGGTGTGCTGGTGCGCAAGCTCCGTCGGCGACAGCAGCGCGTCGCGTTCGCGACCGATCTGCTGGTCGCGCACCTGCATCACCACCCGCAATTCGTTGAGGACCGCGGCAGCCTGGTTGAGGAGTTGAACTGGAGTGAGAGCCAGTTCGCAAATGTCATCCGTAGTGCCACGCGCCGCGACCTCATCACCCTCGATGACGACCAACTCCAGCTCACCGACACCGGCCACATGCACGCCCTTGCCCATGGGAGGTCGCTGCGGGCGTAAAGGACGTTGATCTAAGTCCAGCAAGCATTATTGGTAATGGGCGACGTAAGCGCGACAAGTGTTCAGCGCTGTCCACGGATCCGATCCATGCATCCGAAGAGCTGCCATGCACGTAAATAAGGTATACGCGGCAATTGTTTGTTGACCTCCTTGCACGTCATATGGTGCAAGACATGGTCAATTGAGGGAAAGGTGGCTGAATGTTGGCCCGACGTATTTTGCTATCAGCTATTCTGGTGCTTATGTCTAGCACAGTAATTGCAGTTCGCTCCGAAGGCGCTAGTGCTACACATAATAGTACAGACTGTAAATGGGACTTTCCTTGGCCACGGACAATCAGCTACTACATTCAAACAGGTGCAGGTCAGTTTACAAGCGCAGAAGCAGACCGAGTTGAATACGGGAATAGTACGTGGACTGAGGGTGGATTTAACCTTTTGTTTACTAGGGTGGGCAATCCCGCGTGGGCAACTAACTATACAATGCACTATAAAGGCGATGCTGAAGTTGGCGTCATTGCCTGGACCCGAGTCTCCCCTCATCTCAATTGTGACCGTGACGCGAATGATCCAATTACCCGTGCCGAGACTGTTTGGAGTAACACAAAGAACTTCAATTTGGATTGTCTGGCTGCCGGCCCTTCCAACTGCGTAAGCAACGAGGAATATGACATCCACAATGTTTCGACACATGAGGTGGGGCACTGGTTTCGCATGGCAGATGAGACAGCAGCATCAGAGACTGCGCATACAATGTACTACCAAATTGGCTATGGGGAATACTACAAGAGGTCTCTTCACCAACATGACAAGGACTCCGCATGGATTATGTATGGCTGTCGTAGCGGATATGTGTGTCATTGACAGATTTGCTGGTCCATGTAGTTGAGATGGGGTTGTTCATGAGGAGATATGTTGCACGCCATATAGCCAGCGCTCTATTGATCATTATTGCGCTTTCTTCGTTAGCAGCATGCGGCTCGTCTGAAGGCAATGACAAAGGCGTGACCGATCAAACAGTTGAGAACATAGGTGAGAGCGCTACTCAGGAACCTGAAGCATTAGCTGTGGCAACGGGTCAGGCTGTTGCCGATCAGATGCCTACAGTAACTCCGGCTATCGAACGAGCGACAACGACGACAAGTCAAGCTGTTGTTGATGTGACTCCCACCGTGACCCCGATCGTCGATCTGGAAGACTGTAGTGGAACGATCGACGGGAGCATCGCAAAGATCGAAAGCCTTGAGGCGCTTGCCTGGACTTCCCATCAGGTGGTTGTTGGTCGTGTCGTTGAGCAGCAGGACTCGATCTGGGGTCACGCCCACAACCCCATCGATCCCTCGAGACGCATGATTTATACAAACTACCTCGTTGAGGTGACGAAACGGCTCCGGGGTGTACCTAGCGATATGATTACGGTCCGTCAGTGGGGAGGCAGCGTTGAAGGCTGTACGCTGACGAGTTTTCTCGAGCAAAAGCTAGAGGTTGGAGAGCAGGTCCTCCTCTTTGTGCGTGAATCGAATCCGCCGTCATCAACCCTTACCTACAGCTTGCTCGGCGGAGACCAGGGACACTGGTCAATAGGTGCTGATAGTGTGGTAACCAATGATGTGCCGCATCTCGCTCGATATAGCGGGAAGCCTCTTGCCGAACTTACATCCGAGATCTCCTCGATTCTCGCCGGTGAGCCGCAGGACTTGCCATGGATTCGAGAATGGCTCGTACCGTTGGAAGAAGCTCCAGTACCCTAATCCGGTATGAGCAGTTGCCTTAAGTCGTATTGTTTGGATGCTTCACAGTGCCCTGTCTCGCATGATCGCGGGGTTATATACTCCATCATCTATTGCGATGCGCGTGATTCTCGCCACTGTCTGATTGCGCAGACCAACGCGAGCGAAGGACTGTGACGTGGGACATGGCTGACGAGCAAACGATTTCGACAACTGGCATCCTGACTGGCCGCGAGGAGGAGCTTCGCGAGCGGGTCAAGCACCTGCTGGTGCAGACTGAGTCGCTGGCGCGCAACTTCCCGCAGATCGAGAATATCGATGAGGATCTGCGGCTGATCAAGCAAGCGCAGAATCAGGTCGAGACACTCTTCCTGCTGGTCATCGTTGGTGAGTTCAACTCCGGCAAGTCGGCATTCATCAACGCGCTGGTCGGCGAGCCGATCATGCCGGAGGGTGTTACGCCGACGACCAGCCGGATCCATTTGCTGAACTACGGCGAGCCCGGGCCGGAGGAGACGACCAGTGAGGGCATCGTCATCCACCACCACCCGGCGGCATTCCTGCGCGAGATCACCGTCGTCGATACGCCCGGCACCAATGCGATTCTGCGCGAGCATGAGGCGATCTCGCAGCGCTTCGTGCCACGCTCCGATCTGGTGCTCTTCGTGACTTCGGCGGACAGGCCATTCACCGAGTCGGAGCGAGCCTTCCTTGAAGAGATTCGGCGCTGGGGCAAGAAGATCGTCTTCGTGCTCAACAAGATCGATCTGCTGGAG
>CAYNTE010000072.1:4259-10422 GCA_964399615.1 uncultured Thermomicrobiales bacterium
ATCGGCAGGGTCTTCGATCTCGCTCGCTCGGAGAAGACGCGTGAGGCGTTTGAGCGGGACGTAGTGGCGGGCACCGAGAAGCAGATTGACGCCACCATCGAAGAGTTGATCGACTGGATGACGGCCCAGGACCTCCGGCTCTGGCAGGCGGTCAACGACACACTCGACCGGCGCGCGCTAGAGCGCTATCGCGACGACATGATCGGCGAAGTTGGGCGCGGATTCCAGACGAATCGCCAGTCGCTGATCAATCAGGTCTCACGCGAGGCGGACGAGATCGTCAATCGCTACGACCAGCGCGTCGAGGCTGCGAACCTTGCCGAGAATGTGCGCAGCGCCGTTGCGCAGACTGCTGTCGCGCAGGCCGGAGCAGTATCGCTCGGTGCAATCATCGTTGCACTCGCCACCACTGCCGCAGCAGACGTGACGGGCATCTTGGCCGCCGCAACCGTCGCGGGATTGGGATTGCTGATCTTCCCCGCCCGTCGACGCTCCGCGCACAAGGAGTTGCGCCGCCGGTCGGCTGAGCTTGAACAGCAGCTCGGTGATGTGCTGCACGACGGCTTCGACGCAGAGCTGACGCGCTCAGTGCGCCGTGTCCGCGAGGCGATTGCCCCGTATACGCGCTTCGTCAAGACCGAGCGAGAGCGGCTTGGTCAGATCACCACCGATATCGACGAAGCGCTCGCTTCCGGCCGTGACGTGCGAGCGATGATCAACGAGCGCTAGTTGCCGAGGTGCTCCCGAAAAAACGCAACGGTTCGCTCTTTGACCAGCGCTGTGGCCTCAGGGTCATAGGCCTCTGTCTGACTCGGCTCAAAGAACCAGTGACTGACGCCGGGGTAGTGATAGAAGGTGACGGGGCGGCCTGCTGCTTTGACTTGCTCTTCGAAACCCTGGACGAACTCGGCCGGTTCATACTGATCATTCTCAGCGAAGTGCCCGAGATAGGCTGCTTTCGCGTTGCTGAAGTCACCTTCGGCCGCGCCGTAGACACTGACGACCGCGGCGACATCATCCGGTCGTGCAAGTGACGCCTGCACGGCCCACCACGAGCCGAGCGAGAAGCCGATCACTCCGATTGGTCCATGGTGCACTTCCGGCATAGCGCGAAACTGATCAACGGTCGCGAGCACGAACGACTCGATCTCGCCGGCGTACTCATCATGTACGTCGCGCAGGGCCTCTGCCTCAGGGATCGTCTGTGCTGTGATGTTGTCGGGATAGAGGCTTGGGGCAAGCGCGACAAAGCCCTCCGAAGCGAGCCAGTCGCAGACAGCTGTAAAGTCGTCGGTCAGCCCCCACCACGCGTGAAACACGAGTACCCCTGGCCCGCCGCCAGACTCTGGAACTGACATATATGCGCGACGGTTATCTGACGTCGTCTGCTGCCAGGACCCCATAGACTACCTCCCAAACGAAAAGAACATTTGTTCGGCTCGTAGTGTACGGTCACCACTAACATCTGTCAAGCGGGTCCAGATCAAGCCGGCCGTCGCGATCAATTCGGCAAGTTGGCTTGCCTGATGGTTGACAAATCGCTTCGATAGACGCTAGTGTCCAGCCACACGTTGGAATGTGCGAACAAGTGCGGCAGTGCGGCCGCGAGAGTGGCACGACCGCTCGCTCGTCGAGCCGTACACGATGCAGGAGAAGAGGCTGATATGGATCTTCGCTACACGGCGGAAGACATAGAGTTTCGGAAACAAGTGCGATCCTGGCTGGAAGAAAATGTCCCAAGGACGAAGATCGAGACCCTGGAAGAGCGCCGGGCGTGGCATCGCAAGATGTACGAGGCGGGCTTCATCGGCATGGGCTGGCCAAAGGAATATGGCGGGCAGGAAGCGCGCCCGATGGAGCAGGCTATCGTGGGCGAGGAGCTGGCGCGCTTCAACGCTCCGGCGGGCGTCAACGGTCTCGGCATCTCAATCGTCGGGCCGACATTGATTCACCACGGCACCCAGGAGCAGAAGGACGCCCACCTCAAAGCCATGCTCTCCGGCGATGAGATCTGGTGTCAGCTTTACTCCGAGCCGAACGCCGGTTCGGACCTTGCCAATCTCCAGTGCCGCGCCGATATCGACGGCGATGAGTTCGTCATCAACGGCCAGAAGATCTGGACGAGCGGCGCGCACAACGCCGACTGGGGTCTGATGCTGGCCCGCACCGACCGCCGCGCACCCAAGCACGCCGGCATCTCCTGCATCCTGATCGACATGGAGGCAGACGGTGTCGAAGTGCGACCCCTCAAGCAGATCAGCGGCAGCAGCGAGTTCAGCGAAGTCTTCTTTCAGGATGTCCGCGTTCCAGCCGACAACCTGATCGGTGAGCTCAACACAGGCTGGCGGATTGCACAGACGACCCTCTCCTACGAGCGCGGTGGCAATACTCTTTCGCGCGTTTCCAGATTGCAAGTGGCCTTCGACCGGCTGGTTGAAGCGGCCGGGGTGCTGCAGGTCGACGGCGGCCGAGCAATTGACGACCCGATCATCCGCCAGAAACTCGGCCAGATCTATGCCGAGACGGAAGTTCTGCGTTATGCCTCGTTGCGCCTGCTGAGCAAGCTGGAGAAGGGCGAGCGACCTGGCCCGGAGGCATCCGTCTCCAAACTGCACTACTCCGAACTTGACAAGAAGGTGCAGGAGATGATCCAGGAGATTCTGGGTCCATACGGCCAGCAGATTAGTGGCGCACCTTCAGAACTCGCATTTGGCGACCCGGATGACTCCTACGGCGGCGGCGATAGCTGGGCCTATCAGTTCGCCTGGTCGCGCGCTGGCACGATCTACGCCGGGTCATCGCAGATTCAGAAGAACATCATCGGTGAGCGCGTGCTGGGTCTGCCCAAGGAGATCCGAGCCGACCGTATCGAACTTGCGGAGCGCAAGGCAGCCGAAGCAGCGGGCGACGCGAGCTAGCCAACTTCTGGCGTTGAGAGCAAGGGATAAGCAACGATGGATTTCGATTTCACTGAAGATCAAGATGCCCTAAGGGATCTCGCACGCGAGTTCCTGACGGAGCGTGTGTCTATCGACCACGTTCGCACCATGATGGAAGACGAGACAGGCTACGACCCGGCCCTCTACCGTCAGCTGGCCGGACTCGGGCTGATGACCTTCCCCGAGGAATACGGTGGTAACGGTATGGGCACCGTCGGGACGGCGATCCTGATGGAAGAGGCTGGCCGTATCCCCTACCCCGGTCCGCTCTTTGCGACGGCTGCCCTGGCCGGTCCGGCGATCGTGCAGGCTGGTGATGAGAACGCGATGGCCCGCTACCTGCCCGACGCTGCCGCCGGCAATCTCATCCTGACGCTGGCGTTCCTCGAAGAAAACCGCGACTGGGTCGCATCGGGCATCCAGCTGAGCCTCAAGAAGGATGGCGATCAGTATGTGCTCAACGGCGCCAAGCGCTTCGTGCCGTGGGCGCATGTGGCCGACGTCATGCTGGTCGCGGCGCGCTCATCCGGCGACGGCGAGGACGGTATCTCACTGATCGCTGTACCAGCGGATGCTGACGGTCTGACAGTCACACCTGACGTCACACTCGATCTCAACTCTCGCACGGCGACGGTGCAGTTCGCAGATGTCCGGGTGCCGGCCGAGAACCTGATCGGCGAGGAAGGCGGCGCGTGGCCTGGCCTCGACAAGGCAATCCAGCACGCAGCCGTAGCCGCAAGCGCCGAGATGCTAGGCGCTTCACGACGGGCGCTCGAGATGTCGACTGACTACGCCAAGGTTCGCAAGCAATTCGGCCAGGTCATCGGCCAGTTCCAGGCCATCAAACACAAACTGGCCGAGATGCTGGAGCAGGTCGAGGGCGCGTTCGCTGCTGTCTACTACGCCGCCTGGGCGCTCGATGCTGGCGCGCCAGACGCTGCGCTGGCGGCATCGGTCGCCAAGTCCTATGTCAACGAGGCTTCCAAGAGCGTTTGTGGCGAGGCGATTCAGGTGCACGGTGGGATCGGCTTCACCTGGGAATACGACCTGCACTTCTACTGGAAGCGAGCCAAGCACCAGGAAGTGCTCTACGGCGGCACAACCCAGCACCGCGAGCGTGTGTTGCAGGAGGCGCTGGCAGGCCGGGTTGCCTGATACCGCACAGGTAGGGAGTGGTAACGATGAGTGGCGAGAGCATGCCGGAAGACCGGACGATCACGACCGTCGAGGAGCTGCAGGAGATGGTCGGCCAGCCGATGCGTGTTGGTCCGTGGGTCGAGATCACCCAGGAGCATGTCAATCAATTCGCTGACGTCACTGGTGATCACCAGTTCATCCATGTCGACCCGGAGCGTGCAAGTAAGACGTTCTTTGGCGGCACGATAGCCCACGGCTATATGACGCTGGCGATCCAGCCTTTCCTTGGCAAGGACAGCACCGGAGTCAAGGTCGATCTGGGCGGCAAGATGGCGGTGAACTACGGTCTCGATCGGGTGCGCTTCCCGGCGCCAGTGCCGGTCGGCAAGCGTGTGCAGTTGCGCTCGAAGTTGATCGAGGTCGAAGACCGCCGCACCGAAGATGGCGGCTACGTCCAATCCAAATACGAAAACACGGTGTGGGTGGAAGGTGCTGACCGTCCGTCGATGGTCGCGGAGACGCTGGGTCGCATCTACTTCTAGCCGGAGCAGACGAAGGAACGGTTGGGGCGAAGGCATGGAGACTATAGAACGGCCACCGGCCAGCGAGCGAGCAAGCGTCGATCAAGCGATGCAGGCGCTCTTTCATCCGAAGCGCATTGCAATCGTCGGCGCATCGCCGAATCCGGGATTTGGCAACCGTATTCTGGCGAACCTCATCGATGGGGGATACGACGGAGAGATCTTCCCGATCAATCCGAAGTACGATGAGATTTTGGGCTGGAAGGCCTACCCGTCCGTCGACCAGGTGCCCGGCGGCGTCGAACATGCCGTCATCATCGTCCCCAGCCGTTTCGTTCTGCCAGTGCTGGAGCAGTGCGCGACTAACGGCGTTCAGGCGGTCAACATCATCACCAGCGGCTTTGGCGAGCAGAGCGACGACGAAGCGCACGACCGGCAGGATCAGCTGCAGGAGTTCGTTGATCGCACCGGAGTCCGTATCGTCGGACCGAACTGCCTCGGCATCATCAGCATGCCGAACAAGCAGGTCACCAAGTCTGGCGCCTACGACGGCATCAAGTCCGGTCCGGTTGGCATCGTCTTCCAGAGCGGTCTGCTGGCCTTCAGCATGTGCATTCCGACCAAGTTCCGCGATATCGGCTTCAGCTACATCGTGACAACCGGAAACGAGGCCGATCTCGAGGCGACCGACTATATCCGGTTCATGGTCGAAGACGATCACACCAAGGTCATCGGCTGCTTCATCGAGCAGTTCCGCTCGCCCGAAGCGCTGATCGAGGTCGCCCGCATGGCTGCGGAACGACGCAAGCCGATCGTCGTCTTGAAAGTCGGGCGGTCTGATCGCGCGCAGCGTGCCGCACGTGCTCACACCGGATCGCTGGTTGGTTCCGACGCTATTGCAGATGCCGTGATGCGGCAGGAGGGTATTCTCCGCGTCCGTAGTCTGGAAGAGATGACCGAGACGCTGGCCGCCTTCCATACCGACCGGTTGCCCAGCGGCCCTGGCGTCGGCACGATCTTCGTCTCCGGTGGTGCAGGCGGACTGGTCTCCGACCTCAGTGAGGAGATCGGGCTGGAGCTCCCGCAACTTGCACCACACACGACCGAGCGGTTGAAGAAGATCATCCCCGAGTTCGGCACGGTCGGGAATCCGCTCGATGTTACCGGGCAAGCGTTCTTGATCCCTGGTTGCATCGAGAATTCGCTGGAGGCGCTAGCCGAGGATCCGAACATCCACACCGTCCTCTACGGTCAGGCCTACCCGACGACGATGGACCTGGGTACCGACATCGGCAAGATCTTCGAGTCGATGTATGACCGCTACCCTGACAAATGCTTCTATGTCGCCTCGCTGGTCTACGGAGAAGTTGAATCGCGCGACAAACCTGACGGCACTCCCGCCGATGACCCCGTCATCAAACTTCGCGGCGTGCCCTTCCTGCAGGGTATGGAGAACAGCCTGCGTGCGGTCAAGCAGCTCAACGACTACGCGTCGTTCATCCGGCAACGCGAGCGTCACACACCACCTGTGGCAGAGCGTGGCCCGAATGCTGATTGGGCTGTGGA
>CAYNTE010000072.1:10522-15345 GCA_964399615.1 uncultured Thermomicrobiales bacterium
CGGGTCGGCTTCGATCACGTGCTGGCCAGCGCCGAGGCGTACGACCCAACAGCAGCGATCAGCGGTGTGCTGGTACAAGAGATGGTGAAGCCGGGCCGTGAGATGATCGTGGGCATGAGCCACGATGCCCAGTTTGGCCCAGCCATTGCCATCGGACTCGGCGGCATCTTCGTCGAGGCGCTGAAGGACGTGGCTCTCGGCATCCCGCCAATCGATGAGTTCGTGGGCCGCTCGATGATCGAACGCCTCAGAGCGCGCAAGGTGCTGGAGGGTACTCGCGGACAGCCACCGGCAGACATCTCGAGCGTACTCGATATTCTCAGTCGCTTCTCGCAACTTTGTACCGACCTGGGCGATGAAGTTGAAGAGATCGATATTAATCCGTTGGTGGTCTTTGACGAGGGACAGGGCGCGAAAGTTGTCGATTGTTTGATCGTTCCGCGCCAGGGCACGGGGGAGTAGTGAGAATATGACAACGACGA
Source organism: uncultured Thermomicrobiales bacterium (assembly GCA_964399615.1). Classification (GTDB taxonomy): domain Bacteria; phylum Chloroflexota; class Chloroflexia; order Thermomicrobiales; family CFX8; genus CAYNTE01. Next base: position 11,005 of record CAYNTE010000072.1, read on the forward strand.
CGTCGAGCCAGCCGGCAGAGCGGCGCACTTTTACCGAATCGATGCAGTCCCTCCTCCATCCGAAGCGCATCGCTGTAGTCGGGGACTCACCAAACCGCGGGTTCGCATCTGGCATTCGGGCCAACATCGTTGCGGGTGGCTATCAGGGGGAGATATTTCCAGTCAACCCGCGCTACGAGGAGATCGCCAGCCTGAAAGCCTACCCAACGGTCGACGCGATCCCGGGGGGCGTGGATCTTGCCATCGTTGGGGTGCAGGCGCGATTTGTTGAGGATGTGCTGGAGCATTGTGCCGCGGCCGGGGCTGGCGCGATCAACATCATCACCAGTGGCTATGGCGAGCAGTCGGACGAGCTGGCCCACGAGCGACAAGCCCATCTCCGTGATTTCGCGGAGCGCACCGGCATCCGGATCGTTGGGCCGAACTGCCTCGGCAACATCAGCACGCCAAATCGAATGCTGGCGATCACCGGTCCGTTCGATGGCTTCGTACAGGGGCCAGTTGGGCTGGTGCTGCAGAGTGGCCTGCTCGCCTACTCGCTGGTGATCCCCGTGGCGAAGCGCGGCATCGGTTTTAGCTACGTTGTGACGACCGGCAACGAGGTCGACCTCGATGCAACCGACCTGATGCGCTACTACATCGAGGACGATCACACGCGCGTCATCGGCTGCTTCATCGAGCAATTCCGTCGCCCGGATAAGCTGCTAGAGGTCGCCCAGCTTGCGGCCGAGCGCCAGAAGCCGATCGTCGTGCTGAAAATAGGTAGCTCCGAGGCTGGCAGGAGGTCGGCATTGGCCCATACGGGGTCGCTGGTGGGGAGCGACGCCGTGGCCGATACCGTCCTCCGGCAAGCCGGAATTATTCGCGTGCGCAGCCTCGATGAGATGACTGAGACGCTGGCCGCTTTTCATACGGACAGATTGCCACAGGGTCCGGGAGTTGGCGCCATCTACGTATCGGGTGGCGCGGCTGGTCTCGTCTCAGATCTCTCAGAGGACCTCGGCATCGAGTTGCCAGAGCTCGCACCCGCGACCATCGAGCGCCTGAATGCCGTGATCCCCGAGTATGGGACCGTTGGAAATCCGCTTGATACGACCGGCATGGCCGGCGCGATACCGGAGATCCTTCAGGGCGCCATCGAGGGCATGGCCGAGGACCCCAGCATCCACACCATCGTCTACGGTCAGGCCTACCCGACGTGGGTCGATCTCGATACGCCTGCTGGGGAAGTAATGCGAGTCTCGCACGAGCGCTACCCGGACAAGACCTTCCTCGTCATCTCACTGGTGCCGGGCGTCATGTTCCCTGCCCACCGCCGTGATGGAGAAGATGCCCACGAGCCAGTCTCACACTGGGGCGGGGTGCCGTTCCTGCACGGTGTCGAGAACGGGCTGCGCGCCGTCGCTCACCTCAATCACTATGCGACGTTCCTGCGTGAGGGACGATGGAGCAAGCGCCCCGCACTCGAACCAAGCCCGCTCGCGACGCAGGCCCGGGCGATGGTCCAGGCTTCCGGCGGCAAACCGCTTGCTGAGCAGGACGCCAAGCAACTCTTGGCGCTGTATGGCATCCCAACACCGAAATCAGCGCTTGCCACTAGTGCAGAGGAGGCCGTTACAACGGCACAGGAGATCGGTGGTCCCGTCGTGCTGAAGATCGTCTCGCCCGAGATCACCCACAAGACCGATGCCGGCGGCGTGATGCTGAATCTCTCCGGCGAAGAGGCGATTCGGACCGCCTACGAACAGATCATCAGCAATGCCCGTGCCTACGACCCGGATGCCAGCCTCGACGGCGTGCTCGTCGAGGAGATGTCCAAGCCAGGGCACGAGATCATCCTCGGCATGAGTCGAGATCCCGACTTCGGTCCGGCGATTGCTGTCGGCCTCGGCGGCGTCTTCGTCGAAACGCTCGGCGACGTCGCACTCGGCGTGCCCCCACTCTCAACCGACGATGCCCACGAGATGCTCGACCGCCTCCGCGGCAAGACAATCCTCGAAGGTGTCCGGGGTCAACCTCCCGCCGACACCGCCGCCCTTGCCAGCGCCATCGAGCGCTTCGCCCAGCTCTGTGTTGATCTGGGGGATGAGGTGATGGAGATTGATATCAACCCGTTAGTCGTATATGGGGAGAGTCAGGGGATATGTAGCCTGGACTGTCTGATTATCCCAACCGCCCAGCCAGCTACCATTAAGCATGTCACCAACCACTGATATTCTAGGACATGCTAGAGTGAGGCAGTTCGTGAAGGAACGCACAGAATGGTGGTAACTCCGCTGCGGCAGAATGCTCCCCTGGTACGACTCGGCAGGCGAGTTGGAGTCTTCTCAGATGTCCATGGCGAGATCCGAGCCCTCACCCGAGCACTCGACATCTGCCGCGATGCCGGTGTCAATACGATCATGTTGCTCGGCGATCTCTTCGACATGGCCGACCAAGCCGACGCCTGCGCACGCGCACTTGCGGGCTGGCCAGTTGTCGGCGTCTACGGCAATCACGAACACGAACTGACCGTCGCGGCGCTGGCTGGTGAGATCAACATGGAAGACCAGACACTCGATCTGCTCGCTCAATTACGCGAGGAGGTGCGAATCGAGGACGCGATGCTGACCCACGACGCGATCGCGTGGTCGGGCGCGGATCCTCTCTCTTCGATGTTTACCCGCGACGATACCGATAGCGAAGGGGCTCAGGCCCGATTCACCTTTGCGGGACACACGCACTTTCGCGCTGTTCGAACTGAGCATGGTCCGGTCGAGATCAGACGCGGCCGTATCCGGCTCAGCGAACGGCGTCGATACCTCATCAATCCCGGCGCGCTGGCCGTGGGTCAGTTCGCGATATGGGATCGGGAAGAACATACTCTGCAATTCCACCAACTGGACGATTGGCAGCTTTAGCTTGCCGAGTAGAGAGTGAGGGATGAGATGGGAAGACTGGACGGCAAGTCCGCGATAGTCACGGGCTCCGGCCGTGGTATCGGCAAGGCTATCGCCAAATTGCTCGCCGCCGAGGGCGCGAGCGTCATCGTTGCCGATATCGGCGCTGCCCTGAGTGGCGAGGATGGCGATGTATCGATTGCCCAGACGGTGGTTGACGAGATCACCGCTGCGGGCGGCACGGCCATCGCCAACACCAATTCGATCACCGATCACGAAGCTGCTCGCGAGATGGTGCAGCAGGCGATCGACGAATTCGGCAAGCTCGATATCGTCGTAAACGTCGCTGGCATCCTGCGCGACCGCATGATCTTCAACATGAGTGAAGGGGAATGGGACGCGGTCATCGACGTCCATCTCAAAGGCCACTTCAACATGTGCAAGTGGGCCGCCAAGCACTTCCGAGAGCGGCGCGAGGGCGGCAGGATCATCAACTTCTCATCGACCTCCGCCTGGGGCGCCGCAGGGCAGCCCAACTACGCTGCCGCCAAGTACGGCATTCTCGGACTCACAGCGGAACTCGCTAATTCCCTCAACCGCTACGGCGGCGTTACCGCGAATGCGATCCTGCCCTACGCCGCAACCCGCATGATCGACTCGACACCGCGTGCCCAGAAGATTAAGGAAGAGACTGGCAAGTTGCCGAGCGAGCTGGCCGAGGAGGACGACACTGATCCGGGTAACCCGGCCAATGTCGCGCCGATGGTCGCCTATCTCTGCTCCGACGACGCTAGTAACATCAATGGTCACTTCTTCGGCGTCAGCGGATTCACCGTCTCACTCTATTCCTCCTGGGAGCTTGCCGGTGTCTTGCAGGCCGACCGCCGCTGGACACCGCAAGAGCTGGCAGAAGTCTTCGACAAGACGATCGGCGGCAAGGTGACACCCGACGTGACTGACGGCGCGAACGGCCGCCCAGCTGGACCTACCCAGCAATCTCAGGACGACGATGCAGCCTGGCAAGAGATCATCGACGGCGTGAAGCTTTGGACCCGCACGGCCTACAACGAGGCCGAGCACGTCCGGCCCGCCGAATAGAACGGAGACAACGCACTCATGGGTATGCTCGATGGAAAATCCGCGGTTGTCACCGGCGCTGGGCGTGGCATCGGACGCGGAATCGCTAAATTGCTTGCAGCCGAGGGCGCAAGCGTCGTCGTCAATGACCTCGGCGCATCGCTTGGCGGCGACGGCGAAGACGTTTCGGTCGCCCAGCAGGTCGTCGACGAGATCACCGAAGCGGGCGGCACGGCCGTCGCCAACACCGACTCGGTCTCCGATCATCAGGCTGGCAAGGCCATGATCGAGCAGGCGATCGATGAATTCGGCAAGCTCGATATCCTCGTAAACGTCGCTGGCATCCTGCGCGACCGCATGATCTTCAACATGGCTGAGGAAGAGT
>CAYNTE010000073.1:0-15235 GCA_964399615.1 uncultured Thermomicrobiales bacterium
TAGTCATCGGGCCAGGATTGCTCTTGATAATCGGGATTGCGCACGAAGTCGAGAATATCCCACTGCGCCAGGCGAATATGCTCCAGCAGATGCCAGAAGGTGTAGGGCACATTCGGTGGCCGGGCATTGATCGCATCCATTGGAAAGTCAGCCACCGCCTCATCGAACGTCAGATGAGCGCCCTTGCCGGAGAGCAGGTTCAACAGTGTTTCTCGCATGCGATCTCCCTTACAGACTCTGGATCGCATCCTTGAACCAGGCGATGCGTTCCTCGTCGCGGCAATAACAGATCGATGGCCCCTCGACTGCACCCTGGATCAGCCCAGCCTCTCGCAGCACCTTCAGATGCTGGGAGAGGGTCGAAGAAGCGACGGGGAGATTCGCACCAAGCGGGCCGCATTGACACTCACCACGCTCGGCGAGGATCTGGAGAATGCGATAGCGCACCGGGTTTGCCACGGCACGCAACATCTCCAGCAACTGCTCGTCGACGAGGGTGGGCATTTCAACGGTCTTCATGAGCGACCGCCGCTCCTTTCAACGCTCAGATCCAATCGATATTTCATATCTAGTCTACTCTGTGAACATTGCCATGGGCGGGCGACGCGATGAACTACGTCGCCCGGATAGCACTATCGCCGCACCAGTGTCTCAATCTGAATCAGTTCTGTACTACAGCAGCCTATCTCATTGAGCGCCGATTGATTGTCGGCACCACAACCACCAATGGACGAGCAGCAAACGCCAGTGTCAGGCAACGCCAGCTCGACGCGACTGGCTCGCTCCCAATCTCCGGCCAAGGCAGCAGCAATCGAGCGGACCTGCTCATAGCCCGTCAGCATCAGGAAGGTTGGCGCGCGCCCATAACTCTTCATGCCTGCGATATAGAAGTCAGATTCGGGATGGCGCAGCTCACGCGCACCGTGAGGCGGCACCGTGCCGCAGCTGTGGATGTTGGGGTCGATTAGCGGGCCGAGGGAGGGCGGGGCTTCTGTGGCGGGATCGAGCTCAACACGCAGCTCACTCAAGATCGCAAGATCGGGCCGGAAGCCAGTCGTAGCGATGATCTCATCGAATGGGCCGATCTGGCGGTCGCCGCTGGTAGCCAGCACGCCGCTATCGCCGAGCTGCAGCTGGGTCGTCTGGAAATCGCCGACCAGCTCAACGTTGCCCTTGCCGACTTGCTGCTGCATGCGCTTGCCGAGCTGGCCGCGGGCGGGCAGCTCATCGTCTTCGCCGCCGCCATAGTTGACCTGTCCTGCGCGCTTGCGCACCGCCCAGGTGATCTGGGTGTCCGGCTCTTGCCGCTTGAGTCGCACCAGATCGAGCAGCACGTTGAAGGCCGAGTGCCCGCCACCAATCACCAGAATATTGCGTCCTGCATAGTGTGCTCGGTCGCGATCAAGGACATCTGGAATCCCATAGGCAATCCGATCTCTCGCCTCTCGCTCTCCGATGGCTGGCAGTCCTGCGCCGAGCGGATTGGGGTTGTTGTATGTGCCGGAGGCATCGATGACGGCTCGCGCCAACAGATCACACTCGTCGCCGTTGGCATCGAAATAGCGCACGACGAACGGTTGCTCTTCGCGTGCAGGCGATTTCATCTTGTCGAGTCCACGGCGCGCCACGGCGGTGACGGTGGCGTTCAGCGTGATATGTGGGGCAATCTCGGGCAATTCGGCCAGGGGGCGCAGATAGCCCTCGACGATCTCGCGGCCAGTAGGGTATCCATCGTCGTCTGGAGCCTCCCAGCCTGCCGCCTCGAGTCTCGCCCGTGCAGCGAGATCAATGTTGTACTGCCACGGCGAGAAGACCTGCACGTGGCCCCACGCCAACATGCTCGCACCAACGCTCGATCCGGCCTCCAGAACCAGCGGTGTCAGTCCCTCATCGAGCAACCGCACCGCAGCCGCCATCCCGACCGGTCCAGCGCCGATAATCACCACCGGCAACGTTCGATCTTCCATCGCATCGTCCTTATCCGTAAAAATACGAATTCATCAGCGTCCGTATTTTTACGAATTAAGAACGGGAATGTCAAGGGCAGATTGAGTTGTGAGTTGGATCAGATGGTCATCGAGGCCGCAATCTCATATGCCAATGAGGAACCTTATTCCTCGTAGAGCGCCTCGCGGATCGAGGTGATGTGGCGGCGGAGGGTGGTGTCGCGTTCGACGGCTTCTTCGATTTTGGAGATGCCGTGCATGATGGTGGTGTGGTCGCGACCACCGAGCTCACGGCCGATCTCGACCAGCGATGCGCCGGTTTCCTCACGGATCAGATACATCGCAACTTGACGCGGCAGGACGATCTCTTTGCGGCGTCCACGCCCACGCAGATCGGTGAGTTTGACCTTGAAATGCGCGGTGACGGCGTCGAGCACCTTGTCGCTGCTGATCTCCGCCCGGCGCGCCTCCAGCTCGCTATCGGCAAGCGCCTGGATAGCGATATCCATGCGAATCGGCTGGTTGAATAGCTGGGCCAGGGCGATGATCTTGTTGAGAGCGCCCTCCAGCTCACGGATGTTCGACTGCACCCGGCGGGCGATGTACTCGAGCACGTCCGACGGCGCATCGACGCCCAGCATCTCGCCCTTGCGGCGCAGGATGGCGGTGCGGGTCTCGATGTCGGGCAGCGAGACGTCGGCGATCAGGCCACCCTCGAAACGCGAGCGCAGACGGTCGTCGAGCGTCTGGATCGTCTTGGGGTGTCGGTCGGATGAGATGATGATCTGCTTGCCGGATTGATAGAGCTCGTTGAAGGTATGGAAGAATTCCTCCTGGGTGCTCTCCTTGCCGGCGATGAACTGGATATCGTCGATCATCAGGATATCGATCGAGCGGTAGCGACTGCGGAAATCTTCGGTCTTCTGGCCCATGATCGATTTGATCAGGTCGTTGGTGAAGCGCTCGGATGAGACATAGAGCACGCGCAGCCCCTCGTGCTCTTCCATCGCTTTGTGGCCGATAGCGTGCAGCAGGTGCGTCTTGCCCAGGCCGACTCCTCCATAGAAGAAGAGCGGGTTGAACTGCCGCGAGGGTTGATCGGCGACAGCCATGGCGGCGGCGTGGGCCAGCCGGTTCGATGCGCCGACCACGAAGGTCTCGAAGGTGTAGTTGGGGTTCAGCCCATGCTCGGCCGAGGCGGTCAGCTCCATCTGCTGCGTCTTCGGCTGGGGGCTGCGCACATCGACGGCCGGGGCAGGGTTGCGAGGCCGGCGCCGTGCCGAGCGGTCACGCTTCTTGTCGAGCGCGGCACGGACAACGAATTCGACCTGGACCGGACGGTTGACCAGTGTTGACAGGGCGTCGGCGACTTCGCGGTCGAATTTCGAGCGGAGCTGCTCGACGGCAAAAGTGTTCGGCGCGGCAATCGTGGCTTGCTCGCTGTCGAGATCGATGAGCGTGGTCGAGCGCAACCAGGTCTCGAAATTGGCGCGAGAGAGCTGTTGCTGAAGGTCATCGAGCGCTGCTTGCCAGATCTGGTCATAGCGAGCGTCGGTGCTGTTTTCGGTTGCCATGGGGTCCACCTCGCCGCTGGACTGTGGACAGATTCATCCACATCGTGTACGTACACTAATGCTCAGTTTAGCATGTCCCAAGCCTACCGAGCAATTTGGCGACCGCCTAGATGTGACGAGCGGTCACGAGGCGGTTAAAATGCCGAAAACCGGTGTGAATTATCAAATCTGCGTCAACCACGACGGCACAGTCCCGAATTGTCGGTTAGGATATGCACATCGATGTAACCATGTTCACGATGGGGTGAGACTGGCAAGGTTCGCGACTGTCGACTGTCGCGTCTACATTGGGGGGCGTTTCGACGCCGTTTGGAGAAGGAGACCAGAAGATCATGACGGCACTAGACCGGTTCGATGAGATCTTCAAACACGTGAATAGCAGCGGACTCTCGCGCCGCCGCTTTCTGATGCGGGCCACAGCGCTGGGTGCAGCGCTACCCCTGGCCGGATTGCTCGCCGCCTGCGGTGGCGACGACGATGACGATGACGATGACGATACGGGTGACGCCGGCAGCACCGAGGCCGCAACCGAAGAAGCCACTGAAGAAGCTTCCGACGAAGCAACCGATGAGGCGACTGAGGAAGCTTCTGCCGAGGAGACCGAAGCCGGGGACGAGGGATCGGAAACCGAGGACTCTGGCGAAGGTGATACCTCTGGCGCTGAACAGGGCGACTACGAGATCAACCTCGCCTATGCAGAAGAGCCGCCAGATCTCACACCACACAATTTGACGGCTGCGGCAGCTGGCGATATTAGCTTCGTCGTTATGCCTGGGCTCGTCTGGTGGGATTTCGATCTTGGCCTCTCCCCACGCATCGCGGAGAAGTGGGAGTCAAGCGAAGACGGTATAACCTGGACATTCACGCTGCACGACAACCTGGTCTTCCACAACGGCAAGGCGTGCACCGCGGAAGAGGTGCGACGCAACTTTGAGCATATCCAGGACCCGAACAGCGGCTCGATGCTCACCCCTGTCTTCGAAACCGTCGAGAGTGTCGAGGCGACAGATGAAACAACGATCGTCTTCACCCTCAAGGAGCAGTACGCGCCGTTCCTCGCCGATCTCTCGCACCGCTGTGCGATCGTCGACATGGATACCTATGACGAAGTGCTGCCGGTTGGAACCGGTGCCTTCAAACTCACCAACTGGCAGCGTGGCACTGGCATGACGCTGGAGCGCCACGATGACTACTACGAAGAGGGGCTGCCCAAGGCCGCCAAGGTCAACTGGAACTTCTACCCAGATGCTGACGTACGTCTGACAGCAATGCGGGCAGGTGATGCCGATATCACGGGATCGGTGCCGCGCCAGGCTCTGCAGCAGATCATCGACAGCAAGGAATTCCTGGTCGAGCCGATCTCCGGCGTGACGATGACGTTCCTGGCGTTCAACTGCGCCGAAGGCCCGTTCGCCGATGTCCGCGTCCGGCAGGCAGTGGCCCACACGGTTGACCGCGAGGCCATTCTTCAAGCCGCACTGTGGGGATTCGGGACTGACTCCTACACGGCATATCCTGAGGGCTCACCATGGCATGTTGATGTCGAGGGCTATCCGCAAGATTTCGACAAGGCAAAGGCGCTGCTGGCCGAGGCGGGAGTCCCCGACGGCTTCGAAGCAGAGATGCAGATCCCGAACACGAGTCCAGATCCGGACATCGCCGAGATCGTCCAGGCCGACCTGGAGCAAATCGGCATCAAGCTCACGATCATCGAGAGTGAGTGGGCTACCTTCTGGCCGGAGATCTATCTGAATAAGAACTTCTACTTCACCTGCTTCGGCTATTCGGCCCGTGTCGACCCCGACCAGACGTTCTACCCACGCTTCCACAGTGATGGTGTCCACAACGCGATGCAGTACTCGAACCCTGACCTCGACAAACTGCTCGATGCGGGGCGAGCTGAGATCGACCCAGATGCGCGCAAGCAGACCTATGACGACGCGCAGAAGCTACTGGTGGAAGATCTGCCGTGGTTGTGGCTCTATCTGCCGGACGTGGCAATGGGCTGGAAGGATTATGTGAGCGGCTTCCAACAGCATCCCGCCGGTCACATCTACCTCCGCAACGTGGTCATCGACCGGTAGGCACGATTCGAGGAGCGATACTGACCAGCGTCATGGGGTGGCCATGACGCTGGTTCTCGGGGGAGCGATCGTATGGTTCGCTATATCATCCAGCGCCTCATCGGAGCAGTTGGCGTTCTCATCCTGATCTCAATCATCGTCTTCACGATGGTGAGATTGATCCCAGGTGATCCCATCACGATCATGCTGGGCGAAAATCTCACGCCTGAGGTGAAGGAAAGACTCGTCCAGAAGTGGGGGCTCGACCGGCCCGTCTATCTCCAGTACTTCAGTTGGATGTCCAATGTCGTCCGCGGCAATTTCGGCGATTCGATCCGCACCGGAGAATCGGTCTCGGGATTGATTGCCGATCGTATTCCGGCCACATTGATCCTGGCGGGTGGGGCGCTATTCATCGCCATCTTGATTGGCATACCTGCCGGAGTGATCGCCGCCTATCGCCGCAATACCTGGATCGACTTCGGCTCGATGCTGGTTGCGCTCGGCGGCCTCTGTATCCCCAGCTTCTGGTTGGGGCTGTTATTGATGCTGTTGTTCTCCATCAGGTTGAACTTGTTACCCGTATCGGGCTATGTCTCACCGATTGAGGACCCGCTGCAATCACTGAAGCACCTGATCATGCCGTGCCTGGCGCTGGGGATCGGGCTATCCGCCAGCATCAGCCGCATGACGCGCAGCGCGATGCTTGATGTGCTCGATCAGGATTACGTCCGCACCGCCAGGGCCAAGGGGCTCTCGGAGCGCGCGACCGTGCTGGGCCACGCGATGCGCAACGCGATGCTCCCGACGATCACCGTCATCGGCTTGCAGCTCGGCTATCTGCTCGGTGGTTCGGTCATCATCGAGGAGATCTTCTCGTACCCCGGCATCGGTCAGCTCCTGATCTTCGCGATCAACAATCGCGACTACAGTCTCGTGCAAGGCGTGATCCTGATCTTTGCGGTGACCTTCGTCATGGTGAACCTGTTGATCGATCTCTCCTATGCCTATCTTGATCCACGGATTCGGTACGGCTAATGGCACAAGAGCATATGGCAGCTCAGACAGCTGCAGAAGAAAATCAGCAACAACTGCCCAGAAGACTCCAGCGCGGCTGGTTCGAAACCCAATACCGCTTCTGGACCAACAACCGCATGGCCTTGATTGGATTAATCATCGTCGCAATCACGGTCATCGTGGCGGTATTCGCGCCAGTTCTCGCGCCGCATGATCCCTATCAGCGCGATATGGCGAATCGCATCGCTGGCCCTAGCTGGGAGCACTGGTTTGGGACCGACGACATCGGGCGTGATTCCTTGAGCCGCATCATGTACGGCGCACGAGTCTCGCTCTTCGTCGGGTTTCTGTCGGTTGGGATAGCGACCATCGTCGGCGTTCCACTGGGGCTGATCTCGGCCTACGGTGGCGACAGGATCGACATGATCATCATGCGCATCATGGATGCGTTGATCACCTTCCCGTCGATTGTGCTAGCGATCGGTATCCTGGCGATCCTCGGCCCGTCGATTCTCAACGCGATGATCGCCATCGGTATCGTCTATGTACCGATCTTTGCCAGGACCGCCCGCGCACCAGCTCTGGCGGAGGCGCGGCGCGACTATATCGAGGCGGCACGAGCGCTCGGGGCAAGCGGTAGCCGCGTCCTCTTCCGCCATCTTGCGCCGAATACCTTGAGCATCATCATCGTGCGCGCCACGACGAGTTTCAGCTATGCGATTCTGGCCGAGGCGTCGCTCTCGTTCCTTGGCCTGAGCGCATCGCCACCGACCCCAACCTGGGGGCGCATGCTCAACGAGGGTCGCGGTTTCATGGAGATTGCGCCCTGGGTTGCGATCTTCCCGGGGCTGGCGATCGCAATCACCGTGCTGGGCTTCAACCTGCTTGGTGATGGCCTGAGCGATGCACTCGATCCACGTCGCAGAAATGTCCAGTGATGGTTGATGAGTTGGGCCGATAAATGGCTGCGAGCCGGGCCGTGGGGGCCGGCCCAGCTCGCTAGGGAAGGGGAGGGTGGAACTGGTTACAGCTCCACGGGTGTGTCAGAGAGAGTAAATCGACGGTGGGGACTCTCTCTACTACTATATACGTCGAGAACACGCTCTTGGTTCTATGTTCAACGACCGATTCTTGGTAAATCTCCTGCCCTATGCGCAGCAATGTCCATCCTGGGTTAAGATCATCGACGCTGTCCAGCACGCACCGACTCGGTATCATTGCGCTGGTTGACATTCCGCGTTATCCGCGGACGGAGCGCAATGCCACACCCAATTACCATTCGCCTCAACGCTGTGATCGTCGCGGTCACCGATGAAGTCCCGCGCGTCCTGACCCTGCGCGCAAGCACCTTGCCCGGCGCGGCGGGACACCCGGCCCTGCCCTATGGACCGCTCGATACCGACGGCGACCCGACGCTTGAGAGTGGTCTGCGTCGCTGGGTGCAAGAGCAGACAGGGTTGGAGATTGGCTATGCCGAGCAGCTCTATACCTTTGGCGATCTACACCGCGAGCCGGCCACGCCCGCACGCATCCTCTCCGTCACCTACCTGGCCCTCATCCGCGAGCAAGATCTGCCGCGCGGCGGTGGGGCCTGGTGGCAGGATTGGTACAAGATCCTCCCCTGGGAAGATCACCGCGAAGGCCGACCGGCAATGATCAACGACGAGATCGTCCCACAATTAGATCGCTGGGCCGAGCGCGATGCGGGCTCCGAGACACGTGCCGAGCGGCACGAGCGGATCGCCATCACCTTCGGACTCGACGCCTCGCCCTGGGATCCAGAGCGCGCACTTGAACGATATGAATTGCTCTGGGAAGCGGGGCTCGTCAAAGAGTTTCATCGCGATAATGCGCACCTCGATAGCGCCAAACCACCACCGAACGATGGAGCGTGGATCGTGGGACGCCCTATGGCCTTCGACCACCGGCGCATCGTTGCCACAGCGCTCAGCCGCATGCGCGGGAAGCTGCAATACCGCCCGGTGATCTTCGAGCTGCTGCCCGAGTGCTTCACGCTGCGTCAGATGCAACAAGTCGTCGAGGCACTGGCCGGGGTGCGACTCCACAAACAGAACTTCCGCAGACTCATCGACCGCAGCGGTATGGTCGAAGGGACGGGCCAACTGATCGGCACGGGCGGCCGGCCCGCTGAACTCTTCCGCTTCCGTCGTGAAGTGCTCCGCGAACGACCCGCACCCGGCGTTGGCTTGCCTGGCCGCCGGGGATAAGCCATGAAATGAAAGGGTGAATACAGGTGCCCAAGACGATTGAAGTGCCCGAATATCAGATTACCGAGCACGTCTCGATCGATCCGGCAACGACTGCGCTGATCATCGTCGATATGCAAGTGGATTTTGTCGAGTCAGATGGAGCGTTGCCGGTCCCCGGAGCGCGCGCCTCCGTCGCCCCCATCGCGCAACTCCTCGAATGGGCCAGACAAGAAGGCCTGTTCATCGCCTTCACCCAGGACACCCACGACGAGGACGACCCGGAGTGGGAGATCTGGGGCCGCCACGTCGAGCGCAACACACCTGGCTGGGGCATCATCCCCGAACTCGCACCAATCGAAGGCGAGCTGGTGGTGCAGAAGGCTCGCTACGACGGCTTCTATGGCACTGGTCTCGACCATGCGCTGCGCACCGCCGCGATCGAAACGGTCATTATCTGCGGCACTGTCGCCAACATCTGCGTCCACTACACGGCCGCCAGCGCAGCACTACGCTGGTACAAGGTGGTGCTGCCGGTCGACGGGCTTTCAGCACTGACCGAGTTTGATATGGAGTCATCGCTACGCCAGGCTGAGTTCCTCTTCGGTGCCACCCTCACGACCGTCCAGGGCATCACGGGCGAATGACGACGCTCTATACCATCGGGCACTCCAACCGCACGTTCGAGGAGTTCCTGGCGTTGCTGACGGCGAACGAGATCGAGTTGCTGGTCGATGTCCGGCAATATCCCGGATCACGCCGCTTGCCACACTTCAGCAAGGACAACCTCGCCGGGCAGCTGCCTGCGCACGGCATCCGCTATCAGCACTGTAAGGCGTTAGGGGGCCGGCGCAAGGCAAACCCCGACTCACCGAACACCGGCTGGCGGGTCGAAGGATTCCGTGCCTATGCGGATTATCTGGCCACTGCCGCGTTCCACGACGCGCTGGATTGGCTGATGAGCGAGGCGGCGCAGCAGCGCACGGCGATCATGTGCGCCGAAGCCGTCTGGTGGCGCTGCCATCGCCGGTTGATTGCTGATGCGCTGGTCGTTCGGGATGTCACCGTCAAGCACATCCTCAGCGAGCAACCGCCCGAGAAGCACCAGCTTACAGACTTTGCCGTGGTCGAGGACGGAGAGCTGCGCTACCCCGCCGCGGATGGCGAGGGCTAGTCCCCATTCAACGCCGGCCCCGCGACCCAGGGGCAACACATACAGCCAGGTCGAGCGACGGGCTTCAAAGAAAAACCATCCGCCAGACCGGCGCCCGAGAGATGCTGCACAACATCGCCCAGTGGCAGCCCGATCACGTTGGTGTAGCAGCCGCTGTAGCGTGCAACTGGGCGGAAGAGTGGATCCTGAATCGCGTATCCCCCGGCCTTGTCGAACGGGTCACCCCGCTCGATCGACGCTTCGACTTCAGCTGGCGCGTAGTCACGCATCGTCACCTCGGTTGTCACATCGAACGTTTCAAGCCGCCCGTCATAGGCGAGTGCGACGCCCGTTACCACCAGATGGGTTCGGTCGCGCAATCGCTCCAGCATCTCGCGCGCCTCGTCAGCATCACCCGGCTTTGCCAGCAGATCACCTTCGAGCGCAACAATCGTATCGGCCGCCAGCACTGGCCTGCCGGGAGATTGGCCGGCGATCGCCCGCGCCTTCTGCAACGCCAGATCCCGAGCGATCTCTCTGACGCTGGCATCGCCGGTGGGAAACGTCTCGTCAATATCGGCCGGCAGAATGGTGAAGTCGATGCCGATGAGCGACAGTAGCTCACGGCGGCGAGGAGAGGCCGAGGCCAGAATCAAATCCGCCATACTGTTACGTCAACCTCAGTGTCGTCACAGACTCGATATGAGCGGTCTGGGGGAACATGTCCACTGGCGTCACGTTACTGATCGCATACCCGCCGTCGACCAGAATTCGAAGATCTCGCGCCAGTGTCGAGGGGTTGCACGAGACGTAGACGATCTGCCTCGGACGGTAGTTGAGCAAGGCATCCAGCGTTCGCTGGTGGCAACCGGCGCGCGGCGGGTCAATGATGACTGCGTCAGGAGCTTCGCCGATCTCGCCCAGCAGGTGCTCGACCTTGCCGAGCAGATACTCAACGTTCTCCAAACCGGCCAGCGACACTTCAGAGTCCTTGCGTGCCGAGGGCGCCTCTTCTATTGCAATCACCCGGCGGACGTGTGGCGCCAACAGTGCGGCGAAGGTCCCGACTCCAGCGTAGGCATCGACGATCAGCTCATCACCACTGAGCTCCAGGCGCTCGATCACCAGCTTCATCAGCTCCTCAGCCTGTTTCGTGTTGGTCTGGAAGAAGGATGAGCCAGAGATCTGGAACTGATGCCCAAGCAGCTTGTCGGTGTAGGTCGTTTGACCCGAGGCGATCGCGCTCTGCCGCTCGCTGAGATCTGGCTGGACCAGCATATCGCCGGTGTTCTCACCGTAGCGAATGACCACTTGATGCAAGCCCGCACCGTGACCCTGCAACGTCGCCAGCGTCTCGTTGATCGCGGGGTGCATGATCTTACACTCGTCAATGCGAATGAATTCCCTGCCCCCCGGACCGCGAGAGATGAAACCGAGGCTGCCATCCTTGCGCGTCGAGAACCGGGCGTTGTTGCGGTAGCCAAACGGATGCTCGCACGGCACAGTCGGCGAGACTGGCTGATCCTCGAATCCACCTATCCGGCGCAACTGATCGGCCACGATCTTCTGCTTGAGCTCAAGCTGATGCTGGTAGTCGATGTGCTGCCACTGACAACCACCGCAGCGCCCAAAATACGGACAGGGCGGCTGAACACGCGCAGGGTGCGGCTTGTGGACCTCGATGACGCGACCCTCGTAGAAGCTGCGTCGCTGGCGTTCGATGGCGACCGTCACTGTCTCGCCGGGGATGCCGTAGTCGGCAAAGACGATCCGGCCGTCCGGCGCATGGCCGATCGATGCGCCCTCGAAGGCGATGTCTTCGAGCTCCATCACGAATGGTTCCGGAAGATTCTCCGTCACCACATCTTTGTCGCGTCGGTTTCGGTGGCGTCTGCGGCGTGTCATGGCCTTATCTTCGACCTGCCTCTCCACCAGCGGAGAGCGGCACAACTTGATAAGTGTATCAATCGATATACGCGCTGCTGGCTTGTTGTTGATGAATCCAGCTGTTCTCCTGGAGGGTAGTAGGATGGGATACTACTGGAGAAATCTGACCCAGGTGGAGGCCGCATGGTTGCTGTGGGAACGTCAGCTGACGCTACTGCCCTCCTCGCTCGCTGGCGGACAGGAGACCTTGAGGCCTGCCACCAGCTGACCCAGCACCTCCAGCCAGAAACGTTCGATCTCGCGCTCCTGCTGACTGGTGACCCTGAGCGAGCCGCCAGACTGGCTGCCGATGCGATTCTCTCGGTCCTGGATGACACCAGTGCCGTCGAGAGCGACCCCCGGCTCGATGCCCTTGAAGCGCTCATCTCCAGCACGCGGCAGCGCCACGAATCGTTCGGTAGCGTGCCATCCACCCCAACAGACGATGAGCGAACGCGAGTACACGCAGCACTGTCGATGGCCAGCCCGAGCGCCCGCGTGATGATCGGGATGACACGGCTACTTGGGTTCGCGCCATCCACCGCCGGCAGTATGCTCAGCAACCCTGGCTCCGGCTTCGCCCAGCAGGTGGAGATTGCAGAGCGGAGATTGTATGAGGCGGCAGGGGCGCAATCGGCTGCGCAGCTCTATCTGGCGCTCTCGCGCTACATTTCCAGCTTTCCTCGCCCCGATCTCTGGGCGGTCATCAAGCCGCAGGTCGAGAGCAGGCTGGCACGCCGCCGGCAGCGCAAACGGATGCGCAACTGGGCACTGTTGGGTGTCACCGTCATCGCAACGATCGCTGGTCTCTACTGGCTGATCGGCCCGAAGTGGGGATCGACCAAGACACCTGCGCCCCAACCGGCAGTCGCCGAGCTCCCGGCCATCGATCTGGCTGAGCAATCGCCCATGGTCGTGGCAGTGCCAGTCAGCACTGTTGAACTACCCGCCCCTCCCAACGTCCCGGATGCTGAGCTGATCATCGCGTCGGGCAGCTTGGACGGACGGCCAGCCAGCTTCTACCGTTTCGAGGGCGACCACGCCGTGGAACTCGGCCCTGGTAGCGACGTGGCGATGGCAGGTGATGCGAGTTGGTTCGTCTTGCGAGAGCCGCTACCTGACTCCACCGAGCACTTCACGGCTATCGACGCGACAACGATGCAGGCCAGCTGGTCGATTACGACGGAGGCGCCGAGTGCTACGGCGCTGACATCCTCCACCCTGGTGCTCCTGCAACGAGACGGTGAGGGTGGCTACCGGCTGGACCGCTATCTGGCCAGCGACGGATCGAGTCTGCCCGAGATCCCCATCCCGGAGACGGCGAACGATGAAGGTGGATCACGGTTGACGCAGATCGTGCCAAGTCAGGACGGCGACACGATCTACGTCCTGGTCGGTACGTCGCGCTACCACGAGAATATCTGGACATTGCGGCTGATCACGATCAGCAGCGACACCGGTGAGGTCATCGATAGCAGGGTGCGTGAGTCCGGACCGGCCTCGAGTATGCAGCGCGACTTCAGTGTGACTGGCGCACGCCTGACGGTCGATGGATCGGCACTCTACAGCATGGTTCGCTTCGACAACCGCGATCGCGTCGGGGTGCAGTTCCTCGATGTGGAGAGTGGTGAGCTGACCTCGGTGACGCTGCCTTTCCCGCGCCGCACCGATTCTGCCCTGGTCGACGTTCAGGCAATCCCGTCAAATAGCGGCAGACTGCTCTACGTGCTCTCGACGCTGGAGCGCCAGATTGCAGTGATCGACCTGGTCGAGCGCCAGCTCAACGGCATCTATCCCGTCGAGCCTGGAGCGGTGCAGTCGGCCGACTATTTCGCCAGCTTCCGCCGGGCCGCCTATGTGCTGGGTGATCTCTCGCCTGATGGCAAGCTACTCTACCTCGGGCTGATCGCATTGAACAACAGCCAGTCGCCGATCTGGGTCATCGATACCAGCAGCTGGCAGGCCGTGGGCAGCGTTGCAACCAGCGGCAAACCCTTTGGAATGCACTTGTCAGCCGATGGCAACACGCTCTGGCTCCAGATCACCGGCAACGACGGCACACAGCTCAGCAGCCTGGACGTCGCAAGCGGAGTCGAACAACCGATCGTGCTTCCCGCTGATGTATCGGGAGGAGATCTCTGGCTTACCTCGCTGCATGGCTTCTACCGCTGGCAATATGGCCGCACTCCGGCGACTGATACCGTCACACCGGTCGACAACGAGCAGATTGCCGTGCTGCCAGCAGCGCGCATCAGTGCGGGGCCGGTCACTGCCGGCATTCCCCGAGAGATCACCGTGCAGTTGATCGATCCACTGACTGGAGAACCGCTCACCGAGGCGGTCGACGATATCCGCTTCGACCCCGAGGCCCAGATGACGTTGACACTCAGCCACGATTCCGGCGCAACGGTCTTGCTGATGCCTTATCAGTCCTCAGCCGGCGAATATCGCGGGAAGGTGATGCTCGATCGCAGCGGCCGGTGGACGCTCTCGGCACACTTCACCAGCCCCAACGGCGCAACGTGGGACGTCGCACAGCTCGGCACGATCGACGCACTGCCAGGGCTCGTCGGGGATGATGGGCTTGCCTACGTCTTCGAGGCTCAGCCCGAGACGATGATCAGCGGCCGGACCGTGACCGTCTTCGGCTGGGTCGTCTCGGCAGACAGCGGCGCACGCATGCGCGACGATGTGTCGCTCGCAAGCGGATTCCCACGCATCATTCGCCTGGCGCTGCTCGGGCCTGGGTTGCGACAGCGCATCGTCCTCCTTCAGCACGTCGGGCATGCCCGCTATTTGGGCTGGGTGCGGCTCGAAGAACCGGGGACCTGGAAGGTCACCGCAACAGTCGCTCGCGATCACGACGACCCCGTCGAAATCACGCTGCAGGACTGGCAGGTACACGAGCTCGGCATCCACTGGACAGCCCCCTGAACCTACCCTTGACCCTGACGTTACGTGAGGGTCTAAACTCCCTGGCTGGAGGTGCTGCGATGACACGCAGATATCGCGTTGGTGAGGTTGCCAAACTGGCAGGGGTCTCGGTCCGGACGCTGCACCACTATGACGACATCGGTCTGCTTGAGCCGGCCGGGCAGAGCGAGAGCGGCTACCGGTTCTATGAGCATGACCACCTGCTGCGCCTGCAACAAATCCTGATGCTGCGGCTTCTGGGATTTCCACTGGCGCGGATCCGCGAGCTGCTCGACCGCGATGACTTTAACCTGGCTGCCGCGCTTCGAATTCAGCGCCAGGCACTGCGCGAGCGCATCACCGAGCTACAAACGATCGACGATCTGATTCAACAGCTCTTGCTCGGCCACCTGGCCAGCGGCGAGTGGGACTGGAA
>CAYNTE010000074.1:0-5236 GCA_964399615.1 uncultured Thermomicrobiales bacterium
GTCCTCTGGCCCAAGGAGTACCCGCTGGCACACCACGAGATGAGCTTCCTGATGCCGCACTTCCTGCGCGAGGGGAGGGGCAAAGTAGCGGCCTATTTCACGCGCGTCTACAACCCGGTCTGGACCAACCCGGACGGCTTCTCGTGGATCGAGCTGCTGACCAACGAAGACCAGATCGGCCTGCACGCCGCACTGACACCCACCTGGAATGAGACGGCCTGGTATGCGGACTACGTGCTGCCGATGGGCCACGGCCCTGAGCGGCACGACAATATGAGCCAGGAGACGCACGCAGCGCGCTGGCTCGGGTTCCGGCAACCAGTCGTGCGCGTGGCGATGGAGCGGATGGGCAAGCCCGTGCGCTACACCTACGAGGTCAACCCCGGCGAGGTCTGGGAGGAAGACGAATTCTTCATCGAGCTCTCCTGGCGCATCGACCCCGATGGATCACTCGGCATCCGCCAGCACTATGAATCGCCCTACCGGCCCGGCGAGAAGATCACCGTTGAAGAGCACTATCGCTGGATGTTCGAGAACACCGTGCCAGGATTGCCGGAAGAGGCCGCCCGGCACGGCTTGACACCGCTGGAGTATATGCGCAAGTTCGGCGCGTTCGAGCTCAAGGAGAGCCCGCTCTCACAGCAGGACGCGACGATCTTCGACGGGGCACAGCGACCACCGGACGTGCGCATCGATCCTGTCTCGCACCTGGCGACCCGCGGGCTGAACGGCTCGACCGAGACCGTCGGCATTGAGGTCGATGGTGTCGTGCGAGCAGGCTTCCCGACGCCGTCTCGCAAGCTCGAGTTCTACTCCGAGACACTGCGCGACTGGCACTGGCCGGAGTACACGACGCCGGGCTATATCGAGAGCCATGTCCACCCCAGCAAGATCGACCGCGCCAACGGTGAGATGCTGCTGCTGCCGAACTTCCGGCTGCCGACGGTGATCCACACCCGCTCGGCCAACGCCAAATGGCTCTATGAGATCAGCCACAGTCACCCGGCCTGGCTGCACCCGGAAGATGCGGTGCGGCTGGGCGTCGCCACCAACGACCTCCTGAAGATCGAGACCCGCATCGGCTACTTCATCGCTCGCACCTGGGTGACCCAGGGCATCCGGCCCGGCATTCTGGCAGTCTCACACCACATGGGCCGCTGGCGGCTGGGCGATCCCGGCGAGGGCAACGGGCAGATGAACCGGCTGGGATCGGCCAAGGTCGAGATCCAGCGCCAGGGCAAGACCCAATATCAGATGCGCCAGATTCAAGGCGTTGAACCCTTCGAGTCAAGTGACCCCGATACATCAAGAATTTGGTGGGGCGATGCCGGCGTGAATCAGAATCTCGTCTTCCCGGTGCAGCCAGACCCGATCAGCGGACAGCACTGCTGGCACCAGGTGGTGCGTGTCGAGCGAGCCGGCCCCAACGACCGCTACGGCGACATCTACGTCGACACGGCCAAGGCACGCGAGGTCTACGAAGAGTGGAAGCAACTCGCCCGCCCCGCCCCCGGCCCCAACAACCTCCGCCGCCCACTCTGGATGGCCCGCCCGTACAAACCGCAGGCCGAGACCTACTACCTGCCGGTGGAACCAGAGGTGGTATCGGGGGATTAAAAGAAAAGAGGCGGGGCCGAGGGTGACTCCCCGACCCCACCGTTAAACTCCCGGACTCGTCTAGTCGCGGACTGAAACGAGTGGGGCTAGCATGATGACATACACGCTAGCTCCAACCAGCGAGCTCAAGAGTATGGCTGCTAGCAGCATGACTGCAGCAACAGCGATACCCGGAGGAATCCGCATGGGATTCTCCCTTCTATTACAGAGGGCTTGAGGTAGGAATCAGTACCTCATTACCCTGCGAAAAGTTGACTCTTGCAGTGTACCAACCAATTTCCGAGCTGACGTGTAGACCCGATCACTCAGTCGATGCAGCATGCACGTTGGGGATGGCCATGATTTGTAGTATGATATTGACATCTATTACAGCGGTGTAGAGCACGGAATCAACAGGACCAAGGTGCCTACACTGGCGAAAAGTAGACGTTGAGACCCCGGGTGACTACGGGGTCTCTTTTTGTGTCATTTTGGGGACTAGTGGAACCAGAACCGGTATCGGGAATTAGCTATAGTTATGTGGAAGCAGGACTCGATATGATGGCTCCGCTCTCCTGAGATTCTCAATATCGACGTAGACGAGCGAAACTAGTGCGATGATGTACACGCCGCGCCAAGCCGATAGCCCTGCTGGTACGATCTTGAGACCCCGGGTGATGACGGGGTCTCGTTTCTTAAACGTGTAATGGTCCTTCCCCTCAACTCCTAGCAATTGGATATACGCTACAGGGTATGACCCCCACATTTTTGACGCCGTCACGGTCGAATTGGGGTATCAGCGTGCGATACGCTTAGATCACATAAAGCGAGCGTAGGTGCAATGCGGAAATCCCAAAAGCTGGTGACCACTTCGAGGCCACACATATCAGCGTGGCGGGCTGGGCTGAGGGTGCTCGGCGTGCTCTTTGTGCTGGCTGGTTTGCTGATCACAGGACTGCCAGTGGCGGCTCAGGATTCCGGTGGTTCCACGGTCTATGTCGCGAAGATCGAGGGGACGATAGATCTGGGGCTCGCGCCGTTTCTGCAGCGCGTCATCGATGATGCCGAGGACGACTCGACCGCCGCTGTGATCGTGGAGATCAATACGCCAGGCGGCCGGCTCGACGCGGTGCTTCAGATGCGAGATACGCTGCTGGGCGCGGACGTACGAACGATTGCGTTCGTCAACCGCGACGCATTCTCGGCAGGGGCACTCATCGCTATCGCCTGTGAAGAGATCTACATGGCGCCGGGCGGTGTCATGGGCGCGGCAACGCCAGTGGACGGTGCCGGAGAGACCGCCAGCGACAAGGTCGTCTCTGCCGTTCGGAAGACCTTCAAGTCGACCGCTGAGGAGCGTGGTCGCGACCCAGCGATCGCCGAGGCGATGGTCGACCCCAGTGTCGAGGTCGAAGGCCTCGATGGACCCGACACGCTGTTGACGCTAACCACTGCAGAAGCGCTGGAGTGGGGCTACGCCGATGGCACGGCCGCGAATCGCTCGGAACTGCTCGCAGCAACCGGGCTCGAGGGAGCTACGGTCAATGAGTTGTCGCCGAGTCTGGCGGAGCGGATGGTGCGCTTCCTGACCAACCCCATCGTGGCTTCGTTGCTCTTTTCGTTCGGCCTCCTCCTGATCATCGGCGATGCATTGATCGGTGGGGTTGGGATTGTTGCGGTGATCGGTGTCGCGATGGTCGCGCTCTTCTTCTGGGGTTATTTCCTGGCTGGCCTGGCTGGCTGGGAGGGCGTCGCGCTGGTCATGCTCGGGCTGGTGCTGGTGGCTGTCGAAGCGTTCGTCATCCCAGGCTTCGGCGTGGCTGGTGTTGGCGGGGTCGTGAGTCTGCTCGCAGGACTGTATCTCACCCTGGCCGGTGGCGTGCTGCGGACTGATGAGGACACCTGGCGCGCAGTGACCGGCACGAGCATCGCGCTGCTGGTGCTGATCCTCGGCGCATTCGTCTTCCTCCTGCTGTTGCCGCGGCTGAGCGGGATGGGCGGGTTGGTGCTTCAGACTCGCCTTGGTCAGGAGGACGCCCCGAAAGCGCGTCGCGGCATTTTGGGATGGCTGCGCAAGCGATCCGGAGCCACCGAGATGCCGGTCGAGCAGCCAACTGACCAGTCCAGCGATCCTCGACCTGCTTCGCTCATCGGCGTTCGTGGCGTAGCCCTCTCGGATTTGCGACCGGCCGGCATAGCGACGGTCGAGGGCCAGCGCATCGATGTCGTCTCGGAGGGCGGCTATATCAGCGCAGGTGCAGCGGTCGTCATCGTCCGCGACGACGGATATCGCCGCGTTGTGCAAGAGATTTCGCAGGAAGCTGACTTACCGGATACGAATGAAGGGAAGGGAGAGAGCGCATGAGTGGCGCAGTATTGATCGTCATCGCGTTCGTTGTCGTCCTCTTGCTGTTCGCATTCTTCTATTTCGTCCCGATCGGCCTCTGGATCACCGCCATCTTCTCAGGTGTGCGGGTGAGCATCGGGACCCTGATCGGGATGCGGCTGCGGAAAGTCAACCCGGCCGCGATCATCCGCCCCTTGATCAGCGCAACCAAGGCTGATCTCCAGCTTGATATCGGTCAGATGGAGGCGCACTATCTGGCGGGCGGTGACGTGGCGCGCGTGGTGACAGCATTGATCTCGGCTGATCGCGCGAATATCGAGCTCACCTGGCGCCGCGCAACGGCAATCGACCTGGCGGGGCGCGATGTTCTCGAAGCAGTCCAGGTCAGCGTCAACCCCAAGGTGATCCAGACGCCCCAGGTCTCGGCCGTTGCTCGCGACGGCATCCAGCTGATCGCCGTCGCCCGGGTAACCGTGCGCGCCAATATCGACCGGCTGGTCGGTGGCGCTGGCGAGGAGACGATCATTGCGCGCGTCGGCGAGGGCACGGTCTCGGCCGTCGGCTCGGCTGAGAACCACAAGGCCGTGCTTGAGAATCCCGACAAGATCTCAAAACTCGTGCTCTCGCGCGGACTCGACGCCGGCACGGCATTCGAGATCCTCTCCATCGATATCGCTGACGTGGACATCGGTCGCAATATCGGCGCGGAGCTGCAGGCCGATCAAGCTGAGGCGGACAAGAAGATCGCCCAGGCCAATGCCGAGAAGCGGCGCGCAATGGCCGTCGCTGAAGAGCAGGAGATGCGGGCCAGAGTCGTCGAGGCAGAGTCAGAAGTGCCACGCGCAATGGCAGAGGCATTCCGCAGCGGCAACCTCGGCATCATGGACTTCTACCGCATGGAGAATATCCAGGCCGATACCAGCATGCGTGAATCGCTTTCGGACGAAGAATCATAGGGAGGCGAGACACCATGCGCGATAGTGACCTGAATCCCGGGCTGGGTGAGGTCGGCCGGCAACTCTGGGACCTCCTTAAAGCTGCTTCCGGTGAGGGATCTGAGTCGTCGTCGACACCGCGACGCCAACCAGAACGACGAGCGCAAGCTCAGGCAGGGCGGCCCACGATCATCCAGACAGCGCCACAGCAAGCTCGTTCAATTGCCGAGGAGCCAGATCCGGTTGTGCGTCGAACCTCCGCAAGCCGTCAACGCCAGGAGATCCGCCGCATGTTGCATGACCGAGGCTCGCTGCGGAGAGCAATTCTGCTCAGCGAGATTCTCGGCCCACCGAAGAG
>CAYNTE010000074.1:5336-15148 GCA_964399615.1 uncultured Thermomicrobiales bacterium
GAGGCTCGCTGCGGAGAGCAATTCTGCTCAGCGAGATTCTCGGCCCACCGAAGAGTCTGCGGAGGGATGAATCCTGAGAACCCGTGGACACCGAACGTCAACGCGGGCCTGAGACAAAATGCAAGCACCCATTGCATGACTGTAGACTTTGAGACCCCGGGTAACGACGGGGTCTCTTTTTACGTTTGATTCCACTGACGAACGCCCAACAAGGCGTCAATGAACAAAGACGCTGAGGCCGATCCAATCGAGGATGCTCAAGCGCAGTGCTTGCGAGCCGGTGATGGTGAGCGACCCACTGCGAAGGGCGGCAGTCAAATCGATCTCACCCATCCAGATCTGGGTCATCGTGCGCAGATCGGTGGAGACGGTGAGATCGATATCATAGCCGGGATCTTGCAAGCAGAGATCAAGGTCGGTCGCACCTGGCTCTCGCAGCAACCACCATTTGCGTTCGGCAGGCACTTGGTCGGTAAATTCAAAGAGCACGACGACGCGCTCGGTTGGCAGCCGGTCGATCCGGATATTGCGGCGCATATCCCACATCAGCAGCGAAGGGTCGAGATCGGCATGGTCGAAATCGCTGTGCAGGTACTGGATGCCCCACTCTCCAAGCGCAATCAGTATCGGACGCAAGCCCTCACACGCCTCGGTCGGAAAGTAGCCTTCGACATGTTCGCCATCCAGCGCCCGGCGTTCAACCAGACCTGCCCACTGCAACTCCTTGAGGCGTCGCGAGAGGAGCGAAGTGGACATCAGTGGCACGCCACGGTGGATATCGTTGAAGCGGCGGCTCCCCATCAGGAGTTCCCGCAGAACGAGCGGTGTCCAGCGCTCGGCAACGATCTCCGAAGCTTTGGAGATGGGGCAGAACTGACCATATCGGCGCTTTCGCATGACTCCGGCCCTTCACGACAACTGCAAAAATAGAAGTGGGCTGGGTCGCCACCAATAGACCTGAAATCTCGCCGTAGCTATGGCGTAGCTACGCAGTCGAATTGGCCTGGGATGATCCAGTTGCTTCTACTATGACACACAAGCCATCCCTCGCGCTTCACTTTTAGTACTAGGCGGCCCCATGTCACACCCCTACGCTGGCTGCACATGACAACGTTCGATCTACAGAGAGAAGGATCATGATGTCAGCGCCGATCATTCGTGGGATTGATGGTGGGCAGAGGTCGATGACGAATGAAGAGATCACCGCGTTTCGCTCCAGCTTCGACGGTCAGATCTTCCTCGATGGCGAAGCTGGCTATGACGAGGCGCGCCAGATCTGGAATGGCATGATCGAGCGCCGGCCAGCGATCATCGCACGCTGCGAGAGTGTGGAAGATGTCCAGAGAGCACTGAGCTTCGCACGCGACCGGAGTCTGCTCTTCTCGATTCGTGGAGGTGGACATAATGTTGCCGGGAGCGCGCTCTGCGATGGAGGATTGACTATCGATCTCTCCCAAATGAGGCAGGTTGACGTCAATCCAGCAACGAATCGCGTCGTCGTAGGACCGGGGGCAACATGGGCCGAGGTCGATCAGGTCACCCAGCCACATGGACTGGCCGTGCCCAGCGGGATCATCTCGACGACAGGAGTCGCTGGGTTGACGCTCGGCGGTGGCTTTGGCTGGTTGACACGTCGCTGGGGATTCACCTGCGATCGGCTGCGGGCCGCTGAAGTCGTGCTGGCCGACGGCACACGCATCCGGGCAAGCGACGCGGAACATCCCGATCTGATGTGGGCGCTACGCGGTGGGGGCGGGAACTTCGGCATCGTGACCGCCTTCGAGTTCGAGGCCGTGCCGGTTGGGCCTACAGTGATGGCGGGGATGATTCTCTATCCCCTCGATCGTATACAGGAAGTGGTCGACTTTTACCGGCGATTCACTGAAGCTGCGCCGGAAGAGCTAGCGACACTCCTGGTGGCACGGCTTGCACCGCCAGCCCCATTCCTGCCAGCAGAGGCACATGGGAAGCCGGTAGTCGGCTTCGTCGTCTGCCATTCTGGCTCGGTCGAGGATGGCGCGGCTGCGATCAAACCTATCGAGCAGCTGGGGGAACCACTCGGCAGCAACATCAAGCCGAAGCCCTTTATCGAGCACCAGACGTTCCTCGACAGCGGGCAGCCACACGGGCGCAATTACTACTGGAAATCTGAATATGCCGATAGTGTGCCGGGCGAGATTGCCGGCGTCATCGCAACCTACACCAACTCGATCACCTCACCAGCCTCCGCAATGCTGATGATGCATCTCGGCGGCGCCGCGCGGACGGCCGGGTCGGAGCAGACGGCGGCGGTCTATCGCGGCGGGGAATATATCATCGTGCCGCAAGCAGCCTGGGATGGGCCAGAAAGTGCACAGCATATCGACTGGATTCGCAGCTATCATCGCGATCTGGCGGCATTCTCATCCGGCCACAATTACATGAATTTCCAGACAGAGGATGAGCGCGACGACCGAGTTCGGAGCGCGTACAAGGCGGACGTCTATGAACGGCTGCGAGAGGTTAAAGGGCGCTATGACCCACAGAATCTCTTCCGCACGAACAAGAACATCGCGCCCGCCGCGCAACCAGCAGCGTCGACGGT
The DNA here is from genome assembly GCA_964399615.1 of uncultured Thermomicrobiales bacterium. GTDB lineage: Bacteria > Chloroflexota > Chloroflexia > Thermomicrobiales > CFX8 > CAYNTE01. The sequence continues at coordinate 7,921 of CAYNTE010000074.1, forward strand.
GGACGCCTAGGCTCTCTCTTCGTTTATCTCCGGTGCCTCGTCCTGGCCTGGCTCAGTAGTTGTCGCGATTTGATGCTGTCGCAGGCGCTGATCGCGATAGAGCATGCCGGACGAGATCACCAATCCGGCGAAAAGCACGATGAGCAGCGGCAACAGACTGTCAATCTCGTTATAGAGCGTGACACAGGCGATGATCACTAATATCCAGATCACCGCATTGGAAACGAGGATCATGGACCCTCCTGTTCAGCTGGCACGGTCGGGGTACTGCATTCCAACTATACCGCCGAACTGGGGGCTCTTCAGGTCAGATGGAGTAGGCGAGCTGGCGGCCAAGCTCGGTGACACGGAATCCACCGCTGCGTCCAAGTGCCGGCTCGACCTCTTCGATATACCCCTCACTGAGCAACGAGCGGTAGATCTCATCGTCAACAATGGCGGGTGGGGCAAGCCCTTCTTCCATTGACATGAAGTCACCAGCGAAGCGATATCCGCCGTCGTGGCAGATCATCGAATCGTCGGCGAGCTCAGCTTCACAGAGTGATTTGAGGAGCTCGGCGTACTGGCGGTTTGGTGCATGTTCTCGGGCCATTCTGCCTCCTGGCATGATGCCGGAACCACTACGCTGATCATGGCATATTTCACGGTTTCGTGCAGCCCAAAACCCGTGCATTTGAGTCACGCATCTAGTATAATTCGAACATCTGTTCTCATTGGAGTACAGAGCAACGGTCGCTCTGATGAAGAGTCGTAACGAGAAGGAGACGGTAGCAATGAGCGGCAAGACCAAGAAGATTCGAGAGTTCAATCCTAACGAGCATTTGCGGACGTTCGAGCGGCGGCAGCGTCAGCTCGACGGCAGCTACAAGGCCGTCAGCATCGACTATCTCGATGTGAAGTGGCGTATCGTCTGGTTCCGTCAGGAGCACCCAGACGGCAGCATCGTCACGGAGCTGCTCTCCGAGTCTGGTGTATCACCTGCAGTGGTCCGGGCCACCGTGACGCTGGAGAATGGCGTGACAGCCACCGGATTCGGGCAGTGTGCCGAGGATGACTGGCGCGACTATCTCGAGAAGGCAGAGACGCGCGCAATCGGTCGAGCACTGGCTCTGCTGGGCTTCGGCACGCAGTTCTGCGAGGAATTCGACGAAGTCATCTCAGACTCTCCCGTCGAGCGAGGTGGCCGGCAGCGCTCTGCCAGCCCGTCTCCCGCATCGGAAGACCCGGCAACGGCCGCACAGCGCTCCTACATCGAAGTGCTGGCGAAGGAGAACGGCCTCGACGGAGCATCGCTCGGCAAATTCGCCAGCGACCGCTTCGGTCACGGGCTCGAGCAGCTTCGCAAGGCCGAGGCCAGCGAGCTGATCGAGACCTTGCAGGCGCGTCGCCAGCAGGAGACGGCAGCCTAGCACCCTCAATGCACTTGCACCCTCATCGCCGCCGGGTCGATTGAACCTGGCGGCGATTTCGGTCTTCCAAACACGCACCTAAAAGGTTGCGGTAATTTCATTTCCGACTAGAATGAATGTATCCAATCTTGGTCAGTATTTACATGCTGCAGCTTCTACCAACTGAGGGCAAGCAAGTGAATGACGCACACTATCCATTTCGGCACCGCAAACTAGAAGATCCATCACGACTCCAAAGGCTATTACGAAGGCCTGTTCGCAAGAATGCCTTCATCGAGATCACCAACCTACTTGCGACCGACATCCTGGACGTAACGCGGGATCAAATTCAGGCGATCGCAGCTAAGTACAAGATCTATCTGCCAATTGATCACCTGACTGAGAGGCAGTCTATTTTCCGACAGTATTTGGCTTACTGTTACGCTGACAATCTTATCGATAACTCTGAACGAGAGAGACTGAATCATCTAATCGCGCTTCTCTACCTCAAAAGGGATGCCGTCGAGGAGGTGAAAATACCTCTTCAACGACAGATCTACCAACAAGCCATCCGCAATTTGCCTATCGCTCAATCGCTCTCCAGCCGCGATCTTGACGCGCTCACCGAGCTTCAAGAGGCACTTGTAATTTCGGATGAGCTTGCTGAAGAAATTCACCGCCAAGAGGGCATCCAGGGGCATATCGATCAACTGCGACACGACACGGTCGTTAGACAGAAGACACAGCTGTACATGAGTCTAATGAATTCACCTTTAGATCCAATCCCTGTACCTTTGAATCTAGACTTTGATGAAGTTTGCTATTTGGCGGAGCTATCCAGTTGGTACGAAGCCCGAACAAAGACACGTGCTGTCCAATACAACGGTCCACGATTGCGATTGAGACTTGGACGGGGAGTCTACTGGAGCGCAGGGCATGCGAACGTAAACCGTATTACGGAAGAAGTATTGACTAATATCGATTCCGGAAACGTCTACTTTACTAATAAGCGGATCATATTCATCGGCCAGTTTCGGAACACAACTATTAATCTTTCCAAGATTCTCGGAATTCAATCCTCACTTGACGGCATTGAGATAATGAAGCCCCGAGGCAGAAACCCATTTTTTACTTTCGCTGATGTCAAAGCAGCAACCATCGTTCTGACACGTCTAGTCGACGGAGACATCGACCCGGCTGAAAGGCCATATGACGCGGTAGCCGTGCACGATCTTAAAGCTAATCTAACAATTGAGGCACCACGCTCTCGATTACAACCAATTGATAGTTATGAACTAGGCTACGTTGATGGTATGCATCATACGGACTACGATGGTCACGTCGAAAGCTTGATCCAGGAACATCGACACAGTGAAGCGATTGAGTTGCTGACGCGTCTAGTTGCTGCAGCTGAAGCGGAGTCGCGTGCTTCGTACGAGCTAGTGAGGCCGTGGTACTACAAGCAACTTGCAGTTCTGTTTCGCAAGCAAGGCAATATCCAGGAAGAAATCGAAATCCTGAGTCGATTCGAAGAACATCGTAAAGCGGTTGGCGCTCCACCAGGCCACCTCACTGAACGACTCACGACTGCCCAAGCAATTATGCTACGCAATAACTGGAGCGAGTAGTTGTCCAGTGCGTGAGGCCAGCGAGCTGATCGAGACCTTGCAGGCGCGTCGCCAGCAGGAGACGGCAGCCTAGCACCCTCAATGCACTTGCACCCACATCGCCGCCGGGTCGATTGAACCCGGCGGCGTTTGCTTTGGCCGCTGCCAAGACAATACCTGCGAGGTCCGAAGTCATGCTATAGTGGCGACAGCAATGTTGCGACACGATTATCAAGACGACCGGAGCCGTGGCACACCAGTCTAGCCTCACACCGTTCCAGTTTCGCCCCCTCGAAGAGCCGGATCTCAGCGATCGGCTCTTCCGCCGCCCACATCGCGAGAACGCGCTGATAGAGATCACCAATATCCTGGCCGATGACATCTCGTCTCTGACCGCCGAGCGCGTACGTCAGATCGAAGAGCGCTGGGGCGTCGACTTCAACAAGGACTTCGAGGATCAGCGTGCGGAGATCTTCGAGCGTTACCTTGCCCACTGTTACAGCGATTTCGAGATCGATCCGCGAGAACGCGAGCGCCTCAACCAGCTGATCGAGTTGCTCCATCTCGACGACGACCAGATTCACAAGATCGCTCGCCCGCTGCAGGCCAGCACCTATCGGGAGGCGGTGCAGCGCTTCATTGCCGACTATGAAGTGACGCCGGAAGAGGACGAACGGCTGCTTGCTTTGCGCAGCGGGCTGATGCTCGATGAGGACCAGGCGCACGAGATTGAGACGAAAGAGACGACGCGACACATCCAGCAATACATCGACCAGGCTGTTGAGGACGCCCTGATCTCGCCCGACGAAGAGGCCGCAATCCTGCGGGCTGCCAAGGCGCTGAATGTCACGCTCCAATGGTCGGACGAGTACCGGAAACGCTGGGACCGTTACCGGCTCTATTGGGATCTGCAATATGGGCCACTCACACCCGTGACGGTGAGAATCCGGCTCCAAAAAACCGAGCAGTGCTACTTCTCCGCCCCGGCCGTCTGGTTCGAGGAGCGCTCGCGGACACGCTCGGTCAGCTACCACGGTCCCACCGCGCGCATCCGGCTTGCCAAGGGCGTCTACTGGCGAGCGGGAAATATCAACCTCGGCCGGCGGACTGAGCAATATATGAAGCGTGTCGACCAGGGCACGATCTACTTCACCAACAAACGCATCATCTTCACCGGCGACGCACGCAGCACCAATATTCGCCTCACCAGGGTGCTCGATTTCCACCCATCAGCAGATGGCATCGAGATCGTGAAAGACGCCGGCGTCAACCCGATCTTTCGGATAGCCAGCGACATCGACATCGCAGCTATCGTGCTGAACCGCGTCCTGGCGGGCGATCCCGCGCTAGAGGGCTCTGACGGAGATGCGCCAGCTGGTTAGAATGAGTCGAATGTCCGAAATTACAGCTGAGAGGTGGGCGAGGTATGACGAAGATGACTGGCGGTCAGGCATTGGTTCAATCGCTGATCGCGCACGGAGTCGACACGATCTTCGGCCTGCCTGGCGTGCAACTCGACGACACCTTCGATGCGCTCTACCTCGCGAAGGACAATATCCAGGTCATCCATACCCGGCACGAACAAGCCACCGCTTACATGGCCTTCGGCTACGCGCAATCGACCGGCAAGGTCGGCGTCTATCTGGTGGTGCCGGGGCCAGGCTTGCTCAACACCACTGGCGCGCTCTCAACGGCCTACGCCATGAATGCCCCGGTGCTGGCAATCTCCGGACAGATCCAGTCCGATCTCATCAATAAAGGTCTTGGCGAGCTCCATGAGATCCCCAATCAGCTCGCGATGATCCGGCATTTGACCAAGTGGGCGGAGCGCATCGACCGCCCATCCGACGCGCCAGCGTTGGTACGCGAGGCGTTCCGCCAGCTACATGCGCCGCGTATCCGCCCAGTCGAGCTGGAGATGGCGCGTGATGTTATGGGCGCCGCGGAAGAGGTCGACCTCGGGCAGCCGTTCGATCCAGCGACGGTTACCCCGCCAGAGATCGATCCAGATCTGCTGCGGCAGGCGGGCAAGCTGCTGGGTGAGGCCGAGAATCCGGTGATCGCCATCGGCGGTGGATCAACCGGCGCAAGCGACCAGATCACGCAGCTTGCCGAGATGCTGCAAGCCCCAGTCATCGCAACAAACAACGCGCGCGGCGTGGTCAGCAGCAAGAACCCACTCTCACTGACGACGCTGGGCGGCCGACGCGTTTGGGGCGACGCCGACGTCGTGATCGCGATTGGCACGCGCTTCGGTGTCTTCGAGGGCTGGGGGCTGAAGGGACTCAAGGTCATCCGGATCGATGCCGACCCCACCGAGCTGGAGCACTACCCCGAGCTCGATCTCAAGATCACTGGCGTGGTGCCAGAAGCCATCAACCAGCTCTTGCCGGAGGTCGAGCGGCACAATCGGGCCCGCCGTTCCCGAGCTGACGAGATGCAGGCTGTGCATCAATGGGTCGAAGATCAGCTCTTCGAGCACCAGCCGAGCCACGATTTTGCGGTGGCGATCCGCGAGGAGCTCCCCGACGACGGCTTTCTGGTCAGCGAGATCACTCAGCTCGGTGCCTACAGCGAGATCGGGATGCCGTTCTACGAGCCGCGGACCTTTGTCGGTGCTGGCTACCAGGGAACGCTCGGATTCGGCTTCGCCACGGCACTCGGCACCCAGGTGGCAAACCCCGACAAGCGCGTCATCTCGATTAACGGCGACGGCGGCTTCATGTACACCATGCCAGAACTCTCGACGGCCGTGCGCCACAAGATCCCGCTGGTGGCGATCGTCATCGTCGATGGCGCATTCGGTAACGTCAAGCACATCCAGCAGACGCGCTACGGCGGCAGGATGATCGCTTCCGATCTCCTCAATCCCGATCTGGTTGCGCTGGCTGAATCGTTCGGTGCGGCGGGGCTGCGTGCCACGAATGCGGATGAGCTTCGTGCGGCAATCCGTGAGGGGTTCGCGAACAATCACCCGACACTGATCGAGGTGCCAGTCGACAAACTGCCACCGATCCGTGGCATCGTGCGTGGACTCATTCGCGAATAAGGTGACGAACGGCCAGATCAGATCATCATCGAGGTTACGCCGAGAATGCCGATCAGCACCGAGAGCGCTTCTGGCGGCCGGCGCGAGTGATCGCCATGCAGCAACCAAACGGGATCGACGTTCAGTGAGCGTGCCAGGCTCCGTAGTGTCGAGAGGCGCGGGCGGTGCCGGTAGCGATCATTCTCGATTCGCGAGATGGTGATCACCGGAACGCCCGAGGCGTCGGACAGTTCACTTTGCGTCAGTAGTTGGTGCTCGCGCGCCACGCGCAGGCGATTTCCGATGGTTGGCATTGGCAAAGACCCTCTCTGCTTGGCTCCTTCAGATCATATCGAATTTGCGGGGCTTTGCCCCCATCAGAGTTGACGATCACTTATCAATAGCCTATCGTAGTCCTATCGTAGTATCAGCATATGTCGCAGTGTGTCGACAATCTACTGGATGGGACGCACCGGATCGCTGCCATAAGCGTCCCGAGAGGAGGACATCAGATGCAGGAAGTATTCCCAGTTGTTGCAGGCGTCTTGGTCGGCTTTGCGGCTCAAAGAGTCCATGACGAACGCTGGCGAACGGTCTTCGTCGTCGCACTGGCCCTGATCTTCGGCGCAGCCGCCACCTTCATCAGTGGCGAGTGGCTAATCAGCTGGCTCTTTATCGGCGTCGACACGCTGCTCGTCTTCCTCGGCGCAGCAGCGGTCACCATCTTCTTCTTCGGTCGCGAATATCTCGGCGCCCGCCAGGCCCGTGAGCGCACCGGCCAGAGCCACGACTGAGTCGGGAGCATGGGGGACCGGTGTGCGGGAACCGGGGTCCGGATGGGAACAGAGCGGGAGTCGGTGAAGGCTAAGCACATCCGCATCCCGATGCTAACCACACCACTGTAGAGGCGCACCGCTGGCGCGCCTCAATGCCCCAACCTCTCATCAACCCAATCCGGCCGCCCCCGCCCCCCTGTCATCCTGAGCCTGTCGAAGGATCTCTCAGGAAATCGCGGCAAGACGGATCGTTGGCCTTTAAGGTCAGTCCAGGTGAGAGATCCTTCGACTCCGCTGCGCTCCGCTCTGGATGACATTGGTTGGTGTCGTGCGACTGGGACGATAGCAGCCGTTGTCAGTTCTCCGGAGGAATGTCCGCACCTCTCATCGTCCCCATTGAGACGACCACGCCCCTATGTCATCCTGAGC
>CAYNTE010000075.1:0-15065 GCA_964399615.1 uncultured Thermomicrobiales bacterium
AGAGGGCATTGACGCAGGATCTCACTGGGAAACACACGCTGAATTCAACGACCTTACCGGTGAGGATACGCCGGAGGCAACGGATAGTCTTCGCTGATGATCTCCCGCCCCTCACCATCAAGCCACTCAAATTTCACCGTCGAAGCCCACAGATCCTCCGAATGGAACGGCATAAACATCAGCGCCGCGCCATCCTCAACCACGCTCTCGACCACGTCACCATTCTCCAGCGACATCCGCAGCTGGCCCAGATCCTCCGAACGATCAAGCACAGCCCAGCCGATGCCCAACCCGCGATAGAGCTTCACCACCTCAGACCGCGGCTTCTGCAGATGCCGATCATCGAGTAAGATATTGCTCATCCTCGGCAGCCCCCAGTCCCGATCCGGATACCGATCAGCCAAATAGACAACGAGTTGCGGTGTCGCCCCCTCAGCCTCCGCCAGCACCATCCCAATCGACACATCAACCTTGATCACGTCCGCGTCATACGGCCACGGTGCACCCCAAAGATTCTCGTACCCCAACCCCATCAACGTCCGCTGCTGAACAACCCGCAGATGCCCCTCTTCCCACTCCACCGTCGCCGCCTCCGGATACGTCCTAGGCAGCACCTCATTCATCCACTCCACCAACCGCCTCAACATCCCCGGATGTGGCCCCGCCTTGCCTGGATCCAACTGCGTTGCCATGCAGACCTTTGCCCCCAAATCATCACCTTGCACTTGTAAGACGCGCGCTCATCTGGCGGTGGGCCTTGTCGAGGGCCTTGAACGCATCCTCTTCCTCTCGCTCACCTTTCGACGCCGGTGGCTTGATCTTCGCCAGCACCGGGAAGTTGACGAACTGGCCAGACAACACCGCCTCACCAACCTCGAGATCCGGCAGGAGCTGTGCTTGATCCTCGCCCAGGCTCTCGACAACGCGCCGCACGAACCTCTGATCGGCTGGATTCACCATCCGTAGAACGATGTAGGAGTTGCACTGGGAAAGCGCCGTCTCGTCAAGTCTGGATGGTCGCTGGCTGATCAGGACCATGCCAACCCCGAACTTACGACCCTCCTGCGCAATCTGACGGGTACTCAGGACAGATCGCTGCTCCGCTGGAGTAGATGCAGAGCTTGGCACGAAGTTGTGCGCCTCCTCGACAACGAACAACACCGGCAGGTCCAACGTCTCATCAACCCGCGCCGCCATGATGCTATCCGCGACAACGCTATAGATCGTGGCCTGGAAATCTCGCGTATATCCCGCGAGCGAGACAACGCTGACTCCCCCGTAGCGAACCAACTCACGCCGATCAGTCGGCATCGGATCAGCATCCCTGGCAATCTTGCGGCTGGTTCGCTCCATCCTGTTCAAGACGCCAGCCGCGCGAAACGCACGCTTCTTGATTGCTTCGAGAGTACGAATATCCGTCCCGGAGTATCGAGCGAGTCCCGGCCAAGCCCAATTGACCAACTGCTGCTTCCAGAACGGATTGCCCTCGCCGTTGAGGCAAATCTCACCGGCTGCTGCCAGATTCGCTATCAGCCACATATCCTTCTTCAAGCCGTAGGTTTCGATCGTAGGCTGGCTGACCACCTCGGCGAGCCACTTAGTTCTCGTTGCCATCTCCTTCGGATCATCAACGACGAATGCGTTGGCTGCGTTGAACAGATCCCCAAAGCGCGTCTTCATCGTCTCTGAAAGTGGATACGCCAGCGCTTCGATAATGCCTGCGACCGTCTCGCTATCTTCCTCGAATAGCGGAAACTGGGCGTAGTACCGCCGAACCTTCGACCGAAGCCCCGGAGTCTCCGCTAAACCACTGTAATCTCCATGAGGATCGAATATCACAATAGGGTAGTTCTTCTGGGCAAGCTCCTCGATGATTCTCCGCGCCGCCCAGCTCTTGCCCGCACCGGTCATTGCCAGTATCGCCAGGTGTCGCGTCACGATCGAGTGTCCGTCTACCTGAAGATTGATCTCTGGCCGGTTTGCAAGTTGACCGATGTCCAACGCCCGGTGCGCCTGTTCTCGGAGATTCCCAACCAGAATCCGCTCCAGGTCCTTGCCGCGCGGTCGATACGCAGTCGAGACCGGTCTTGGCGGGTAACGCAGCGTGCCGAGCTTCCCGTTGTCACCCCCCGAAAGCGGCTCAACTCCAACCACCCGACAGACCGCGCTCACCATCTCGCGCGTCAGCGATAGAACGGTATCCAGAGGGTTCGTCCCAGTTGCGGCCAGTTCATGGCCTGCTTCAGACGGAAACAAAGGATTCAAGCGCTCGATACGCTGGACCGTGGCCCAGACCCGCAACGTATCGCGAACACCGTCGTCGACCAGGTTCCCAAGTTCGACATCCACAGCGATGATGTCCTGCTCGCGCACAGCCTCCTCCGCCACGGCAATGCGAAACTCCTGGCTCGTGCTCTCCCCAACAATCGTTCCTACAAAAGCTTGCCCAGCCCGACGCTGCACCGTCATCGTCCCGCCCCTTTGCCATGTTGGGGACGGAATATCCAGTCCCGATGCGACATGTAGATCGCCTGCATCAGCGTCTCCCGCATCATCCGGTCCGTCACCTCACCTCGCTGGAGACTACTGCTCAGATGATGAGTGATCAGCTTGGCGTACGCGCGAGTCATCCAGGCCGGCACTCGCGCGTACTTGTCAATGATGTCGAGTCCAATCGGAAATCCATAGCCTGGCAGCAGCTTCGAATACAGATAGGCACGACGTGCCGCCTCTTCGATCTGACCTTCGCCCAATTCAGCGAACACCTCGATCCGAATAGGTTCTGTCGTGCGGTGAACATGAACATAACTCGCGTTCACGGGCGGGAACGCATACAAGTTCGATCGACCAGCGCGCGACATGTCGCCGAATCCAGACCCGAGCCCACTTGAGGCATCGATCTCCCACATCTCTGACCGCTGTCCGGGTTCCAACAAGAGTCCCAGCAGAAAACTGTCTGTGTAGCCAAGCTTCTCGAGGAGGTGATCGGGCGACGTCAGCCCTGTCTGGTCAAACATCTCGTTGAAATAGGCCAGATTGCCATTTCGCTGGAGACCATCAAAGACTCGCTCCAGCAGGATCGATCGCGAGAATTCCGTCCCCCGGCTTCGCTCGACTACTCCCATTACGATAGGTTTGGGATTGCGCTGGGAAGCGGATTCGATTATCTGCCGATAGAGAAAGCTCATCCACGCCAATGGCTCAAAGAGCCGCCGCTGTGCCCATGACTCCGCGCCCGGGATTCGTGGATAGATCAGATGGGTCGCTTCCCGTAGAAATCGCTCTTTAAGACCTGCACCTTGCTGAGTTCCCTGCGAGAAATGATGGAGCAGCAGATCTATGTCCCGCTCCGTAAACGGAGCTTGGCCAGCATAGGGAGCAAAGAACGTAACTAACGGTCCGTGGAACATCAGCACCCTCAGATTAGGGTTGCGCTCCAGAGCCGACATCCCTCCAAGGAGCTCGGCGATGATGCGTACCGTCTCAAAGAAATGCGGCCGGTCTCGACTTCCTCCCTCAAGATCCCCCAGCACAATCGGGTAATAACCAAACTGCTCGCGTTCGGCAAGATTGCGCTCACCTGTCCTTACTGAATACGAACCAACGCGCAACAGGACAGGCATCCTGCCACCAAACTCAAGCTGACCGAGCCCACCATCAATGAACGTGACTTCCTCGCCTTCCAGATCAGCCCAGGTCGTACCATCGACTTGGCTGATCTCAACCAGCGCGTCGTCACGACGCCCTTGTTTGTGGCTGCGAATCGCTCGATGCAAATCCGCGAGAAATACCGCTGTGTTTTTGAAGTAGTTATCACGCAGCTCGTCCGCAACAGTGAGCGAACTCTCGGCTAGACGCATCAATACCTGTGGCGGATTCAGCATCTCATCTAAGGCATGATTTACGGCAGCATCCGATTCCTGCTCAACTAGCGCCATCCCTACCCCCCGTCCAGGGTCCCTTACGCTCATTCCCAGTGAGCCCAGCCGTAGGGGATCGCCTGTTATTCGTCGCCTAACGGGCCAGCGACAATTACGTCTGCAACATGATAATAGACATCAATTGCAGTAAGATCGTACCACGATGGATGCAACGGTGCGTCGCGCTGCAGGGGCAATTGGCGCGGGCGAGCATCGTGGCGCTAGGTGCTGATTCTTGACTTCATGTCTGACGTCAGCCCGCCTTGCGAGCACCGATCGTCATGATCACCGGGATGGCCGCGTGGCGTTGGTAGTCTTCGGGTCGCTCGGTCTTGAAGGTCTCGTCTGGTACAGGTTCGTCGATGGCATCCACCAGCAGCCCCGCCTCAACCAGCGTTGCGACGTACCAGCCCAGCGGACGGTGATAGTAGGTCGCTTCGACTGGCGGATCGAGGAAGATCGGGCCACGATCCTCATAGACCTCCCGATAGCTCCAGACCTTCCGGCTGATGCGTCGCCACTTGTCGGCGATCTCGATCTCCCAGGCCGAGCGGTTCGGTGGCTGGAAGCAGGGGTGGAAGAGCGTCGCAACCAGCCGTCCACCGGAACGCAGCACCCGGCTCGATTCCGCAATCGTCTCGGCTACTCGGGCGATATCCATCAGCGCCATGTTCGCCACGACGATATCGAATCGGGCATCAGCAAATGCGCTTAGGTCCGCGGCATCCGTCGCCAGATACTCGATCCCACGCGGATTCCGCTCCTCACGCTGCTCAGCGAACTTGATCAAGCTCTCGGACTTATCGACCCCGATCACTCTCGCACCATGCCGAGCCAGCAACCTGCTCGATGCGCCACTGCCACAACCGATATCCAGCGCATCTAAACCCTCAACACTGCCAAGCACCTTCAACAGCGAGGGATAGATCAGATGATTGTGAAAGTAGTCGCCATCCTCACCTGATCGCTCGTCCCAGATCTCCGCAATAGCCTCGAACCCATCCTGCAGTTCCACGCCCCAGTCCTCCCTACACCATCAGCAAAGAATCACCAATTCTCCCACGCCGGGCCGCCGGGAAAACCGACTGTCATGGTCTAGCTATCGATGAATTTCGAAGCGAATGAGTAGGTATGGGCGACGGCCGGACTTGTGAGATCCCAATGACGCAGCTCTTTGCGAACCAGATCCGGCTGCGACTTGCTAATGTCGCGCAGAGCATTCCCTGCCGAGCGGCGGACGTACTCGCTCTCGTCAGCCCGCAGCCCGCTCAGGAGCCGGATCGAGATCTCGGGATTCGCCTTAAAGTACGCGCGAGAGGTCCACGGCCGGAGGCCTTCTGACACCGCGCGTCTGACGTTCGGCTCGGGGTCTGCAATCCACGCCTCGATCAGCGGCATCGCAGCGTCGTAGCCGGTCCGATTGCAATAGCCATCGAACGCCATTGCAAGCATCTCCTGGACCCGCCAGTTCTCGTCCTTGGCCACCTTCGAGCGCAGAACGTCCAGCAGACCATTGCCGGCGTGCGCCAGCATCCCGAAGATCAGGACCGCCATCATGCGGGCTTGGTATGCGTCAGATCTGTAGAGGTCGCGCGCCAGCGCCAGACTCTCGTCCGCATCGTGGGTAGAGACGTATGCCTCAGCTTCGTCTCGTATCGGTTTGAAACCGCGCTTCACGTCCTGCAGACGCGAGATCAGCGCCGCCGTGTCGATCACGATTCCCGGACGACCTCAGTCTGCTGGAGTGGCGACAGCCTTCGCTTCGGCTGCCTTGGCCTTCTCCGCCTCACGCGCCGCCTTTTCCATGATGTTGGTGGAGTGGCCCGGGTCGAGTCGCGCATCGGGATCGATATGCACCATGGCGTGGTTCACCGCGGTCACCGCCTCGGCCACACCAGTGGCGATCAGGCGGAACTTCGCCGGATAGGTCACGATGTCGCCAGCACCAAAGACACCGGGGATGTTGGTCTGCATCGTAATCTTATCGACCGCAATCTGGTTGCGGTGCGTCTCCAGCCCCCAGGTCTTCAGCGGGCCGAGATCCGCCTTGAATCCGATCGCGCAGATCATCTCATCCACTTCGACCTCGTACTCATCACCGGTCTTGTGGTTGTGGAATTGCACTACCTCGATCCGCTCGCCGCCTTGCACTTCCTTCACCACATGGTCGGGGAAATAGACGTCCGCCGGACCGTTGAGCAGCTCCTCAACTGTGCGGGCGTGGGCGCGGAACTGCGATCGGTGGATCAGCGTCACCTTCTTGGCAATCGGACCAAGCGTTATCGCCCAATCCACCGCCGAATCACCACCGCCGACGATGAAGACGCGCTTGTCGCGGAAGTCTTCGAGGCGCTTGGCGAAGTAATGCACGCCCTTGCCGTTCTCGAACCGCTCAATCCCTTCGACCTCCAGCCGCTTCGGCTCGAAGGCGCCAATCCCGGCACAGATGATGACCGAGCGTGCGACGATCTCGCCCTTGCTCGTTTCGAGCCGGATTAGATTGTTCGCCTCGTCACGCTGCATACCGGTGACTTCCGTGCGCAGCGTTACCTCGGCTCCAGTCGATAACCCCTGCTCGATTGCCGGTTCGACGTAATCCTTCGCAAGAATCTGGGGAAATCCAGCGATGTCGTAGATGTACTTTTCGGGGTAGATCGCCATCAGCTCGCCGCCCAGCTCCTCGAGGGAGTCGGCGATGATCGAGCTCATACCGCGCATTCCAGCGTAGAACGCCGCGAAGAGCCCAACGGGCCCTCCACCGATAATCGCCACGTCATAGGTCTTGCCATCGAAAATTGCCACGCGCGTTTTCTCTCCAGAATGAATACAAAGCGCCGCTAGACTCGATTGTACTAACCAAACCCGAGCTGCTACATCGGAAATACGGCGTAGAAACCCGGACTAGCCTGCCAGCCCCACCACCAAGCCACTCGACCTCGCGTGTTGGACCGCCAGATCCGTCTGACCACGATTCAAGGCCAGACGCGACAGTGTTAACTCGCGCCACTGATCCGCTGTGCAAGCCGATGGATCCTGGAACATTTGCGTGAATCCCGCGATCACCTGCTGCGCGGCAGACCACCACGCATCGGCCCCCACGCCATTGATCTCATTGCCGGCGAAGCCATCGAGATAGCTGTGCCACTCCTGCTCCAGCTCGTCCCAATCCTTCCCCACAACCGTTACGATCGGATCGCGCGTGTAGATCCTGCGCATCGCGGTCCAGCCATAGGTATCCACGATAAACGCCACGAACGACCCGGCCGCGTCATAGGAGACTCGCTTGCGCATCCGCCCGGCAAAATCGTCTTCGAAGAGCTCCGCCAGCGGTGGCATGGCCCCGGCACGATAGATCCAGGCAGCCGTCTGCACCGGCGTCAGGATCCCGGCTGCTTCCAGGTCATCCGTCATCGACCAGGTCGCCAGCCCCTCGGCAAAGAACAGATCTAAAGGAAGAAAGATCTTCTTCGCCGCCACAAGATGCGTCATCTCATGCACCAGCAACGGCCGCCACTCAGCTTTGGAGACACTGCCATCATCCAGCATGAAGATGCGGTTCTCATCGGCAGCCGTAAATCCCTGGCAACCCATACAGGTATCGGTGAAAAGTTGATCAGCCAGCAGTACCTCGACCGGGCCATCGTAGTTTGCGTTCAGCCGCTGATTTACCTCCGCACGCGCCTCACGCGTCATCTGGGCCACTTCGTCCGCGTGCTCCGCAGGATACGCCCCCGGACGCCAGCGCACCGTGATCCCATCGTCGAAGGTGTGCACCTCGCTGTATTGCTCGTCAATATGCTCCTGAGGTGTCGTCCCCAGCTCCATCCTGGGCGCCTTCACCGATATCTCCGGCAGCGGCTCAGCATCCGGCGTGGGCGCGAGTGCCTCGGTCGCGGTAGGAGCCTCAGTTAACTGGGTCGCCGTCGGCGAAACTGGTGATTTGGAGTCCGAAGCTGGAAAGCCCGTCACAATCGCCAGGATCCCCCCGATCACCACCAGCGTCGCCACTGTACCGATGATCGCCAGGAACCCTCGCACCCGAAAAACCTCCCCGATTTCGTCCCACCACGTCGCCAATAGACTATGATGCGCCAGACAAGCCTACGCATCTGCGATGGATCTCTGCAATCGCCAGTCACCGAAAGGATTGATATGGCAACTTCAACGGTGAACGACATCGAAGCCAGCATCAGCCAAGCTTCCCGGCGGGCCGGCAGCAGCGCCGGAATCAATCCCTGGGAGTCCGCTGACTACATCTCATTTCTGGCCGGATTTCCCGACCCGGCCAAGCTCCCGATTCAAGACATCATCGAATCCACGCGCGTCACCCTGCAAGTCGATGGCGACTGGGCGTTGCAGTACGGAGCGGGCGCTGGAACACCTGCGTTGATCGATGAACTTCTGCGCAAGCTCCAGCGCGATCAAGGCATCGAAGCCGCACCCGAGAATATCCTCATCACCAACGGCGCGTCACAAGGGCTGGCGCTGATCATCGAGATGCTGGTCGATCCCGGCGACGCCATCATCACCGAAGCGCCGACCTGGATGGGCGCCGTCGACAACTTCGCCGCCGCTGGCGCAGAAGTCCACGAGATCGCGTCCTCACCTGAGGGCATGAATCTCGAACAACTTGAGCAGACGCTCGCCAAGCTCCAGGATGAGGGCCGCCGCGCCAAGTTCATCTACATCATCCCGACCTTCCAGAATCCCACCGGCGTCACCATGCCGGTCGAGCGTCGGCGTCAATTACTGGAGATCGCCTCACGCTTCGATGTCCCGATCATCGAGGACGACGCCTACTTCGACTTGCGCTACGCGGGCGATCCCGTTCCAACGCTCTATATGCTCGATGATGAGGCGCGCGTCATGTACCTCGGCACCTTCTCCAAGATTATGTCGGCCGGTATGCGACTGGGCTGGGTTGTCGCCCACCAAGACGTCATCTCCCGGCTCATCTCCCTCAAGTCCGACGGCGGCACCAGCCCCTTTGCCGGCCACGTCGCAGCACAGTTCGCCTCCTCCGGCACGCTCGTCGAGCACATCAACGAACTCCGTGGTCACTACGGATCTCGCCGCGAGACCATGCTCGGTGCGCTGGCCGCGTTGATGCCCGACGGTGTCAGTTGGACCAATCCCGAAGGCGGCTTCTTCGTCTGGGTCACCCTGCCTGAAGACATCGACATCAACGAGGTCGACCAGCGCTGCAAGGAGCGGGGAGTTGAGATATGTCCCGGTCCGATCTTCTTCAACCACGGCGGTGGCGGCAATAAAATGCGTCTTTCCTATTCTTTCGCTACATCGCCGCAAATTGAGCAAGGTATCGCCATTATCGGCGACGTCGTTCGCGATCTCATGGAGTCCACCGGAAGGAACAAGTAGATGAGTCAATCCCGACCCCAGTGGCTCGATGAGCTGATCAGCGACCTCTCTCAGCGCAGCGGCGCCACGCCCGGGCGCACCGACCCCAGTGGCAATGCCGATCTCGTCGCCGTCTTCTCCGGCGGCTATCCCAGCCGTCGCGGGCTGCCCAAGAATTCCGTCATCGACGCCACCGTCACCGCGCTCGAACGCACCGGCGAGTGGGCGCTGCAGTACGGCCCCTCTCCTGGCGACCCGGGACTCATCGAAGCCCTGCTCGCCAAGCTCAAGCGCCACCAGGGCATTGACGCCGGTCCTGAGAATCTGCTGATCACCCCCGGTGCGGCCCGCGCGGTCACGCTCGCAGCACAGATGTTCATTGAGCCAGGCGACGTCGTCATCAGTGAATCCCCCACCTGGGCCGGTGCCGTCCAGCGCTTCTCCGTCGCGGGCGCAACCGTCCGCGAAGCCCAGATCGACGTTCAAGGACCCGACGTCGACCAGATCGAAAGCTTTCTCAAAGACTTAGAGGCAGAGGGCAAGCGCTGCAAATTCATCTACGTCATCCCCAACTTCCAGAACCCCACTGGCGTCACTATGACCCTCGACCGCCGCCAGCGCCTGGCCGAGCTAGCCGAGCAGTACCACACCTTCATCATCGAAGATGACGCCTATTTCGATCTGCGCTTTGAAGGGGATTTCCTGCCGACCATCTATGAGCTGGATAGCGCCAGCCGTGTCCTCTATATGGGCACCTATTCCAAGAATATGGCCGCTGGCATGCGGCTTGGCTGGACCGTCGCCCATCCTGAGATCATCAGCCGCATGAACGCTCTCAAGCTCGAAGGCGGCGCAAACATGTTCGCCAGCCAGGTCGCAGCCGAGTGGACCGCCAACGGCACCCTCGATCGACATCTCGAAGAGCTCCGGCCGCTCTACCGCAGCCACCGCGATGCCATGCTCGCAGCCCTGGAGCGCGAGATGCCCAAAGGCACCACCTGGAGCCATCCCGAGGGTGGATTCTTTATCTGGGTGACACTCCCCGAGGGAACCGACGCCAGCGCTGTCGCCACCAAAGCCGCCGACCAGGGCGTCGCTGTTGCCAACGGATCCGGCTTCTACTTCAACGACCCCGACCCCCGCACCCTCCGCCTTTCCTACTCATTCCCAAGCGAGGCGGAAATCGCCGTCGGAATACGGATACTTGCGGAATGTGCCCGTGTAGTCTAGGTGGACATAGGGCTTGGCAATGCCTGTCATCTTCATCCAGCCGTAGAGGAGTGATTGCTGGACGTACATCCTCGTGACATTCACTTCTGGGTACCTCACGACGATCTCGTTATCGATCCACGACGCCATCGAAGGAACAGCGAAAACCCGTGGGTCATCGACGAGCCGTTCGAATGTTGAGGGATCGAGCACGAAGCCTATCGCGGTCACAACGCCAACGATCTGGGTTCCATCCTTGTCGTGCTCCATAGTTTGCTCCAGCGCCTCCGAATCGACTGCTCGACCGTCGTCTGCGGAGGGAGCCGTTAGCCCCATCCACCCTCCGCCCCATGTTTCGCCTTCGATTCGATTCATCACAGGAATGAGGCCAAGCTCGCCCATCAGTGCGTTGTATTCTTCCAGCGGGACCGGATGCTTGAAAACGATCTCACCTTGCACGGTGTCTCCGTCCTCTAGTTCTTCTCGAGTCTGCTCGGTCATCGCCGCCGCCACCTCGCGCACGGCGTTGGCCGTTTCATGATCGTATTGAAATTCCACGACCGCCCGACCACTATCCAGCCGACCCACCGTGTATTCGATAGTCTCGTCGCCCATCTTGGCCTCTTGCGTTGCGCCGTCCGCCAAGGTCTCCTGTGACCGTCTCACCGCAAAGACCATCAGCAGGCACACAGCCAGAATCAACGCCATCGTCAACAGGGGACGCTTCATGGCTATCTCATCCTCCTTCCCGACAAGGGCCTCAACCCCGCAGCAATATCCGAATTCCGAATCCTTGATCAGCACTGCAACGAGTTGCCAGCCCCTACCTTGATGAGTTGACTAAACCTATCTAGAAGAAGAGTTGCCAAAACGTTACGTCGTCACTAGGATCGGCGACGACGTAACTATGATCACTTAACAATAATGGTCTAAAAGGACAACGTGATCGCGACACCTGTCATAGAAACTACAATCGGTATGCTGGCAATCAACCATCGCATGTCACCTCGTCTGCGTGATGGATGCCGATCCTCGAATTCCGCACCAGCAGAAACCAGTGGTGAACTCCCGCCCCACCCATGCGGCCCAAACTGCTGACCACCCTTATTGGCTGGGATAAAGAGCAGAAAGATCAGCTCTCCGCCCAAGAGTATCAGTGCTACTATCCGCCAGCGATCCGTGTTGAACCACTCACCCGCCGCCGAGAACCATGCCAACCCCAGCGTTCCGAGCGCGATCAATGCACCTGTTGTCAAGGGTTTAACGAAACGTCGCCCCATCACCAGCTCCCAAAGCCCCTGTCATGGCTGCACAAATGACTTTAAGTCCGATGCCGTCTTTCCTGGATACCAAAGCTGATACGTTTGCTCACCTGACTTCCAGTAGAGATACCCAAGCACTAGATTCTCAGATCTAGCCGTGATTCCGAGAACATCCTTGTCATTCACGATCCACTCCTCACGCTCCTGCGTGAACTGTGGATCCCCGTCCTTGCTCCAACTAGTAATCGGTCGATTTCCAACCGCGTAACGGACGGCCATGCCAGTCGGATCAACATACACTATGTCAACGATCACTTGACTGTCGTCGACGTTCTCCTTATTCACGCCCAGCACTTGAATGACATCGATCGAAAACTGCTCCGGCACCTTCGGTGGCGATATGTCGAAGGGAGCAACCGCCTGTGCCTCTTCTACAGTATCGAACATCAGAACTGGGGCTAATACTGTATCGCCGCTTGACTCGTCTGTAGCACTGGCCTCCTCGACAATGCGATGATCAGGTTCGCCTGAGGCTGGCTGCTGGCTCGATATCAGTATGAACAAGCCTGCAAGTCCAACGAATACAATTGCTACGGACGTCTGAATCCACCTACTACGTCTCACAGTCACTCCTCCGATTCTAGGATCTCAACTCCATACACTGACGTGAAATGCTTGAGTTCGTTGACCAACTAGATCGATCATGACCGCTATGTCAGGTAACCGACTTGCTCCATATTTACGCAAACGCCCCAATTGCTATTACCTCCACGCACCATGAACTCAGTTACTGCGGTATCATCCATGTAGGCTATGCTAGAGGTGGAGATGGTGCCTGCGACTATACCCCATGGAGCTGAGGTAGGTGGAACTCCCCACCAGTCGAATGCTGTTGATTCGTCGTTGTTGTAAATCCAGCCTGGGCCAGCCTCGGGATTCAAATCCTCAAGATCATAGGCATAAACATATGTTCGCTGAAAGTCCAGTTCCACCGTAGAATCACGCGCAATGCGATTCCCAATTGTCATGGTGAACTTGCCGCCGCAAATGGTATCTGACGTGCGCCGATTCTCATGCCCTGCGGTCCAATAGACCTTTGTTTGCCCTGCAGTTGTCTGAACAACTGGGGCACCACCGCTCATATGTGCCGCTGTACTCTGAAACGCAACTTGGGCAATACCAAACACCACCAGTAGGACAAGCAGGCTCCGTCTAGTTGTCTTCATTTCTTCCCACCGCCTTTCATTGCAGC
The DNA here is from genome assembly GCA_964399615.1 of uncultured Thermomicrobiales bacterium. GTDB lineage: Bacteria > Chloroflexota > Chloroflexia > Thermomicrobiales > CFX8 > CAYNTE01. The sequence goes on from CAYNTE010000075.1 coordinate 13,002, forward strand.
AAATCCACACTCACTATCAGCCCATATGCAATTGAAAGCGAGTGAGCGACCGCCAGACCCTTGGCGGTACTCCGCCAATTCGAGGAGGGAAGTCTGTCATTTCAGCTATGGAATAAGACTGAGAAGTGCCGCCTTCATAGCGAGCACATAAGTATCAGGTGCGTCGAGCTTGTCACGCAAACAAGAGAATACCCGCTCGACAGTCCGTTGGCTAACTCGTTCTCTTTGGGCGATCTCTTTATAGCTCAAGCCTTCGGCCCGCTCTCGTAGCAGGCGATGCTCGAATTCGCTGATCTGAAACCCGTCAAGATTATCGAAGAATTCCCCTCGAAGAGCGGCGAGGTACCGGTCCCGAATGGAGAAGCTAGCGATGACCGTATCGCTCTGAAGGATGGTCATCAGTAATGAAGAAATCGCCTCTCCCGTTGGAATTTCGTGCCAGCTCAAAAGTCCGGATGGTCGTAACTGTCCAAACCCCGCCAACCCAATGAGGTCGCGCTCCTCACTCCGTGTCACGAAGACGACAAATTCGCACTGTTCCTTACAATTTGCCTGAAGCTGCAGAAGTGTCGGAAGACTAGATCTACCCTCAAGATGGGATGAAGAAATGATGAGTCTGGGGCTATATCGACCTGCTAAACGGGTTGCGTCTTCCGCGTTTGTCACCTCGCCCAGCAGCTTGACAGGCATCCGGCGGACTGCCTCGCGAACAGCCGCCCATTCGATTCCGTTGGAATGCATTAACAACACCGAAGGGCTATCCATGACAGTTCCTCCTGCCCACGAGCACCCATCGTTGCAGTCATACCCATGTTCTTTGCAGTTGTCTTTACTGTACCATAGAAGTGATTGAGTCAATTACGAATGCAAAATACTTCAATATTGGGATTGATCGAGATTACATAATTTCTCGGCTTTGGCCATAATCGGACGACATCTTCGATACTCATCTCTAATATGTTGATTGAGCTAAAGCACCACACCCAACCCATCAAATGTAAACCTCGGATTGTGAACGACCTCCCACAGATTGCCTTCAGGATCCATGAAAAAGATTCCACTCGAGACGTTGCAGTTAATGATGGACGCTTCTCCGATCAGTCGCAGCGCATGTCTTGAGAATACACACTTCGTTTCTCGCTTGTCACCCACTTAACGAATTCACACTCATCTCTGCTTTCTCTCCCCGGCTGGTATCTCTGGCTGAAAGATGCTAAAAGAGGCGAGTGGGATACTGGAATTGAGAGGACTCATGATGGCGACCGATAGTGGCTGGCTGGAAGATCTCTACTCCGATCGTGCAAAACGCGCCAATAACGGACCGGTCGGCATCGACCACCGCAAACTCGCCGAAGGCATCGCCCTCGGCTCTGGACATCCCGACCACTCCAGCATGCCGATACAGGATCTGCTCGAGTCCGCCCGCATCGCCATGGAGCGCGACGGCGAGTGGGCGCTCCAATATGCCTTCGGCGCTGGCACGCCTGAGTTGACCGACGCCCTCATCAAGAAGCTCGCAAACGACCAGGGCATCCAGACCACCACCGAGAACATCCTGATCACCGGCGGCGCCTCCCAAGCCCTCGGCCTCATCTTTGAAGCCTTCGTCGACCCCGGCGATGTCGTCATCAGCGAGGCACCCTTCTTCCTCGGCGCGGTCAACCGGCTCCGCACCGCTGGCGCAGATATCCGCGAGATCCCGATGGACGACGACGGCATCGTCATCGACGACCTCCGCCGCGAGCTCGACTCGCTGAAAGCCGAAGGCAAGCGCGCCAAGTTCCTCTATCTCGTCCCAACCTTCCAGAACCCGACCGGCATCACCTACTCCGAAGAGCGCCGCAGACAGATCATCGAGCTCTGCGCCGAGCACCAGGTCCCAATCCTCGAAGACGACGCCTACTACGATCTGCGGCTCGATGGCGAGAAGGTCGAGACCTTCTACAGCCTTGCCCCCGAAGGACTGGTGATGTACGTCGGCACCTTCTCCAAGATTATCGGACCTGGCTTGCGGCTTGGCTGGATTGTCGCTGATCCGGCACTGATCGCCCGTCTGACCGGCCT
>CAYNTE010000076.1:0-14949 GCA_964399615.1 uncultured Thermomicrobiales bacterium
AGATCCTGAATGCCATAGAAGACTGGCGCCAGCACATTGGGGTGCCAGCTGATCTCGCAGAGATCGGGTTCGGGATCGTTGCCACCCCCGCCTCCACCGCCACCTGGGTCGTCGGGGATCTCCGGGATGCGGCGTCGCAGGCTGCTGCGGTCGCTGCTGAGGATTGATTGTGTCTGCTCGCGGTTGAAGCCCATCTCCCGCAACATCTGCATCTTGGCGTCCAGCGGTTTGGCGTTCCAGCCCGGTATCTGCTGGCAGAGATAGGGGATGGCGCGCATCGAGGTTCGGGCGAATTCGGCCATCGTTCGCTCGGGATCGCGCTCTGGACGTGGCATCGGTGGCCTCCCAACGACGAATAGGGTCATGGATACAAACGTCAAGCACATCTGTCCCCCACGGCCTATACAATTGTTCGCTTGTTGCATTCTGAGGGATACTCAAGCCAATGTCAACCGGTGGCCTGTGGCTCACGAATCGTCTAAGATGCTTGTTGGTGAGGGCGGGACACCGGTTGCCCCGTCGCCGGGTATCGATGAGCAGACTACGGTGGGGAGCAGTCGTTGAGCATTCTCGTCAATTCTGAGACACGTTTGCTGGTGCAGGGGATCACCGGCCGGGAGGGCACCTTCCATACCGGCCAGATGGTGGAGTACGGCACGAACGTCGTTGCCGGTGTCACGCCGGGTCGCGGCGGCAAGGCCGTGCATGGCGTCCCCGTTTACGACACGGTTGTTGAGGCTGTCGAGCAGACTGGCGCGAACGCCTCGATCATCTATGTTCCGGCTCGCTTTGCGCCCGACGCCATCCTCGAAGCAGTCGACGCAGGCATCCCGCTCATCGTCTGCATCTCCGAGAACATCCCGGTCAACGAGATGGTCAAGGTCTATGCCCGCGTCCAGTCATCCGGCTCACGCCTGATCGGCCCCAATTGCCCAGGTCTGATCACCCCCGGTGAAGCCAAGGTCGGCATCATGCCCGGCTACATTCACCAGCGCGGCCGGGTTGGGCTCGTCTCACGCTCCGGCACGCTCACCTACGAGGTCGTCTGGGCGCTGACCCAGGCGGGTCTGGGCCAAACCAGCGCTGTCGGTATCGGTGGTGACCCGATCATCGGCACCAACTTCATCGACGTCCTCAAACTCTTCGAAGAGGACGACGAGACCGAAGGCATCGTTATGCTGGGCGAGATCGGCGGCACCGATGAGGAAGAGGCCGCCGCCTACATCGCCGAGCACGTCACCAAGCCCGTCGCGGGCTTCATCGCTGGCCAAACTGCTCCTCCCGGCAAGCGCATGGGCCACGCCGGTGCGATCATCTCCGGCGGGGCGGGCACGGCGGCAGCGAAAATGGCGGCGCTCCGCGAGGCAGGCGTCGAGGTCTCAGATACCCCGGCCGGTGTCGCGGACCTGCTCGCCAAGCGCCTGAGCTAGCGCCTCAACTGACCGGCCAGTGGTCCCAGGTGCTGAGCAGCGGGCCGATCGCCTGCTCCTCAAGATCGAGGTGGGCCAGAAGATCATCCTCCAGCTCCCCAAGGGCTTCGGCCAGCTTATTGCGACTGGCTGCCGATTCATCGTTCGTCAGTTCGCCGGCGATGCTGGTGATGCGTTCGGTGATGTCGTGGATGGTCCGGTGGTCCTCCATCAAGCGGTCGACGACGCTGTTGAGCTCCGGGTCATGCTTGCGAACCATTGGAAACACGGCATAGTCTTCGAGCGTGTGGTGGCCGTGGACGAAGCGGCAATAGACCAGGCAGCCATACTTCAACTGCCAGAGCGGGCTGTTCGTCTCCAGGTTGCGGACCTCTTCGACGATAGATTCGGGAGAACGGCCTTCGAGGACTTCTCGAGACAGCGTTTGCACCGTTGCCAGGTCACGTCGCAGCAGGGTGTGGATGTACAGCAGCTCGCGGAACATGCCCGTCCTGGGTGCCAGTTCTCTATCCGGTGATGTCGACACGTCTCTCCTCTATCTCTGCTAGCATGAATTGCAGCGCTGGCGAGCGCCAGTCATGCAAGTATATGAACATGATTCGGCTTCTCGACGTTTAGCGTGAGTGGATAGCAAACATGGCGGATTACGGTCACGATCTCAAGTTTGGGTTCTTTCTCGATCCCTCTACGTCCGATCCGGCTGCATCGCTCGAACTCGCCCGGTCACTCGACCAGCTCGGGTATGACTTCATCGGCATTCAGGATCACCCCTATCATCAGGGCCATTTCGATACGATGACGCTCATCAGCTTCATCTTAGGGCAGACAGAGCGAATCAAGGTCTTCCCGGATGTTGCGAATCTGCCGCTGCGGCCCCCGCTCATGCTTGCCAAGCAGTCGGCTACGATCGATCAGCTCAGCGGTGGCCGGTTCGAGCTGGGACTTGGCGCTGGGGCGTTCTGGCAGGGCGTGCGCGCCATGGGCGGACCTGTGCGCAAGCCAAAGGACGCGCTGGGATCGCTAGGCGAAGCTGTCGGGCTGATTCGCGACTACTGGAATGGCGCGAGTCTGCGCTTCGAAGGTGACTACTACACCGCGCTCGGCACAAGGCCCGGCCCGCAACCGGCGCACGACATCAGCATCTGGCTCGGAGTCACTGGTCCGCGTGCATTGCGGTTGACCGGCGAGATCGCCGACGGTTGGGTGCCATCGATGACCTATGTCCCGCCAGAACGTGCCGCTATGTCGAGCCAGATTATCGATGAGTCCGCCCGAGCCGCTGGACGCGATCCGGCAGAGATCCGGCGCATCTACAACGTTGGTGGTGAGATCCGCGCCACGAGTGCCGAAGCAGAAGGCCAGATCATCGGCCCGCCGAGCCACTGGGTCGGGCAGCTGACCTCGCTGGCTCTGGAGATTGGCTTCTCAACCTTCGTCCTCTGGGGGGCGTCCGACGACTGGCGGCTGCGGGCATTCATCGAAGACATTGCCCCCGCGGTGCGCGAGCGTGTTGCCCAGGCTCGCGCAGGCCGCGGGTAATCGCGCTAGCTCTGACCGCCGGGCTGATAGGTCCCCACCTGCTTCGATGCAAACGGGATCGCGAGCCGGTTCCAGCCATTGATCGTGACGATCACCATCGTGAGATCGACCAGCTCCTTCTCGCTGAAGTGCTGGCGGACCTCGTCGTTCAGTTCATCGGTTATGTGGCTGTCGGAGATGCCGGTGATGGCTTCGGTCCAGGCGAGTGCTGCGCGCTCGCGGTCGCTATAGAATGGCGCCTCACGCCAGGCATTCAGCACATAGAGCCGTTGTTCGGTCTCCCCAGCAGCTCGGGCATCCTTGGAATGCATATCGAGACAGTAGGCGCACCCGTTGATCTGCGAGGCCCGCATCTTGACGAGCTCGATCAGCGACTGCTCAAGGCCACAGTTGTGGATGTAGCCTTCCAACTGCAGCATCGCCTTCATCGCTCGCGGCGCAACCTCGCCGTAGTTGATGTCGTAATCCTGTGACGTCATTGTCATTACAGCCTCCTCGGCCTGGTCTATCAATCGGCCCCGCCACAAGTAACGTCTCGCTTCTCACTTGCATTCCAACTCATGTCGGCCGGCAAGGCGCCGGAACCTGTCTCAAAGCTGAGAGGCGGAACGCTGTGGACATGAAACTTGAGCTGATTATTGTGCCTGTCTCCGATGTCGACCGCGCCAAGGCGTTCTACACCGAGAAAGCGGGCTTCAACGCCGATCACGATCATGTGGTGACTGAGGATCTGCGGTTCGTGCAGCTGACGCCGCCAGGCTCGGCCTGCTCGATTGCCATCGGCACAGGGCTCACCGACGCGCCTCCAGGCACGGCACCCGGCTTGCAGGTCGTGGTCTCAGATATCGAGGTCGCGCACGCGGAACTGGCAGCGCGTGGCGTCGACGTCAGTGACGTTGACGAGCAGCCCTGGGGGCGGTTTGTCTATTTCAGCGATCCCGACGGGAACAAATGGTCGGTGCAGGAGATCCCCCCGCGCTAGAACTCCGTTACAACCGGCAAGATCATCGGGCGGCGCTTGGTGCGGTTGTAGATGTAGCGCGCCACTGAATCCTTCACCCGGCTGACGGTGTAGCCGTAGGACATGTTGCCACGGCTGAGGTTGCGGTTGAGGAACTTCGTCAGTTCCTTCTCGGCATCGTCCAAAATGCGCCGATCTGCTTTGCTATCGAAGCGCTTGTTGCCGGTTAATTCGGGCCCGGCCAGCACGACGCCCCGCTCCAGATCGACGGCGACGGTCACGATCACGACCTCGGCCTCGTCGAGTGAGTCGCGGTTGCGCAGCACGACGTTGCGATAGCGGTCGCGCCCCATGCCATCGACGAGAACCGCACCGTAGGGGACTTCAGGCTGCTCTTCCCACTTCTCTTCGCTGAAGTGGATCGGCACGCCCCCGCCAGGGATCAGGGTGTTCTCTTCGGGGATGCCAGCCTTGACCGCCATCTGCCGGTAGAGCTCCAGGTGGCGGTATTCGCCGTGCATCGGCGCGACGTAGCGCGGTCTGGTGATCTTGATCATGTGCTCGAGCTCGTCGTGGGCAGCGTGGCCGCTGACGTGCACGTTAGGCTCGATGGCGTTGTAGATCACCTTCGCGCCGAGCCGGAAGAGTGAGTTGATCGTCTGGGCAACGGTCTCTTCATTGCCCGGGACTGGTGTTGCCGAAAGGATGACGGTGTCGCCGCGGCGGACCTTCAATGTTGGGTGATCACCGCTCGCCATGCGTGAGAGCGCCGCCTGCGCCTCACCCTGAGAGCCGGTGGTAAGGATCATGATCTGGTTATCAGGCAGATTGATCACTTCCTGGGCCGGACGGATGATGTTCAGCGGATCCTCGATGTAGCCGAGGCGGAGCGCAATCTCCATGGATTGCTCCATGCTGCGCCCGACAACTGCCACCTTGCGTCCGTGGCGTGCCCCAGCTTCGATCGCCTGGTACAGCCGGGAGATGTTCGAGGCAAACGAGGTCAGCAGAATCCTCCCCTTGGCCTCGCCGATGACTCGATCCAGCGTCCCAGCAACGACCATCTCCGTTGGCGTGCGGCCGGGGGTCTCGATGCGGGTGGCATCTGAGAAGAGCACCAGGACGCCGTCATCGCCGAGCTCCCGGAAGCGTTGTTCGTCGGTCGCGGGGCCGAGTGGTGGTGTGCGGTCGAGCTTGAAATCGCCCGTATGCACGATCCTGCCAGCGGGCGAATTCACGGTGATCGCCATGGCGCCGGGGATCGAGTGCGTGACGGGGATGAACTCGGCATCCAGGTGCATGCCGACCTGATAGACCGTCTCCGGCTCAATGCGCACCAGATCGGCCATGTCGGTGATCTGTGCCTCTTGGAGCTTGCTTCGCACAAACGCGAGTGAAAGCTCCGACCCATAGACTGGCACCGGTGTGACATCTTCAAGTTGCGGCAGGACGTAGGGGAGCGAGCCGATGTGGTCTTCGTGTCCGTGGGTGATCAGGATGGCCTGCAAGCGGTGCTGGTTTTCGACGAGATAGCTGATGTCCGGGATGATGAGATCGATCCCTCGCATCTCTTCTTCTGGAAACTTGCATCCTGAATCGATCAAGATAAGGTCGTCTTGATATTCGACGACCATCATGCTCTTGCCGATTTCTCCAGTTCCACCAAGTGCAACGATGCGTAACGAATCCTGAGCCATCCCCGATGTATACCTCCACTGCAGACGCTGTAGTCCTAAGCGCGTCGAAAAATCACCGTTGAAGCATACCGCGTGAACGATGTTGACCGTCGTCACCGGATCTCCGTAAGATCAGGAATCAACGAACCTACCGGCGAGGAGAAGAACAATGAGCGACGCTACTGATCCGCGTGAGGGCGTAGTGCGCGAGACAACCTACAAGCAGACTGCGAGCCGCGAGAGCGCCCCGGCAACTGAGGCTAGCGGCGCAGATATCAGCGCCATCGAAGCGGAAACGGCGATCGTCGAACGCTCACAGATCGGATCGATCAAGGCCGATCGCGTCACGTTGCGTCAGGCAGCCACGAAGTCGATCGAAGCGAGCTCGACACAGCTCGAGCAATCCGCAGTAGTTGCGCTGGGGAGCGACAATGCGGTGATGATGCAATCCGCCGCCGTGCAGGTGGTCGGCGACGATGTGCGTATGTCGAAGAGCCAGGGCACGTTTGTCATTGCCAAGCGGCTGGAAGCGGACAATAGCCGCGCGGTGCTGGTGGTTGCCGATGAGATTCACGGCGAACTGCGAACCGTCTTCACGCCACAAACCGCCGCCATTGCTGGTGCTGCGGCGGGCGGGCTGCTGGCGCTGCTATTCTTGCTACTGGGCATCGGTCGTCGAAAGGGGCGCGCATGAGCAGCTTGGGACGCAACCTGTTGAAGTCGATCGCTGGAACGCTGGTTGGAGTGGGCATTGCGGTCGCCGTGAGCAAGGCGCTGGATCGCCCGGACAATGCTCCGCCAGATGGCTTGCCAGCTTCGGCCTTCCCGGAAGATCTGGAGTTTGGTGGTAGCCCGTCGACGACCGAGAAGATCAAGAACATCCCCGAGCGGGTGAAGAATCGCTGGCAAGAGGCCAAGGAGGCTGGCTACCAGGCCCAGGCCGAGCAAGAGGAACGCTTGCGGCAACAGTTCCGGCAGTATGTGAATGATCCCACCGCGCTGCCCGTGGAGCATCGCCAGTATGAACCAGAAGCCTAGCAGCCCGGACGTATCGTGCTGATCGCCCACCTTCTGGTTATGCTCGCTTCACACTGAGGGGAGTGATGTGATGCTGTTGGTGCTGAATAAAGATGATCGCTCGGTGATCTTCGTCGACCATATCGAGGGCGAAACTGTCGCCTCATTGCGTGTCGACCGCAATCCACACGAAGCGATTTTGACGCCGGACCACCAGATTGCCTACGTCTCCAATGCCGGAGACAACACCATCTCGATCATCGAGGTCAAGACCCGCTACGTCATCGGCAGAATCACCAACCCCGAGTGGCGCTTCCCCCACGGGCTCGAAGTCACACCGGATGGTCGCTACCTCTGGGTCGCCGCAACGTACTCAGACCGCCTGTATATCTTCCGCCGCGACGCTGACGATCCGCTCCGGCACGAGCTGGTCAAGGAGGTTGAGACCGGTCACAAGCTCTCGCACATGATCCACTTCAGCCCGGATGCCAGCCGCGCATACGTCCCCAACATTGGCTCTGGCATGCTGTCGGTGCTGGATGTCGAGCAGATGGCGGTCGTCGACGAGGTGCAAGTCGGCCCTGGGCCGGAGGGCGTGGCGGTGCATCCTGTCGACGGCACGATCTACGTCGCCAATCAAGAAGATGACACCCTGATGACGGTCAATCCCGAGACGCTGGAGATCCAGCACACGCTGAAGATCGGCAGCACACCGGTGCGAGCTACCTTCTCTCCGGACGGTGACATGTGTTTGGTCTCGAACCGGCTATCGGGCGATGTCTCCGTCATCGCACACCGATGGTCCGGCGCGACCAAGACACCGCAGCCGTGGGAGATCAAGCGCATCCCTGTCGGGCTCTGGCCGGGACAGATCGTCTTCGACCCTAAGGAAGAGCGCGCCTGGGTGACGAACAACAAGACGAACGACGTCTCCGAGATTGCGCTCGGTAGTCTCAAAGAAATCCGGCGCATCCCGGCTGGCATTCACCCCGACGGCATGATCTGGATTCCCCACCAACCGGCCGTCCGCGAAACGAACTAAGCCAACCCCAACAGTGCCGGCAGCCCGGTCAGATCGGGCATCTCGTGGTAGGGACCATAGGCGGGGTCACCTGCGCGGCCGGTGCGGTTGATCCAGACTCTGCGCCAGCCCATGTCGTGGGCGGGCATGATGTCGTAGTTAAAGCCTTGGGCAACGTGGATGAGATCACTTGGCTCGGCCCCGAGTTCGCTCAGCAGGTAATCGAAGGCGGGCTTTGTCGGTTTGTAGGCGCGTGCCTGTTCGGCGGTGACAACGCGGTGGAAGGGCACGCCGATCTTCTCAACGTTGCCGGCGATCAGATGATCCTCGGTGTTGGAGATGATGACCAGCTTGCAGTGTTTGCTCAGCTCGGTCAGCACCGGCGTGGTGTCGGGGAACGGTCCGAAACCTGGCACCGCCGCAACGATCGCTTCTCCATCTTCCGGGCGGTACTCAAGGCCGTACAGGTTCATGGCGGTTTCGAGTGTTTCGCGCAAGATGTCGCTGTAGGGCTTGTAGTCGCCAAGCACGGCCTGGAAGCGGATCTCCTCGTAATCGCGCAGAAAGTCGTCGATATTGATCTCGCTGGTGCGGTCCTGGATTTGTTCCAGCGCGACACGTTCAATAGCGAAATCGGTCAATGTTCCATAGCAGTCAAATGTCAGGAACTCTGGCAGATCCATACGTGCCCTTTCTGTGTGCCCGCGGCTCATTCAGGACATCATACGCTGGCTCGTGAGCGTGCGGGCTAGTCCCCCGGCGTGTGTGACTTCCCGGTGGCCGGTTCGGGCTGCCGCTTGACACCCGGCCGGAGCGGACCCTCGTGACCTTCCTGGAGGCGTCGCTCGGCACGATCGATGTTGACCGCGGCGTTGATCAGCGCCATGTGGGTGAAGGCCTGCGGGAAATTGCCCAGAAATTCGCCAGTTTCGGGGTTGATCTCCTCCGAAAACAGCCCAAGGTCATTGCCATAATCAATGAGATTCGAGAACATCTCACGTGCGTCAGCGAGACGCCCGGCGAAGACCAGATTATCGACCATCCAGAACGAGCAGAGCGTGAATGCACCCTCTCGACCTTCAAGTCCATCGTCGACCTCATGGGGGAGATAGCGATAGACGAGACCATCGGGACAGAGCCGGTCCTCGATCGCCCTGATCGTGCTGAGCATCTTAGGGTCGTCGCCTTTGATGAAGTGCACCATCGGCATCAGCAGAACGCTGGCATCAAGCACGTCGCTATCGAATGACTGGGTGAATGCGCCGATCTCCTTATTGTAGCCGCGTTCCATGATGGCGGCGCGGATGGCGTCTTTCGTCTCACGCCAGGTATCGAGGTCGGCTGGCAAGTCGAACTCTTCGGCAAGCCGAATTGCCCGCTGCATCGCCACCCAGCACATAACCTTGGAATGCACGAAGTGGCGGGGACCGCCGCGAACCTCCCACAGCCCGCTGTCCTTCTCCATCCAGCGCTCGACGACCTGATTGGCGAGTGCGCGCAGCGAGTCCCACATCTGGCCCTCAAGCTGATCGCCATGTCCGGTGTATCGCTCCAGCCCGTCCCAGGCGTAGTAGAAGAGGTAGGCGGTGTCCATCACCTCGCCATAGATGTCGAGTTGCTTCTGGTCGTGAGCGCCGTTGCCAATCCGCACCGGACGGGAATTTCGGTACCCAGCGAGATGATCCAGTTCCTTCTCGTGAAGATCACGCTCGCCACGGATGCCATACATGATCTGGATGTTCTCGATGTCGCTGAAGACGCGATCCTCGATCCAGTGCATAAACTCGTGGGCCTCGTCGACGAAGCCGATCAACCCGAATGACCAAAGGGTCAGCGAAGCGTCCCGCAGCCAGCAATAGCGGTAGTCCCAGTTGCGCTCGCCGCCGATCTCTTCAGGCAGTGATGTGGTTGGGGCGGCAACGATGGCTCCGGTGGGCCGGAACGTGAGCAGCTTGAGCGTCAATGCGCTGCGAATGACCATCCCTCGATGCATGCCGAAGTAGGGGCATTCCAGCACCCACTGGCGCCAGAAGTTGACGGCATGGTTAATGTGCTCGCGCACGGTCCACGGGGTGAGATTCGCGGGCTGCCTATCAGAGACGACGGCGAATAATTGATCGCCCGTTTGCATATGAAACGTCGCCGTAACGAGCGCTGGATTGTCCGCATCGATCTCGAGTGGCCAGTTGGCAACCAGCCAAACCTCACCGCCCGACCACGTCCAGCGTACGACCCCCGGCTCGATTAACTCGGCCTCAGCCTGCTCCTGGGCGTAGTTGGGGGTGACCAGGCAGCGCAGGTGCATCTCCGCCGACCCGTTGAGGCACTCAACCATGCGCAACAACTGGTTTGGTGGCGCTTCTTCCCGCTCCTTCGTCGAGGGAACAACGAAGCAGTCGGTCAGCTCCACCTTGCCATCGCCTGGCCTGTAGTTGGTGCGCAGGACATTGGTGTCATCGATATAACGTCGATCGGTGGCGTATTGTGTCGCGGTTGGCTCAATCGAGAAATAGCCGCCCTGCTCGGTATCGAGGAGACGCAGAAAAAATGGTGGACTGTCGAGATAAGGCAAGGAGCACCAATCGATGCCGCCATGGGAGTTCACGAGCGCCATGCCACGCGTATCGCCGATGGCGCCGTAGTCAGAGATCGGGCGATAGTTGCCGTTGTGCTCGGGATCTTCGCTCATGTCAGCTCTGCCTCCTCGTCGTCATCTGGCCTCGGCGTGTGCACGTGATGGTATCAAGCAGGCTCCAGCCGCTCGTTGGAGTGAGCGCAGACTATTCGCCGGATTCCGGGTAGGTCGATTCCTTGTTGGGATACGTCTTCTCGCCTGCTTCAATCGCGACTTGCAGCCAGTTGCCAAAAGGTGGCAACGTGCAGGTCCAGTTGTCGTTGTACTGGCAGTAGGGACCGTAGGCATAGTTGAAATCGACCGTCAGCGTGCCATCCGGTCGCTCCTGTGGATCAACCGTGCGGCCCGCGCCATAGGTTTCTTTGCCGCTGGTGCTGTCTTTAAATGGAATCAGCAGGCGGCCACGACCTGGCTCACGAAAGACGGTGAGGGTCACAGATTCACCGTTGATCTCCAACGTGATCTGACTATGGGGGATGTACTCGACCGTCGTGCCGCTAGTGGTGCCCAGCTCGACCGGGGTGTGGTCGATCTCTGTATCTGGTTCAACTTCGAAGACGTAATCGGGATTAAACGGAAAATACTCCAGCGGGACGAATTCCGTCTTCTGAGTCTCGGTCATCGGGGAGCTCTCGTGCTCCTTCATAAATTGATCGCGGCGCAGCCGGAAGCGCTCCAGCCGGCCTGCTCTGCGGTCTTCTGTCACCATCGCGGCGCATCTCCATTCATCGGTTGTTTCGAGCCTTCATCTTGGCGGCTGAGCCTCAGCCCGTAGCTCAGAAGTGTCAGGATCAGGGCTGCACCGAAGATCAGCACACCTAATGTGATGTGATAGGTCACGATCTCCATATTGTCGCGTGTGGAGTATCCGAGCCCGATCTGTGCCGATATGGCTACCAGCAGGCCTACCGACCAGCCAACCATCGTCCAGCGGCGCTCGAACTGCCCAAGAAACGTGAGCGGAACGAGGATTAACGCGAGTAGAAATAGAAGATTCGCGATCCCCTCGTGAGCTGACAGCGATGCATCAGAACTGCTGAAAAACCCTCTGGAGCCGAGAAACGGCTGCACTGCCGTAAGAATTACGACGATGAGCGCGAGCCAGCGTACCGCCTTTCGTACTCCAGCTGCGTGCTCTCTGAACCATCCCATACAAGTCCACCTCTGTTCATCATTGAACGCAGATTGGCCCATCTCAAGTATGACATCAGTGTCGAGGAGGCGTGAACGTTCAGGCGTCGGAGCGACCAAATCGTACGCCGAGCGTCAAGAGCACGATCACGATCATGAGCAGAATGATGGCAACGCCGATAGGGATATGCGCCGAGAAGAGTTTAGCGTTGTCGCGCGCAGCGTAGCCGATAGCGATCTGAATATTCGCAATCACCCACGTGACAGCCGACAGCCCAAGCAGCCACCAGCGCAGCCGGAAGGTGGTGAAGAAGGCAGTCACGGCCAGGATCAAGAGGAAGAAGCGCAATAGCTCGGAGATCAACTGGTGGATCTTCTCCCAATCGATCGAGGCCGCTGGATCGAAGAACGCCAGTGGCCCTGCTACCGGCTGCACAAGCGTCAGGGCCAAAATCCCGATTGCCAGCCAGCGGAACATCGTATTCATCCCCGGTCGAGCCATGCGCTACTCCCCCGCTCCTGAACTTCCAGCCCATTCTGCGTGCTATCGTCGCATAGAACGCTACCCGTGAAGGCGCATCTCCCACCGCCCGATGTCAGCCTCGAGCGTATCCAGCAGCGCAATCAACGTGGTCCGGTCAATCGCCAGATCCGGCATATCGAGCTTTGGACGCAGATCTTCGAGGAAGCCCTGCCCCGCCCAGAGCAAGAACGGCCCGAGATTGCGTGGCACTCCCGCAGCTTGCCAGTAGCTCGCCTGCCAGCCCCGGTAAAGCTGATCGATCAGCGGCCGGGCCAGTCGCACGCGCCACCCCGCCAGGCGCGGGCCGTACTGCAAGAGGATCGCCGTGCGTGCCAGATCGGCGCGTGGGTCGCCAGCGCGAGCATTGGTCCAGTCGATCAATGCGCTGATCTTGCCATCTGCGATGAGGATGTTGTCGGGGTGAAAGTCGAGGTGCAGCAGGTGAGGGATCCCATCGCTCACCGCATCCAGCATCGCTAGCGTCGCTTCCGATGGATCGACGGGCCAATAGCGCCAGTCCCCAAGCGATCTCGCATCCTCGCCCGAGACCTCGATAGCGTGCATCCGGGCCTGCAGCGCGCCCATTTCCCGCGCGAGCATGCCGGCTTGCCAGGGATGTTTCACGAGCCATTCGCTGAGGCGGATGCCTGGTAGCCAGTTCGAAACCAGATACGGTGCTCCGTCGATCTCGCCACGTGCCAGCGTGGTCGGTGCTGGCAATCCCACAGCCTGCGCCAGCGATGACGATGTGATCTCGCGCGCGAGCACCTCACGCCAATACGGTGGTAAACAGCGGATTGCGAGCGGTCCCTCTGCTGATTCGGCGCGCCAGATGGCAATGCCGCTGAGGCCCGTCGTGATCCGAACCGGCTCTGCTGCGTGTATCCCGGCGTCAGCAAGGATGCTCGATGGCTCAGGGGGCCAGCTCATAGGACTCTCCTCAGGATCATCATGAGCAGGCTGAGCACGATCGAGACCAGGATCATCGAGGTGATCGGGATGAAGACCTTCCCGCGCTCGCCTTCCCAGCGCAAGTCGCCAGGCAGGCGTCCAAACCAGGAGAGCCCACCGCCCAGCACAACTGCCCCGGCCAGCACCAGTCCGAGTCCGAGAACGATGATTAGGATCCCAGCGTCGCGTTCATTCATCGTGCCTAGAAGGATAGACCACCAGGGTTCGGATTGCTCGATTCCATGCAGAGGTTTAGACTGCCCGCAAATGACACTCGCAGCAGGCCGAAAGGCGGCAGGTATGTCCAGCGTCGATCAGGAGACACAGAAATCGTCATCCGCGCTTCATCAGCGTGCCCAACGGGTGCTTCCAGGCGGCAACACCAGGACGACGGTGCACCACGATCCCTATCCGTTCTATGCCACCTCGGGCAATGGAGCGACGGTGACGACTGTTGATGGCCGCCAGCAAACGGATTTTCTGAACAACTACACCTCGCTGATGCACGGCCATGCTGATCCCGATATCAATGCCGCCGTTGCCGCGCAGCTCGAGCGTGGCACAGCCTTTGCCATGCCGACCGAATCGGAGATCGATCTGGCCGAGATTCTGGCCGAGCGTATCCCGTCGGTCGAGCAGACGCGCTTCGCCAACTCTGGCACCGAGGCCGTCATGATTGCGATCCAGGCTGCGCGTGCCTATACCGGCCGCCCGGCGATCGTCAAATTCGAAGGCTCTTATCATGGCACCTATGACTTCGCGGCGGTCAGCACCGGTGCCCCGCGCGAGATCTGGGATGCCGATCTGCCACCCTCGACGCCCTACGCCAAGGGCACGCCCGCAGGTGTCACCGACAACGTGATCGTCTTGCGCTACAACGACATCGACATGGCCGAGAAGGTCATCGAGCGCGAGCATGAGCGCCTGGCGGGGATTCTGGTCGACCCGATGCCCTGGCGTATGGGGCTGATTCCCGGCAGCCGTGACTTCCTTGGACGGCTACGTGAGCTGGCTGATGCGCACGGTATCGTCTTGATCTTCGACGAAGTGATCGCACTGCGAGCGTCATACAGCGGTGCCCAAGGTTTGGTTGGTGTGACGCCAGATTTGACGACGATGGCCAAGATCATCGGTGGCGGATTCCCGGTCGGCGCGCTAGGCGGCAAGGCCGAGATCATGGAAGTCTTCGACCCTCGTGGCGGACACCCAGCGGTGCCGCACGGTGGGACCTTCACGGCCAACCCGGTCACGATGGTGGCTGGCTGCGCCTCGATGCGCAAATTCACCGAGGCAGAGGCGGCCAGGCTCGACGCACTTGGCGCATACATCCGTGAGGGGCTTGCGGAGGCGCTCGATGGAGCAAGAATCCAGGGCCAGGTCACCGGTGCGGGATCGCTCTTTGGCGTCCACCTGCACAACCGGCCGTTGATGGACTATCAGAGCTGGGAGGGCCCGCCCGAGGATGCGCGCAAACGTCATGCCGTCTACGACGCACTCCTCGAGCAGGATCAGATCCTTGCACCGGCACTGACCGGCTGTCTCTCGACGCCGATGACCGAGGAGCATGCCAACCGCCTCATCGACGCCTTCTCCGCCTCCCTCAAGGTGCTCGATTAGGCGCCAGCCTCCCGGAAGTGCTGGATGCGGGCGTAATCGTCGGGTGTTGGGGCGTAGGGGTTATCGGTGAAAGCTCCAGACTGGTAGTTCTCGCCGATCGCTTCCCAGAGACCCGGTTCGCTGGCATAGGCCTGCTGGAGATCGCGGTGGAATGCATCCCAGCGCGTCACCAGCTCCTGCGCTTCCTCGCTGGCCGGGTCGAGATCGCCCGCGGCCCGCAGCTCGCTCAGCAGCTCTGCCCAGCGATGCTCGGTCTCCTGAATGGCTTCCGGTCCAAGCCGCTCACCGAGCCGCCGAAACTGCTCCATCTGCTCTGGTGTAAACCGTTCTTCCATTGTGTCGCTCCCTAGCTGTAGTCCAGATCCGATCGCCTCGGTCGATTGCTCGACGAGATTCCAGTCCCACTCGCCGCTGGCCAGGTGGCCGAGCAAGAGCTGTTGAATCAGAT
>CAYNTE010000077.1:0-14793 GCA_964399615.1 uncultured Thermomicrobiales bacterium
TTCCCGAAGGCTATCGTCGCTGCCAGAATTGTCAGGCCGTTCTGCCACCCGGCACAACTGTCTGCTCGGTCTGTGGCGAGGAGCAGGCTTAATCATCTGCGCTGACGACTCGCGCGCCGCTGATCTCAATACCACGCGCTGAGAATCGAACTTTTACGACATCACGAGGATCGAACGTCAGCTGGGTTGCGGGCCACTCCTCAACCAGGGCCGGCGAGATGATGAAGTCGGCAGGATAACCCGGTGCGTCGCCATCGGTGACGATCAGGTCGGCAGATGTCGATGGGGTGGCGACTGTCATTGCTACAGCCACCTGGGACGTACCATTGGAGATCTGAAGCGTCGCGTTGGTGTTCAGATCGGGGTTGGTGGCGATGATCGATATCGTCAGTTCACCGAGCCCTAGCTGACTCCAGCGCTCGACGTATTCCAGGTTGATGTGATGCTCGTCGCAGTATCTCTCGATCGAAAGCCAGCTTGGGTCGGCCTCCGGGATGCCCGCGACCACCAGTGTCTTGATGGATACCTCCTGCAACAGGTCCCAGACTGCTGAGGCAGTTCTGGCATCTGGCGGAACGATGATCAACGATGGATCAGATTCCCAGGGGCTACTCAAGCGGCCTTTGAGCGAGCGTGCCTCGGATGTGTCGGGGGTGTTGATGAATGCGATAGAGCGTCCCTCACTGACGACCCATCCGGAAAACCCACTCGAAGTGGCGACAAAACGGATCTCCGGTCGGTCTGGACCCTGCCATGCCACGGCAATGGTCACTGACCCGAACGTAGCAATTGTCGCAATGATGAACGTTGCCCAGGTAAGGGTGCTGGCGTTGCGGATGAAGGCCCAGACGGGGTTTGGGCTGGATCTATGGCGTCGAGAGTTGTTCAAGGTAGATGAGGTTGACAATCGTGCCTGGTTCGACGGCGTCGCCCCATGTCACGTCGGAGTTCACACCCTGGATATCGATAACGTCGCCGGAAGTGAACTGATCACAATCGAGCCCCAACTGGTTTCCCACATAGTCGCAGGTGCGACCGATGACGTTGGACACCACAACTCCAATGCTGACAAGCTCCCCCGTGGCCGAGATCACACTCTCGCCGCGCAAGTCTGGAATCGTTGTGACGTCCCCCTGACTCACGACGACAGTGACCTGCGATCCGCTCGGGGCAGAACCACTAGGCTCGGTGCGAATCACGCGGCCGGAGGAAATCTCGGAACTTGGCTCTTCAGTGGTTGACACGTCGAACCCAGCAGATTCGAGCTGATTAATGGCGGCTTGGGCATTCTTTCCCGTGAGATCGGGGATTGAGACGAGCTCTGGCCCCTTACTTACCCAGACGGTTATCGGCGTACCCAGCTCGATCTCGACGCCAGCTTCGGGGTCCTGCTGGTAGATAATTCCGGCCTCGACATTGTTATTGAACTCCTCGATGACAGTGAGTTCCCACCGATCAGCTACCGCCGTCTGCGCTTCCTCGACGGTCGCATTTACGAGGCTTGGTGTCGGGAAGGTCTCCGGCACAGTTGCCGTTGGCTCGGGCGTCTCGGTCGGCAGGGGAGTTTCAGTCGGTGCCGGGGTAACCGTTGGCGGCTCGGTCGGAGTGGCTGTCGGTTCAAAATCAGTCGTTGCTGTAGGCTCCAGCGCCAATTCCTCTGTAGGCGTGGCGGTAGGATCCTCCTGATTTGCGCCCTCGAATAGCTCGGGGCCGTACTGAAGCAGCCCGATGATTGTGCCGACGATGACGATCAGCAGCAGAATTCCAATCAGCCAGGAGCCGCACCCGACCCCGGCTGACTGCGGAGGCGGCGGGGGCGGAGTGGTGCGTCGAGTCTGGCGCCGTTTCCGGCTTGGCTGTGGACGGGAGCGCTGCGATGGGCTCGATGCGGTGCCGCGCGCGGCGGGGTTTAGCGTCGGATTCGCAGCAGTCGTCGATGGCGCGAATTGCGGGTCGTTCCAGTATCGCAACGCCTGCTCAAGCGCTGCTCCACTCGAATAGCGACTGGCCGGATCTTTGGCGAGCGCCTTGAGCACGATCTGGTCGATTTGCGGTGGAATATTGGGGTTGATCGAACTCGGCCGGGGCGGCTCGGCGCTCACTTGCTGCATCGCGACGCCGACCGGAGTATCAGCATCAAACGGGAGTTCTTTGGTGAGCATTTCGAAGAGCACCACACCGGTGGAGTAGAGATCGGACGACGGCCCGATTTCTCCACCGCGCGCTTGCTCTGGCGAGACGTAGTGGACCGTGCCCATGCCGGTGCCGGTCTCAGTCAGGTTCTGATCTCTGGGCCCTTTGGCTATGCCAAAATCTGCAACCTTTGCGTTGCCGTCGCGGTCAACCAGGATGTTTTGCGGCTTGATGTCGCGGTGTACGAGCCCACGCTGGTGGGCGTAATCAAGTGCCGATGCTACCTGGCTGATGATGAAGACTGCACCCTCAATCGAGAATGGGCCCTGTCGATGGATCAACTCTTTGAGATTGGGGCCGCGGACGAACTCCATCACCAGAAAATGATTAGGCCCGTCGTGGCCAACGTCGTAGATGCTGACGATATTCGGGTGCGTCATTCCGGCTGCGATCTGACCCTCGCGTGCGAAGCGCTTCAGGAAATTCTCATCGGCAGCGTATTGATCGCGGAGGATCTTGATGGCAACTTCGCGATCCAGCACCAAATCTCGGCCGAGGTAGACGCGAGCCATCCCACCTTCGCCGATGAGTCTGTCGATTCGGTAGCGCTCGTTGAGAAGTGTTCCTTGCAATCTACTCCTCCGGGTAGCCACGCATGGCGGCAGCGAGTCGCTGAATCTGGATCAGCCCGTAATTGGCAGCGACAGTCTCAGCCACGAATGGTTCCAGTCCACGCGCACTCAGTCGACTCGCTAAAGACAGAGCATCGCTCTCGTTGGTAAGGATGATATACAGTGACGGACCAGCGCCGCTGATGTTGACTGGAAATCCGCTGACGTCGTGCATCAGTTCCAAAGCGCGCCGGACCTCGTCAAATTGCTTGAGCTGACGCTCAAATGCGTTTGGCAGTGCGGCATCGATATCCACGCCAGAGTCTAGCTGCAGCGCGACCCTGCGGACGCTTGCTCCGTCGCTGAAGTCTGTGTATTCGAGTCCCTGATACATGCGCGGCGTTTTCCCTGGGATCCAGATCTTGGGCGTCACAATCACGAACCAGAGCTTTGGAGTAGAGAGGTGCTGCAGTCGATCTCCCCGGCCCGTTGCCAGTGCCGTTCCTCCGCGAATCAGAAATGGAACGTCACTCCCTAGACGCAGCGCCATGGCTTCGAGTTCCGCTTCTGAAGCGTTTGGGTAAGCCAGGCGTAGCGCCAGGGCTGCATCTGCCGACCCTCCTCCGAGACCGGCAGAAATCGGAATGCGCTTGTCCAATTCAACCGTGCCACAGCAACGGGCAAGATCGGGAGCGGATTCCAGGACATTGCGAAACAAGTCGCGATTTCGTGGTACGTGGCTCGGACCGATGCAGCTGAATGGCTGATTAGGTGCACGCCAGGTCACATGGTCGCAGAGGGAGATCGTCTGCATGATGGTGACGATTTCGTGATATCCATCAGACCGGCGGCCCAGGACTTCAAGTCCCAGATTCAGCTTGGCGAACGTCGAAGCCGCTATCCTACGTGGTTCATTCATGCACTCGGGTTCCTGGTCGCATGGAAGAGCGTGATCCAATCGCTGACGCTCAGCTCTTCAGCTCTGGCGGTTGGCGAATGGCCGATCTGCGTCAAGATCTCTCGCACCTGATCCTTGTTCATATCCGTGCCGCCAGCAAGCGTATTTGCCAATTGCTTGCGCCGCTGCCCGAATCCGCGTCGGGCCAGTGCAAAGAAAGCTTGCCACGAGTCACGGGCCAGCGGAGGATCGTGACGATCAACCCGGATCACGGCCGAGTCGACTCTCGGGGGCGGCAGAAACGCGCCGCGACCAACGCGAAACCCGATCTGTGGCCGTCCAAAGAACTGCACGCTGAGTGCCAGCAAACTCATGTTTGGTGGTGTTGCCACCATGCGTTCAGCGACCTCTCGCTGCACCATAACGGTGGTGGTGGCTGGACTGTTGGGCAGCTCCAGCAGCCGGCGAACGATGGCATTACCGGCATTGTACGGCAGATTTGCCACGACCTTATAGGGGCCAATTGGATATGCGCTGGCCGCAATCGACAGTGCATCTCCACGGATGATTTGCAGGTTGGGTGGCGCCACCGACTGCAGCCAGTCAGCCAGTGCACTGTCCATCTCAATTGCAACGACCTGTGAAGCGTGTCTAACAAGCTCCGCGGTAAGGATGCCGAGGCCGGGTCCGATTTCCACGACGGTATCCAGCGGCTCGATGCCCGCGAACTCAACGATGCGCCGGACGACGTTCCGGTCGTGGAGGAAGTGCTGGCCGAGTCCTTTAGTCGGAGATCGCCCAAGGTATCGAAGAATCTCGGCTGGGGTCGGTTCGGAATCAGCGAACGGTGATACCACGGCCGCTAGCCACACGTCCTATTTGCCACAGGGGGTGGCCGGCTTCTTCGAAAGCCCGCTGTAGCTCGGCGGCTTGATCTTCAGAGGCGCTAAAGAGCAGCCCTCCCGAGGTCTCCGGATTGAAGAGCAGATCGACGAGCGCGGGATCGACGTCACTATCGATCGTGACGCCGGCCTCGGGATGATCGGCATAGAACTCTCGGTTACGATCCAGCCCTCCCGGGGAGCGCCCGTCCTTGGCATATTTCAAGGCGCCAGGCAGCAGCGGGATTGACGCGCTGTCGAATTCGAGTCGGGTTCCGCTAGCAATCGACATCTCAGTGCCATGCCCGACGAGCCCGAACCCGGTGATGTCGGTGCACCCCGTCACCCCTGCCGCGACGAGCATGCGACTGGCTGCCAGGTTCAAGGTACTCATGCTCTGGATTGCTGCGTCAGCGTGCTCTTGCGAGGCTGCGCCTTGCTTGATCGATGTGGTGATGACACCAGTGCCCAGCGCCTTAGTAATAAACAGGAGATCTCCTGGCGTAGTGCCGCCCTTGGTCATAATGTGATCTGGGTCGATGCTGCCAGTGACGATCAAACCATACTTCGGCTCGTTGTCCGTAACGGTATGACCGCCCGCAATCACAATGCCTGCTTCGGCAGCTTTGTCCGCGCCACCTTCGAAGATTCGGGAAAGAATATCGAGCGGTAGGTCGGCAGGGTAGGCCGCAACATTAAGCGCGAACATTGGCTTGCCACCCATGGCAAATACGTCGCTCATCGAGTTGGCGGCCGCGATCGCGCCATAGGTATATGGATCATCCACGACCGGCGGGAAGAAGTCGACCGTCTGGACGATTGCTAGGCCATCCTGGACATGATATACCGCGGCATCGTCGCTCGTTTGAAGTCCGACGATGATATTTGGATCGGATCGTTCGCTCAATGGACGCAGAACCTGCGCCAATGCCCCTGGGGCGAGTTTGGCCGCTCAGCCAGCGCAGGAGGCAAGCGTCGTCAGACGAATTTCTTCACGACTTTGCATTGCATTCTCCTTTCGCGAACGTGATGCCGATCTGTACGGTGCCGGGCATGCGGGTCGTGCCGCTGCCGTTAATCTTAGTCGAATACGCGAGTTGGAAGACGTGAGATCGTCCGGCAATCGAGTTCATCAGCGGCATCTGCGCGGTAATCGGTGTACGAACACTTGCACTGTCGTGGCGCGTTCATTATCATCAGTGATGGATTAGCACTCGAAAGACGAGAGTGCTAAAAATAGACAAGGGCATGCAGCGGACGAGAAGAGTCCGTCAGGAACCAGTCATGAACGAAGGAGGCACAGATCGTGACAGCAAATGGGCATTTGACCCCGCTTCGCGACCGGGTAGTGGTGAAACCGATCCAGCGTGAGGAGGTCACCAAGGGTGGGATTGTCCTTCCTGAGACCGCCAAGGAGAAGCCACAGCAGGGCGAAGTGATCGCAGTTGGCAAGGGCAGATTGACCGATTCCGGCGATCGCATCCCGATGGATGTTTCGACGGGTGACAAGGTGCTCTTTGCCAAGTATGCCGGCACCGAGTTCAAGCTCGACGACGATGAGTATCTGATCCTTTCTGAGAACGACATTCTGGCAATCGTCGCCAAGTAACACGACTGAGACATTGCTCCGTGGCGGGAGCCACGCATAACTATTTCCGTGAAGTGGAGGGACTACTTCCGTGGCAAAACAGTTGGAATTCAACGAAGAAGCGCGCAAATCGCTCAAGGTCGGTATCGACACGCTAGCCAATGCGGTGAAGACGACACTTGGGCCAAAGGGGCGCAACGTTGCGCTCGACAAGAAGTTCGGTTCGCCGACGGTCACCCATGACGGCGTGACAGTTGCCAAGGAGATCGAACTCGAAGATCCGTTCGAAAACATGGGTGCACAGCTCCTCAAGGAAGCGGCACTCAAGACCAATGACGTCGCTGGTGACGGCACGACGACCGCCACGGTTCTGGCGCAGGCTATTGTCAATGAAGGTCTGCGCAACGTCGCTGCGGGCGCGAACCCGATGCTCCTCAAGCAGGGCATCGAGCAGGCCCGCGATGTGATTGTCGAGAGCATCAAGAGCAGCGTACGTGAGATCACGGGCAAGGAAGATATTGCTCGTGTCGCGGCCATTTCGGCTGCTGATCGCGAAGTTGGCGACCTGATTGCCGACGTGATGGACAAGGTTGGCAAGGACGGTGTCATCACCGTTGAAGAGTCCAAGGGTCTCCAGTTCGAGATCGAGTACACCGAGGGTATGCAGTTCGATCGTGGCTACATCTCTCCCTATTTCGTGACCAACACCGAGCGCATGGAAGCCGAGCTCGACGATCCATATATTCTGATCACCGACAAGAAGATCTCGAGTGTCCAGGACATGCTCCCAGTGCTGGAGAAGGCGCTGCAGGCATCGAGCAGCAAGGCGTTCGTGGTGATTGCCGAGGACGTCGATGGTGAGGCGCTGGCTACACTGGTTCTCAACCGTCTACGTGGCACGCTGAACGTGCTGGCGGTCAAGGCCCCAGGCTTTGGCGACCGCCGCAAGGAGATGCTGCGAGACATCGCGACGCTGACTGGCGGCACGGTGATCTCGGAAGACATCGGTCGCTCGCTCGAGAGCGCAACGCTTGAAGACCTCGGCCGCGCACGCCGCGTCGTTTCGACCAAGGACGAGACCACGATTGTTGAAGGCGCTGGCAGCGAGGAAGAGATCAAGGGCCGCATCGACCAGATCAAGGCTCAGGTTGAGACGACCACGTCGGACTTCGACCGCGAGAAGCTGCAGGAGCGGCTTGCCAAGCTCTCCGGTGGTGTTGCGGTCGTCAAGGTCGGCGCTGCGACTGAGACCGAGCTGAAGGAGAAGAAGCACCGCGTCGAGGACGCCCTGAACGCTGCCCGCGCAGCTGTCGAAGAAGGCCTGGTCCCCGGCGGTGAGATTGCTCTGCTCCAGACGGTCAGCACGCTGGACAAGATCGAAGCGACTGGTGATGTCTTGACTGGTGTCAACATCCTGCGCCGCGCTCTTGAAGAGCCGATGCGGGTGCTGGCTCAGAACGCTGGACTTGACGGATCGGTCATCATCAGTGAGGTTCGCCGCCGCCAGGAGAACGAAGGCAATACGAACATTGGCTTCGACGTCATCCGCGGTGAGTATGGCGACATGTACGAGTGGGGCATTACGGATCCCGCGAAGGTGACTCGCTCAGCTGTCGAGAACGCCACCTCGATCGCGGCGATGATCCTGACGACCGGTGCTCTTATCACTGACATGCCCGAGGAGAATGCTGGCATGCCGGCGATGCCTCCGGGCATGGGCGGAATGGACTACTAGTCCTACAACCTCTCACCTCTACCGGACGACCCCCTCTGAATTCAGAGGGGGTCGCGTTTTGCTCAGCATTTCATCATGGGATCACTCCCACATTGCCGGCCCATCGTTTGCCAGCATGGCGTCTCCACCACTGAACCCGACCGGCGCGCCATCTGCTCGCCAGCAGGCAGCACCCTCGAGCATGCCGTCTTCGTGGAACATGATGCCGTTCATGCCGCCTGCAACGCGCGGCACGTGCACGACCTTGTGGCCAATGTCCTGGAGCGTTGACGTGAGAACGTCGAGATTGGGAAATCCGGTTTCGAGTTCGAGTTCCGGACCTCGATCCCACATGCGCGGTGCTTCAAACGCCTCTTGCAACGTCATGCCGTGATCAATCACGTTGGTGATGGCTTGCATCACACTACCGAAGATCCGTACTCCCCCCGGGGTGCCGAGGGCCATGAACGGTCGGTCGTCTTTCAAGACAAGCGTCGGCGACATCGATGAGAGAATCCGTTTGCCGGGTGCGATTGAGTTGGTACGCCCGGGATTCGGATCCATCAGCTTCATGCAGTTGTTGAGTAGTACTCCGGTGCCTGGTGTCGTGACGGAAGACCCAAAGCCGCCGTTGAGCGTTTGGGTTGTGGTGACAACGTTGCCCTCGGCGTCGGCAGCGCAGCAGTGCGTTGTCGAGGTACTTTCGCCGTCCGGCATCGGTGCCGCTGCCCATTGCTGGGACCGACTCAGGTCAATGTGATCGCGGCGCGCGGACGCGTAGGCTGTTGAGGTCAGCCAATCCACTGGTACGTCGGTTGTGGTTGGGTCGGCCATGTATTTGAAGCGGTCGGCGAAAGCGATTTTCATGGCTTCAGCCAGCAGGTGGACGTTCTCAACGGAGCCAAAGCCGAGCGCGTGCAGATCGAAACCTTCGAGGATCTTCAACATCTGGATAATGTGCGTCCCGCCCGAGGAAGGCGGGGCCATCGACACGATCTCGTGATCGCGATAGGTACCGCGCACGGGTGAGCGCTCGTGAACGCGATAGGCGTTGAGATCCTGCTGGCTGATCAGCCCGCCGTTCTCGGCCATGTCCTCGACGATGGCCTTGCCGAGAGGGCCGCGGTAGAGGTAATCAGGACCGTGCTTGCCGATGGCTTCGAGTGTGTCTGCGTAATCTGAGCGCACAATGGTGTCATCAACTGCCGGGATCGCCCCTCCGGGGAGGAAGACTTCGGCTGATGCGGGGAAGCGAGCGAGATTCTCTTGCTGCATCTCGATGATCGACTGGAGATACGGGCTGACACGGAAGCCATTGCGTGCGTATCGCACTGCCGGCTCAACGACGCGTGAGAGTGGCAAGTTGCCGTAGCGTTCGATGGCGGTTGCCCAGCCGAGCAGCGTGCCACCCACGGCAACGGCGAGATATCCAGTGCCGTTGAGGTCGTCCACAACGTCATTATCCAGACTGCCCGGGATCGGGTTGAACATCTCGGCCGAGGCGGCAGCTGGAATAGTCGCGTAATTGTCGATTGTGGTGCAGGTTCCGTCGGCCAGCCGCATCGTGATGAACCCAGCGCCGAAGATCGTGGTCATCATAGGCTCGACCACCGAGAGCGCGAACATCGTGGCGATGGCGGCGTCGATGGCATTGCCGCCGACCATCAACATCTCACTACCTGCCAGCGATGCGAGCGGGTGGTTCGAGGTCACCATGCCCTGGCTTGCAAAGGCTGGTTGCTTGCGCGTGTGACGCTTGACCCTGGCTGTTGCGGGCGCTTCGACTGACTTGACCATCTTGCACCGCCTTTCCGGATGATGAGACTACCGCTCGTAGACGACTTCGCCGCCGATGATCGTCGCGCTGATTGCCGCGTCCGCCAGTTGCTCGGGATCGATATCCCGCGGATCTTCCTCGAGCACGGCAAAGTCGGCGAGCATGCCGGGTTTGATTGCTCCCTTGATGTCTTCCTCAAATGTTGCATAGGCGCCAGCGACAGTGAACATGTGGAGCGCCTCTTCGACGGTAACCGCTTCTTCTAGCGCGTAGGACTGTCCACTGCCGGTTCGCTCCGTCACGGCTGCCTGGATCGATTTGAACGGGCGGAAGTCCGAAACCGGGCAGTCAGATGAGAAGACGAGCGGAACATCGAGATCGAGGAAGGAGCGGAACGGGTAGGTGAGCTGGCAGCGTTCCAGTCCGAGGTGGCGAATAAATCCATCACCGTACTCGAGGATGAAGACGGGCTGCGAGACGGGAATAACGCCGAGACGCTTGACTCGCTCGAGAATGTCTGGGCGGCAGATGCCACAGTGCTCGACGCGGTGCCGGTGATTCTCACGCGGGTAGGCGGTCAGCGCCGCTTCGTAGGCATCGAGCACCATGTCGATGCCTCGATCGCCGATGGCGTGGATGGCTATTTGGTAACCAATTCGGTGTGCATGCAAGACATACTCGTTCAGCCGCTCCTGCGACATCATGGTAAGTCCGAGGTTGTTGGGAGATGGATCGTTGTCGAATGGTTGGGTGACAGCGGCAGTGCGCCCGATTAGGGAACCATCGATGAACATCTTGATCGGCCCGACGCGCAACCGGTTGTTACCGAAACCACAGACGATGCCAAGTTCGTCTACTTGGTCCAAAAGGTTCTCGCGAATCATCATGCTGGTGCGTAGCTTCAGATCACCGCGCTCGACTGCTAGTTGATAGGCGCGGACACTGTCGGCTCGATCTGATCCTGCATCTTGCGAGCTGGTGATGCCTGCGGCGACATAAGCGTCGTTGCATCGCTTCAGCGCAGCAATGCGGTCTTCCAGTGTGGAGGGCGGAATCTGCGCCCGGATGCGCTGCTGAGCGCTCTCGTGAAGCAAGCCGGTAGGTTCGCCGTGCTCATCGCGGACGAAGCGGCCGCCTTCGGGATCTTCCACATTCCGATCCACTCCCGCGAGCTGCAACGCCATGCTGTTTGCAGCAGAGAGGTGGCCCGATCCGTTGACGATGAGTACGGGATGGTTGGTCGTGGCTCGGTCAAGATCCTGACGGTTGGGATGACGGCGTTCAGCGAGTTTGTTGTCGTCATATCCACGGCCAAGAATCCACTCACCGTGCGGTGTGGTCGCTGCACGCTCGGCCACCGCTGCGACGATATCTTCGATTGACTCGACAGCGGGATAGATGCAATTGATCTGATTCAGCGCTTCACCAAACCCGATCATGTGGTTGTGGGCTTCATTGAGACCGGGGATCATCGTCCGTCCAGCGAGGTCGAAAGTCTGATGGCTGGCGGGTAATGCGGAGAGCACATCATCGAGAGCACCCGCCGCTACGATCTTGTCATCGAAGATGCCGACGGCTTCGACTTCCGGTGACGACGGGTCCATTGTCAGAATCGTTCCGCCCTTATAGAGGATCGCACCACTCATTTTCGTCGTACTCCTTACATCAAAATGAAGGTACAGGGTCACCATACGGTAGGCGGGAAGCGCAAGCACGTCAATCGGGTTATCATCGGCTCACTCACGCATGTTGGTGGCGAATATGGAGAACGGCATCGCCGGAGGGAGCTGGTTCATGAATCTGGAGGAAATTCGCGTTCTCGACGGACCAAACCTCTTTGGCCTCGAACCATTGGTGAAAGTTGAGCTGTCGGGAGTTGGTGAAGGGTTCGAGCGTGAAGTAGCGGCTGTCGCCTCAACAATCTCCGGCATCCACGCGGCACTCGATCTTGTCGCGCCAGAAGTGCGCATTTGCGAGCTCGATCAGTCGGGGCACCGGGCTATTGTCTTTCCATGGGAGCATGAGACGCTTGCGCGAGGGATTGCCGCGACGGCTATCGAGGTCGTTCGGGATCCAGACATTGAATTGCCGCTGGACCGTCTCAAGGCGGCTCAGGAGCGTGATATTCAAGACCAGAACGGGCCAGGTTGGATTCGGGACGCCGAGCGCACCATCCCAACCGTTGGCATCACAGCCACGAACGGCAAGACCACGACGACGCGCATTCTGGCGCATCTTGCGAGAGCGGCTGGGCTGCGCGCTGGCTGGTCGAGTTCGTCTGGTGTCTATATCGAAGGCGAGCTGGTGCTTGAGGGCGATTACACCGGGCCAGGCGGGGCAAGACGGGTGCTGAGAGAGGCGGATCTGGATCTCGCGATCCTTGAGACGGCGCGTGGGGGGATGCTTCTGCGCGGCCTTGCGTATGAATCCAACGATGTCGGCATCTTTATCAATGTCTCCGCCGATCATCTGTCTTTGCAAGGGGTCGAAACGCTGGAGACGCTGGCGTTCGTCAAGAGTCTCGTTGTGCGTGTCACGAAACCAGCTGGCACCGTCGTGCTCAATGCTGATGATCCGCTTGTTTGGAAATGGCGTGACCAGGTGCGGGCCAAGCGGGTGATCGCGACGAGCCAGCATCCCGATGCAGAATCCGTTGTCGATCACCTTCGAGCCTGCGGTGAAGCCGTCATAAATCGCGACGGCATGATTACTCATGTTTGCAGTGCTGAAGTGATTGGTCCGATCGCTCGCGTGGACGAAATACCTGCCACATTCGGAGGCGCTGCAACATTTATGGTTGAGAATGTGCTGGCGGCGACTGCTGGGGCAATTGCGCTGGGACTGCGTCACTATCAGATCGCAGCGGGTCTACGAACCTTCCACAACAACGTTCGCGAGAACCCTGGGCGCCTCAATGTCTATCAACTCAACGGCGCGCGAATCGTGCTTGACTACGCCCACAACCCAGAGGGTTTGACTGGATTGATTGGCTTCTGCCGGCGGCTGCAACCGGCAGCTTCTGAGCTACATCTGGTGATCGGCACGGCTGGCGACCGCCGCGATGATGACCACATCAACCTGGGGAAGATTGCGGCGACCGAGGGCGACAAAGTCTATTTGAAGTGCACGACTGGGTATGAGCGAGGGCGGACCGCGGCAGAGATTGTTGGTCTGATGCGCGCTGGTGTGCAATCGGTGGGACGGGAACAGCGCATTGCAGGCGAATTCCCGAGTGAGTGTGAAGCTGTCGAGGCAGCCCTCGGCGCGCTGCACACTGGGGATATGCTGGCCGTGATGTGTCTCTCCGAATTTGACGCGATCAGGTCCGCGATTTCGCGGCGTGGCGGGCAAGAAGCGGGTTAATGCTATTGCCGAATGGTTGCGAATTCCGTATAGTGACCGGACAGTGCTGGCGACTGGTGGAGGCGACGTACAAACGCAACCGAACGGCAACAACCATCACGGCCATGGGCCGTTGCTGGCAATAGGCGGGGCAGAAGACAAGGTCCGCGATCGTTTGATCCTACGCCGGTTTATCGAACTGGCTGGAGGATCGAAAGCTCGGGTGGCGATCGTACCTACGGCTTCGAGCTTGCCTCAAGCTGGTGACCGGTATGCTTCCATTTTCGCTGAACTCGGCGCTGAATCCTCAATCATTCAAGTGAAGTCTCGTGAGCAGGCGATGGACCGGTCTATCGCCGATGACGTCCTTAGCAGCACGGCAATCTTCATTACTGGTGGCAATCAGATCCGCGTCGCGTCGGTGCTCGGTGGAACGGCGGTCGGCAATGCCATCGTGCATGCAAGCCGCACCGGGACGCTCATCGGAGGCACCAGTGCTGGAGCTTCGGTGATGTCCGCAGTGATGGTTGTCGGAGGTGGTCGAGACCGCACCCCGCGCGCGCAATCGGCTGTTATGGCGCCTGGATTGGGCCTCGTGGACAGTCTCGTGATCGATCAACACTTTCGCGAGCGTGATCGTGTTGCTAGACTGGTGACGATGGTCAGTTACAATCCGGGATTGCTTGGGCTGGGGATCGACGAAGATACCGCCGCGTTGATCGGTCCCGATGATCGGATCGACGTACTTGGCGCAGGAAGTGTCACTATCGTCGACGGCTCGGAGATGACGAGTAACGTCCACAGCCGCCACGAGGGGATACCGCTCACGGTCACCAATGCTGTGATCCACTTTTTGACGAGTGGTTCACGTTACGACATCATCGATCGCGAAGTACTCCCCGTCCGGCGCTAGTTTCTCCCCGCAACCCTCCAGGATTCGATCGACCATTCTGTAGTTGGATTCCGTGTCACCCGCTGCCTAGGGGAGGTTGATCATGGCGCTCGAAATCCTTGATTCACGTGTGTACATCGGGCCGAGCACCTGGGGATTGGTGCCGATGATCCAGATGACCGTCGATATCGGTGAGCTGGAGGAGCGGCCCTCGGACAAAATCGAAGGGTTTAATGACCGCCTGATCGAGCTGATACCGACGCTCTATGACCACTACTGCTCTGTTGGCGAGCCAGGTGGATTTATCCAGCGACTGCGCGATGGGACCTGGATGGGCCACGTTATGGAGCATGTCGCCATTGAGCTGCAAAACCTCGCCGGGCTGGAAGTCAATCGAGGCCTGACGCGATCGACCAGCACCCACGCGCTATACAACGTCGTCTTTCAGTATGAACATCAGGATGTTGGCCTTGAGGCTGGAAGGCTGGCAGCGAGACTACTCAACTGGATGATCTACGACAACGACGCGGAGTTTGACTACCAAGAGCAACTTGAGAAACTCATTCGCCTTGCTGAACAACGTGCTTTCGGGCCGAGTACGCGTGCTTTGGTCGATGAGGCGAAGCGGCGAAATATCCCGGTGATCCGTCTCGATGACAAGTGGTCGCTGGTGCAGATGGGCCACGGAGTCCATCAGCGACGTATCTGGGCGACGGTAACGTCGCAGACCAGTGATATCGCCGTTGACCTGGCCAGTCACAAGCGACTGACAAACAAACTCCTGCAATCTGTTGGTATTCCTGTGCCGCGTGCCGAGAGTGTCGGGGATGCTGAGGAAGCAGCACGCATGGCGCGACGTATCGGCTTCCCGGTCGTGCTCAAGCCGCTTGACGGCAACCACGGCAGAGGCGTGCAGATCAACCTCAAGAGTGAAGAAGAGGTGCGTGAGCACTTCGA
>CAYNTE010000078.1:0-14430 GCA_964399615.1 uncultured Thermomicrobiales bacterium
ATCGCGAACTCCCAGACAGTCAAGTCGCACCGAACACGCTCAAGAAGATGGAACCACTGCTGATTGCCGCGGGAGCAGGTATTCTGATGCTTTTGGTTGTCGGGCTGATTGCCTGGAAGCGCGATCTCTTTGCGCCGCGTCCGGTGCAGGTCAATCCACAGCTCACAGCGAGCCTCGATGTGCGTCGAGATGAACTTATCGCCCAGCTGCGAGCATTGGAGCACGCGCACGAAATCGGCGAAGTCAGCGAGGATGACTACGCTGATTACCGGCAGACGATCCTCGAACAATTGCGTCTGATCTCTCGACAAAGCCAAGATCTCGACCAACAACCAACCTAGTCCAAACTCGTGCTACGATGCAGCCCGGCAGCCTAGTCGCAGGATGCTCGAAGCATGAGGAGGACACATGTCGCGCAGCGTTGCGAGACCGATCACCGCAGAAGACATCTATAACTTCAGCATGGTTTCTGATCCGTCGATTTCTCCAGATGGATCAACTGTCGCGTTCGTCGTCACCACGGTTGAAGAGGACATCGACGGGTACAAATCGTCCATTTACCTCGCCGATGTCAAGAGTGGCGATACTCGAAGGCTAACGCGGTCAAGTGGCAGAGATACCCGTCCACGATGGTCGCCGGACGGGAAGAAAATAGCATTTCAGTCCAACCGCGAAGACAAGAAAAATCAGATCTGGCTCATTCGCGCCAACGGTGGCGAAGCCTGGAAGCTCACATCATTCGAAGATCCAGTCGGAGACTTCAGTTGGTCACCTGACGGTTCGTCAATAGCCCTAGTCTCGCGCCAGACCGACGAACCAAAGGCTGAAGACGGCGACGATGAGGAGAAGAGCGACGTCAAGCACATCACCATGATGCGCTACAAGACGAATGACGAAGGCTTTGTCGACCCCCGACCTCGCAACATCTGGGTCGTGCCGGTCGATGGCGGCGACGCGCGTCAGATCACTCGCTCGGATGTGCATGACACAGGGCCGATTTGGTCGCCAAATGGCCAGGAGATCGCCTTCAGTACGAACCGCACCGATGATCGGCACTGGAATTCAGCGCATGAGATCTGGGTCGTCAATGTCGAAAGCGGTGTAGAGCGAGCGCTCTTCAGCGGCGACAACGCCTCATTTGGTGCTCCAAGCTGGTCGCCGGATGGTTCGCTGCTGGTTGCGTCCGGACACTGGGAGGCATTCGCAGGCGGCGGCCCAGATGCTGACCTGTGGACAGTGCCGGCCGCCGGTGGCGAAGCAACGTGCCTCACTGAGTCATTTGAACGATCAACCGGCGACTCTGCCATGAGTGATATGTTTCAAGGCTCACCAGCAAATCCGATCTGGTCGCCGGACGGGAAGTCGATCTACTTCCGCGCCAGCGACACTGGAGCAACCCTTCTCTGCCGCGTAAACAGCTCCGGCGGCGACGTCGAAAAGCTGACTGAGTATGGCCAGCGCGTGTCAGGCACCAGCTTGAGTCCTGACGGCAAGACCTTCGCGGTTGTCATCGGCTCACCGACCCATCCTGGCGAGCTGTACGTCATGTCAAATGACGGTAGCAACCTGCGCCAGATCACTGACCTCAATGGAGAGTTCCTGAGCGGAATCGCTATCTCCGAGCCAGAGAGCTTCACCGTCGAGTCCGAAAAGGGCGTCGAGGTTCAGGGCTGGGTTATGAAGCCCGTTGGGTTCAAGGAAGGCGTCAAGTATCCACTGGTTCTTGAGATTCACGGCGGACCGCACGGCATGTACTCAGATGATTTCATGCACGAGTTCCAACTGCTTGCGGCGCGTGGCTACGTGGTCGCTTACTGCAACCCGCGTGGTTCCGCTGGGTATGGCGAAGAATTCACTCGCTCGACGCATTTGCGCTGGGGAGAGGTCGACCTGCCAGACCTCGACGCCGTGGTCGACCATGTCGTGGCTCAGGGCTACGTCGATGAGTCCCGCATGGGCGTCACCGGCGGTTCCTATGGCGGATTCATGACACTCTGGGTTGTGGGGCACAGCAAGCGTTACAAGGCGGCTGTCACACAGCGGTGCGTCTCGAACCTCTACTCATTCTTCGGCACGAGCGACATTGGCTGGAACTTCATCGAATACAACTTCGGCGGATTGCCGTGGGAAAATCGCGATCACATCATGAAGTACTCGCCGATAACCTACGTCGAAGATATGACCACGCCGCTGCTGATCATCCACTCGGAGATGGATTTCCGCTGTCCGATCGAACAGGCGGAACAGGTCTTCATCTCGCTGAAGCGACTCGGCCGCGAAACAGAACTCGTGCGATTCCCGGATGAAACACACGAGCTTTCACGAGGTGGTAAGCCGAAGCACCGGATCGAGCGCCTTGAGCGCATCATCGGCTGGTTCGATACGTACGTTTAATTCGTGATTGGATCGGCGACCCGACTCATCGGGTCGCCTATGTTCATGCTCAGGATTGGGACGCTTCGCGGTGCCGCTGGATTGCCAGACGTGCCAGCTTGCGATAGCGATCTCGCTGCTGCTCGGGCACGTCTCGAAGTTCCATCCAGCGATCGAGCATAGTAAGCGGATCCATCGCTGCATCGACGTCGACTTCCAAGCGAGGTCGATCAACCGCGTCACTCTCGACCACGACGGTGCCGATCGAGAAGGCGCCCAACTCGGTCAAGCGGCGCCGGATCTCTTGTGCGGACAACCTCGCTTCATGTTCTCTCGAGACCTTCACAAAGCAGCGCACGACAGCATCACGAATATCGGGTGCCCGGTTCGTCAGCTCGGAGTCCACTTCAGCCCAGGGATCCTCACTTTGAGCATCGATCCGCAATGTTAGGAATCGTCGAGCCGGGAGCTTGATAAACCGCCAGCGTGTGCGCCGGCCCTCACCCTCCCCTACTATTTCAACCTCGACGAAGCCCTTGTCTTCTGACTCCTCACCGAAATCCACGCGCTCCGGACTTCCGGCGTATACCACTGGCGGTCTAGCGCGCAGCTCCTGATGCTTGTGGATATGCCCCAAAGCCACGTAATCGAAGCGTGAGGCCTCAAGCGTCTCAGTTGTGACCTCGACATCAGCCCCCAACATTATGTGGCGTTCAAACCCAACCTGAGCGCCCTCGATAGTCAGATGACCCAGCAGAACAGCTGGCAACGACGGATCAAGTGTCTGAGTCTGGTTAAGGATCATTAGCCGCATCCCGGCCGCCATCTGTTCCTGGAAATCGGATGAGCCAAGGGCACGAGCTGCTGCTGACTCCAACGCATGTGATTTGCTCAACCAAGGCACAGTAACGATTTGAAGTAGACCGCTACGTGTATCAATTCTCAACGTGTCGACTTCCCGAGCGACATACACGTTGGGAATCGCGAGTACTTCGTATATCTCTGCCGCCGCCGCTCGGCTAACCAGCCCCGGTTGATCATGATTGCCGATCAAGATCACCAGCGGGATACCAGCTGTAGACAACCGTGCAATTCGTCGAGCGAACTCGCGCTGCAAGGTTGGGTTCGGGTCTCGATTCTTGAACGCATCACCCGCGAACAACACAATATCGGCCTGCCCCTCAATGGCATGATCGACAATCGCGTCTAGAGCATCGAGGAAGTCACCGACACGTTTTGACAGTCCAGTCTCGGGGTCGAAAGTCCCGTAGTTGTCGATGCCAAGATGGAGATCAGCGAAGTGCACTATCTTCACGGCTTGCGGCGCTTCTTCTGTAGCCCAGCCATGATTCCGTCCAGCGCCTCGGAATTGCCCGAAATTTCACTCTGAAGTTCTATCGAGTAGGTCCGAGTGTTCAGCATCATAGGCATAGGGATCGCATGGCCAACAACCAGACATTGCTGCTTCTGTTCGAGGCTGGCGAGCATCGACCGCAGGGCAGACCTGTCCCCGGTACCACTCAATACCGCCTCGATATCTGCGGGGTCCGTGAGCGAGCCGGTGATGCGCGTTCCAAGCTGGGAAAGGACTTCGGCATCAATACCACTCGGCCGCTGATCGACAATGAGCAGTGAGACGCCAAACTTCCGCATCTCTCTGGCAATCTTGCCGAAGATTGACTGACGGGCTGCCTCTGGGCTGAGGAAGCGATGCGCCTCCTCGAGCACGACGACCAGTTGATTCACATCACTTCTATCACCAGTTCGCTCAGCAAGATCCATATAGCGATCGCGAATCCGCCGTGTCAGCAGGTTGGCAACGAGCATGTAGTCACGCAGGTTGTTGTGACGGCCGAACTGCACTATGACGTGCCGACCAGCTTCCAGGTGGCTTACGATCTGTCCGACCGGATCCTCCTGGCTGTGTTCAGCGATATAGTCAACGTCACCGAGGTAGCGCAACTTGCGCTGCAATCCCCTCAGCGCTCCCTCATGTGCACCACTCTCTTGACAAAACTCAGTTAGCTCTTCACCGTCAAGCGCCAACAGGCTCGACAGCCAGCGGTCTCCAAAGTGCTTTGTCAGACTGAAGGACGTAGCTGAGAAGGTGTCGCGGAGGTCCAGCTCATCCGATAGCAATTCAATATCCTCAGGCTGAATTTGATTCATGCCGATCTTGATATGTGGGTCGCCGTGGGCCTTATGTCGATCCAGTTGGTAGACGCGAATTGAGGATTCTCCAAAGAGATCGCGCAAGCCCGGAACGCTGGGATTCCTCGCTGGGCCTCGAGCGTACTCATCATGCATGTCGAATATCAGCGTCGACGCTAGCCGGCTCTTCATCAGCCCGGCCAGAATCAGCAGTGTCAGGACACTCTTGCCGGTGCCTGTCTGACCGAAGATGCCATTCGAGCGCTCGACGAGCTTCTTAAGATCAATAGGGATTTCGACTTCTGGGTTGGCGATTGGCGACCCGATGGCAAACCGTTCTGGCGAGACCTTGCCAAACACCAGGTCGAAGTCTTCGAGTCTCGCTCGACGCAACATTGCAAAGTGAGAGGGGATAGTCCGCACGGACTTTGGCGCAACCTCGTCCGCGAAAATATCCGATGAGTTCTCTAGCACCAAGCTGGGCCGGACGATCGCGGCCGCAAACGTCTCGATCCCCTTGAGCACTTCCCGGACGAAGATCGAGTCCTCCGGCGGTGATGCAGCGATCGCTTGGTCAGCGACTCGTAGTTGAAGGTCATTGATCAGACTGAAGTAGCGATTCTGACCACCTTCAACGACAACAAAGCTGCCGACCTGCAGCTGCTCAATGTCAACGCTATCGAGCCGGACCGTCAATCCAGCGGTAAAACTCCCGTCGGTGACGACTCCGAGACGATCATTCAATCTATGCTCACCCAATGACTTACCCGGCTTTCCAGTCCCAAGTGGCAAAATCTTAACATTGAGCGCGGTTCATACCGATCCGACAGGCACGAGGAACGGCAAGAATGGCTTCGAATCTCACAAAATCACTCAGCGACGGCGAGTACCCCCACCTTTCGACTGAAACTGGCCGCATCACCGATCCTGCGGATCTCGGCCGCCGTGCCGCTGTGGCAGGCTGGACGATCGATGAATTGATCGAGCGCATTCGGCGTACGCTCGGCTCACTCGACTACGTACCCGACGCCGAGATCGCCGAAGCCATTCGTACATACGTCATGCACACACCGACGACTGCCCACGTCCGGACTGGCGTCAATCGATTCACCCGCGAGGTGTTGCGGTCGATAGCGTTGCACCAGATTGTCTGGGGCCGTTCGGGGCATTTCAATTTTGAACATATGCTCGCCGATGTCATGGAGTTGATGGCCAGCGGCCTCTCCTGCGACGCCTGTAGCATCTTTCTCTACGATCCATACCAACGTACGTTAATGTTGCGAGCGACGTTTGGCCTGAATCCGCGCGCCGTCGGCCGTGTCGTTATCCGGGTGGAAACTGGACTGACAGGTCTCGCTGCCCGGACCCGTCAGCCACAATTCGCTGAGGTCGCAAGTGAGAACCCCAATTGGGTTCCCTACCCCGATATTGGTGAATCGGCCTTCACGTCGCAACTTTCCGTGCCAATCGTGTTGACCGAGACCGATCAACTCGTTGGTGTGCTGAATCTGCAGACGCTCGATCAGCACAGATTTTCGGACGATGAGATCGAGTTCATCCAGTCTGCTTCCAATGATATTGCCGTAGCGATCCAGAGCGCCCGACTCTTTAATCAAAGCGACGAGGAACTCAACAAACGGGTTCGGGAGCTGCACATGTTGCAAGCTATCACTCGTGGGCTTGCCAGTACGCTCAAGCCTGATGAGCTCCTGCCTATGATCGCGAGTTACGCGACTGAGCTGACCAGCGGGAGCACGGCAGCGGTCTTCAGGGCGGCGGAGAATGAACTCGCATCACCAGCAGTTCTCTATCCAACGGATGCTGCACATGAGCTGCTGGAGCCGATGCGACTGCTTGCGGCCGATGTATTTGCGACCAGGATTGCTGCCGGAGTCCAACCGATTAGTTCGCAACCCTCGATCCTCTACGGCGTACCACTTCTGACGCGACACACGCTCCTTGGCTCACTGGTCGTGCAGGTAGATCGACGGACCAGCGTTTCAGAAGATCAGCTAAATTTGCTGCAGGCATACGCCGATTCCGCTGCACTCGCACTTGAGAATGCCGAACTATATGACGAAACGCGACGCGGCTACGCTACCTCGTACGCCCTGCTCCAGGAGATGCACCACCGCGTACGCAACAATCTGCAAATCGTCGCGGCGCTGCTGTCAATGCAGGCGCGGGAGGGCGCGGACCGGGGCTGGGACCAGCCACTGAACGAAGCGGTAGCCCGTGTGCAGTCGATCGCCTCAATCCACGACTTGCTTTCGGGCGACGAAGACGTGACGAGCGCGACCCTCAATGCCGTCGCAAGGAACGTCGTGGACCAGGCCAGTATCAATGTCGTTCAGCCATCTCTCCATGTCGAATTCGTCGTCGAAGCCAGCGACATCGGCGTCACATCACGCCAGGCAATGATCCTGGCACTCGTCATCAACGAGTGCATTACCAATTCGGTGGTACACGGGTTCCACGGTCGCAATCAAGGCACGATTTGGGTAACAGCCGAACAGGATGACCGCTGGATAGAGATGCGAATTGAGGATGACGGCGTCGGCCTCAATCCGGAATCGAGCACAACTCAGGTCAGTGGACTTGGCACGCGCATCATCCGCGCGCTCGTCGAATCCGATCTCAACGGAAGCTTCAAACTGGAACCCCGCGAACCTGACGGTGCACTCACAACCGTGCGCTTCAAGGCTCAGACTTCATCGGACTGATATGCACGATCGAGCAGTGTCATGATGTGCTCGACACGCATTGACGATCCACTCGCCTTCAATCCGCTCTCCAGCTGGAGCATGCAACCAGGATTGGCGCTGATGATCAGCGGCGCATCAGTCGCCTCCGCGTTGTTGAGCTTGCGCTTCAACAGTCGTTGCGACATCTCAGGCTGCTGAATGTTGTAGATGCCGGCGCTTCCACAGCAAAGCGATGACTCTGCCATCTCGACGACCTGGAGCCCTGGTATTGCAGCAAGCAGTGCACGCGGTTCCGCGGTAACGCGCTGTGCATGCGCGAGATGGCATGGTTCCTGATAGGTTACGACCTCATCCAAACGACCAGGTGCCGCGGAAAGTCCAACGCTGGCAAGGAATGCGGTTGCGTCCTGTACCTTCGGCGAGAACCGCTCCGCTTCACCGGCATAGGCTGGGTCGTCACGCAGCAGGAAATCGTACTCTCGCATAGCAGCGCCACAACCAGCAGCATTCGAGATGATCGCGTCAAAGTGGGGGTCACTAAATGCGTCGATATTGCGTCGAGCAAGTTTGCGACCGATCTCCACCTCACCACCGTGGATCGCAAGCGCACCGCAACAACCCTGCTGTGGCGGGACCACGACGTCGTACCCGTTGCGAGCAAGCACACGCGCAGTTGCCTCATGAACTTGTGCATAGGCCGTGCTCATCACACAGCCGGCGAGCAGCGCGACCGTCCCTCTTCGCTCCCCAAGGGCAGGCCAGTATGCTTTCCCGGCCACCAGAAAATCGTCACTGGCGGTTGGGAGCATCGCCTCTTTTTCTGCCAGTCCCATTACGTCCAGGATGCCCGAACGTCGCACTGCAGACTGAGCGCCGCTACGCTGATAGAGCTTGATTGAGTTCGAAGCAGCTCTGAACCTTCGCGGGCTACCAAAGAGACCTTCGAACGCAAGCTTGCGACCCACCCGGCGAGGATTCGCAGGCGACTCTAACCTGCCGATTTGAGCTCGAGCCGACTCGACCAGCTCCCCATATCTCACACCAGAGGGGCAAACCGCCTCGCACGCTCTGCAGTTCAGGCAGAGTGACATCTCGTCCTGGAACGTCTGATCGTTGATGTCGAGCCGGCCCTCTGCCACCGCCTTGATCAGCCAGATCCTGCCTCTCGGCGACGATCGCTCGCGCATGGTTTCTCGATAGGTGGGACAGACCGGCAGGCAGAAGCCGCAATGCACACAGGCGTTGTACACCTCGGAGGGCGGTTGATCGGGGCCGCTAAAGCCTTGGATGGTCTCATGAGCCTCAGTTGTAGCTACCATATCGACTCCATTTCGAGGCAATCCCTTAAAGACCAAGCAGGTACCGGCCAGGATTCAGCCGCCGGTCCGGGTCAAATTCGTCTTTCAACCGCCGCGTGACGGCCTCGACTGGGGCACTCAACGCTCCAAAGACGTCGATGCCATCTTTAAGATCATTCGGCAGCGAAATAAATGTCGCGCGATCGAAGCGACTGCGTATCGTATCTCTCAAGGCGATATCTGGCGCTCCCACTCCGTAGACCAAACCGCCAGCAGGATCGACGAAGACAACCTCGCAGCCAGCATCGATCAGCTTTGATGCTGTCGATGATTGTTGATCAAATTCCATTCCAATGCGCACTATCGCCTTCGATCCGCTGCTGTCGATAGCTTCAGTGAAGGCCGACGCCGTCTCTACCTGGCTCTCCCGAATTGATGCTTCAAGCTGGAGCTCGCTGGCTCTCTCGGCAAGCTGTTCGGTGATCGACGGCACGACCGGCGCGGCTCCGAACTGGCGGAAGTGAAGGTTCCATTCGCCATCGTCCCAGCGAAGAAAATACTCGCCTCCCTCGCCGGCTTTCGCAAGTAGAAGCCCCACGAATCGAAATAACGTGTCGGTATCCGACGACCGGACGCTGAGCTCTTGGCAAGCTTGGGGACGTGGGAAGACTTTCAGATTCAACCTGGTCACGATCCCGAACGCTCCCAGAGATCCAGCGTAAAGCTTACTTAGGTCATAGCCGCTGACATTCTTGACCGTCATGCCGCCGCTCTTGGTGATTGACCCATCCGCGAGCACAGCCTCGACGCCAATCACGAGGTCTTTCAACGCGCCACGCAGCTGACGAACCGGCGTGCCGATCCCGGACGCAAACATCCCGCCAATCGTCGTGCGATCTGCATGGGCCGCCGCGACGGGCAGCCACTGGTCGTGCTGTGCGAGTTCGGCATCGATTTGCTCAAGTGTGCAGCCCGCTTCGACGGCGATGACCATGTCGTCTGGCGTGTAGTCGATGACCTGGTGCATGGACGCGAGCGAGATGGCGATCTCCGTAGATTCGCATGTATTGCCTAATGCAGCACGTGTTCCGCCACCTGAGATCGATATGCGTTCGCCCGACCACGCAGCATCGCGCACAATCTGAGCGATTTCAGACGGGCTGGTAGGTCTCACAATCACAATGCAACACGCTCCGCCTCGGGTGCTCGAGCCATGGGATCCAACGCACTTGGGAAGAGCTTGCCAGGATTCGCTCGACCCGCGGGGTCGAACGCTCGCTTGACTCTCGACATCGCCGCGAAGTCTGCGTCGTTGAACATCATCGGCAGCATATCGTTCTTCTCGATGCCGATTCCGTGCTCGCCGCTTACTACCCCGCCGAGTTCGATGCAGTACTCCATAATCTCGGTCGTAGCGGCGATGACGCGATCCATGACGTTCGGCTCACTTCGGTCAAACAAGATTAACGGGTGCAAATTGCCATCCCCGGCGTGGAAGACGTTCGCGATGGTGACGTCGTATTTCTTAGCAACCACTGCGACGCGCTCCATCGCCAGCGGCAGTTTCGAGCGGGGCACCACGGTGTCTGTCAGGTGATAGTTGGGCGCCAATCTACCCATCGCGCCAAATGCTGACTTACGGCCCCACCACAACTTCGCTTCTTCTTCCTTCGTCTCGGCGACTCGCACTTCAATTGCGCCAAACTCATTCAAAATCTCGGCGACTTGCTCGCGCTCGATGGCCACCGACTCGGTAGTGCCGTCGAGCTCTACCAACAGCACTCCCTCGGCATCCCGTGGATATCCAGCGCTACCGCCCATCTCGACAGCCGAAATCGTCACACGGTCCATCATCTCGAGCGCCGAGGGTACGACGCCCGCTGCGATCGTTGCGGATACCGCGAGAGACGCCTGGTGGATTGAGTCAAACGCTGCGAGCACTACCCCGCTCGCGGCCGGTCGCGGGCTGATTCTCAGCATCGCCTTGGTGACGATACCGAAGGTGCCCTCAGACCCGACGATCAGACCGGTCAGATCGGCACCGGGTTGTTCGGCCGATGAGCCGCCGAACCAGGCGATCTCACCATCAGATAGCACCATCTCGATGCCGAGAATATGGTTTACCGTGACGCCGTACTTTAGG
This sequence comes from uncultured Thermomicrobiales bacterium, assembly GCA_964399615.1. Lineage (GTDB taxonomy): Bacteria > Chloroflexota > Chloroflexia > Thermomicrobiales > CFX8 > CAYNTE01. Next base: position 10,671 of record CAYNTE010000078.1, read on the forward strand.
CAGTGAGGACCACCCGAATTGTTGGCAATATTGCCGCCGATCGAGCAAACACGCTGCGAGGATGGATCTGGGGCATAGACATAGCCCAGCTTCGCGAGGTGATCGCCGAGGTCCTGGTTGATCACGCCAGGCTGGACCACGGCGTAGCGATCTTCGAGGTTCACTTCCTCAATCGCATTCATGCGAGCCGTTACAACCAGCACACCGCCACGGGTAGCGATCGCTCCTCCGGCGAGCCCCGTCCCTGATCCACGTGCAATTACGGGAATATCATGCTGCCGAGCGATCTTGACCACCTGAGCTACCTCGCCGGTCGTCGCAGGTAGCACAACCGCGTCCGGATTGTGTCGTCCGGTAACAGCCTCGTCAGACGCATCAAGCTGGTATACACCGAGTCCAGCAAAGTCACCGATAACGTAGTCGGATCCGACGATCTCGGCCAGCTGAGCGTGTAACTGTCCTTGTTCAGTCATCAGTCGCCTCCGTGGTGCGAACGTACAGGTACTGGCATACTGGAGGCAGAGAGTCGCACATAGAGAGTGGAGTCCTGCCCATGCCTGAGAAGTCCAACTGGATCATCACTGGATCTTTGGAGAATTTCCAAACTACACGCAAACACGGCTTCACGATCCAGGGTCTGAAAAGCCGGCATCGCAAGGCTGCCGAACGGATCCATCCGGGCGACCGGTTGACCTGGTATATCACCGGTATCAAGGCATTCGGTGCAACGGCTACGGTCACCTCGGAATACTACGAAGATCATACTCCAGTCTGGATCACGACCGATCCAAAGAAGAAGGCCGACATCTACCCATTCCGCTTCGAAATTCGAGGTGATGTCATCCTGGATGAGTCTGAATTCGTGGATGCTGAGCCAGTCGCTCGTCAGCTCAACCACGTAGCGAAATGGCCGCCCGCAAACTGGACGCTCGCGTTCCAGGGCAACATCCGGGCAGTCGACGATCATGATTTCGAAATCATCGAGGATGCGTTGCGGAGTGCAGCCAAGGTGGTGACGACCGGTGATTGAGCCACTTACCATTCCTGAAGTCGAGTCTGCTCGCAAGCGCATTATCGGGCCAGTGCGACGCACTCCGCTCGTCCCGTTGCACTCGTACGATAGCTCGCCGGATATTCACCTCAAGCTTGAGATCCACCAACCCGTCACCTCGTTCAAGATTCGCGGGATATTCAACGCCGTGGCGTCATTGAGCGACAAGGAACGGTCCAGCGGTCTCAGCACCACGAGCTCCGGCAACACCGCCCAGGCGCTCGCCTGGTGTGGACGGTACTTCGGCGTGAGTGCTCGCAGCCTGATGCCTGAAGACGCACCGCAAACGAAGGTCGACGCGGTACGTGCATATGGGGGCGAGCCAGTCTTTGTGACACGAGACGAGCTCTTCCGGTTCATGCGCGAGGAAGGTTGGCACGATGAGCCCTATGCGTTCATCCATCCGTGGACCAGCCGCAACGTGATGATCGGTCACGGATCGATGGCGCTGGAGATTCTCGAAGATTGTCCTGATGTCCAGACGGTCATCATTCCTGTTGGTGGCGGTGGGCTAATCGGGGGAGTCGGCGGGACCCTGCGCCTGCTGAAACCCGACATCAAGATCATCGGCGTGGAACCAGATGGATGCCAGGCTCTCCACGAGAGTCTGCGCCAAGGAAAGCCAGCGGCAGTCGAGTGCCACACGATTGCAGACGGTGTAGCTGTGCCGTATATGACCGAGGAGATGTACCCGCTGATCGAGCAGATCGTCGATGACAGCGTGCTCGTCAGCGAGCAGGACGTAGGCGACACCATTCGAATGCTAGCGTTTGGTAACCGCATCATCGCTGAAGGCGCAGGTGCTCTCGCCACGGCAGCGGCACTCAAAATGCCATCCGACGAACGTGGCAAGACTGTTGCCCTGGTAACCGGGGGAAGCATCGATGCGGACTTGCTGATGTCGATTCTTTCGGAGAACTGAGTCCGCATCGATCTGACCGGAATACACAAAACCGCCCGCATTGGCAGCCAATGCGGGCGGTTGCTCTTGGTGGAGATGGGGGGAGTCGAACCCCCGTCCAGAACGTTCAGTGGCGGATATCCTACAAGCTTAGTCGATTAGTTATTGTCGAGACCTGAACCGTAACCGACGACGTTACCAGATCCGTATTCAGTGTTAGCTTGGTCGATCACCCACCGAAGAAATGATCGCTGCAGTCCGGCTAAGTGTCGCTCGTCACCGGACCGGCCAGACTACGGGCCGGGCGAACGCGCTGCTAGTTAATTAAGCAGCGAGGGCGAACTGTTGTTCTTCGCCATTTAAAGGTTTTGCCCATTTTTACGAGGCCTTGGGCTACCTCGGCTTGCAATCCACACACCTACGGCCCTGTCGAATCCAGACATCCCCATAAGTGCGTACTAAAACTATACCAAATTAGGGGCGTTCCCGCAACGCTTGCTCCATGCGCCGCTTTGCATCGCGTTCGGCGATGGCCTGGCGTTTATCGTAGAGCTTCTTGCCCTTCGCCAGCCCCAAATCGATCTTCGCCCAGCCGCGCTTGAGCGCCAATCGCAACGGTATCAACGTATACCCTCGCTGCTGCAACGCAACACGAATCTCTTCAATCTGATCACGGTGAAGAAGGAGCTTGCGCGGTCTGGTCGGCTCGTGATTGTAGTACCCACTCGCCTGGCCATAGGGAGAGATATGCATGCCAATCAGCCACAGCTCATCGTTCTCGACCACGGCAAACGCATCGCGGAGATTCACACGACCTTCGCGAATCGACTTGATTTCGGTGCCAGTCAATTGAATGCCTGCCTCGAACTCTTCGTCAATCGTGTAATCGTGCCAGGCACGCCGATTGGTCGAGACGACCTTGCGGCCGTCTGATGCACCATTCTTGCTGGATTTTGTCGACTTTCGCCTGGCGTGCATCAGTCCCAACCTGCTCTATCGACTCAGACGTGCATGAACCTTCGCTGCGGGCGCGTACAATCTCCACATGAATACGCGCGGGCCAAACAACGATACAGATTATGCGACGCTCTCACAATTCTATGACCTTGAGTACGACGCTTTCGATGCCGACATCGAGCTCTACCGTCAGTTTGCGCGCCGTGCCGCTGGTCCGATCCTCGAACTCGGTTGCGGGACTGGCAGAGTCATGCGCGAAATGACCGATCTTGGGTATCCGATGACCGGTATCGATATATCCGACGCGATGCTCACGCTGGCCAGGCAACGGATCGACGGCGGATCATTCGAGCTCATCAACCGCGACATGCAAGAAGTAGACGCAGATCCCCCGCTGCCCAACCAGCCATATTCGCTGATTTTTTCAGCCATCAACACGTTTCTGCATCTCAACAGCGTGGAATCCCAAATACAGTCTCTCCTGAGTGCGCGCAGCGTTTCTGCTGAGGACGGGATCCTCATCCTCGATCTGATGGTGCCCGATCCCCGGTATTTAGCGACGATTGACGGGCAAGTCATTCTCGAATTCCGCTGCGACATGGGTGATGGTGTCCGGCTCGACAAGTGGGTCGCTCGAACGCATTATCTGGATCGGCAGCTCATCGAAACCACGGTCTACTTTGACCTGACCGGCAGAGACGGCGAATTGCGCCGGTATATCGACCGCTACACCACGCGCTATATCCATGTATTTGAACTGGAGCACCTGCTCGCAAGAACGGGCTGGGATCTCATCTCACTCTATGGTGATTATGATCTCGCACCTTACGGACCTGAGGCAGAACGCATAA
>CAYNTE010000079.1:0-14355 GCA_964399615.1 uncultured Thermomicrobiales bacterium
TGCCAGTCCAGGTGAGAGATCCTTCGACTCCGCTGCGCGGAGCCTGTCCTGAGCGCAGTCGAAGGGCTCAGGATGACATGGGGCGTGGTCGTCTGGGTACGAATGATGGCAGGCGGTGTCAGTTCTCCGGAGCATACTCTCCACACTTGTCAACATCCCGATTTAGATGACCTCGCCAGCGGCGAAGTCGATGGTGTTGGTTGGGCAGTCGAAGGTGACGGTGCCGTTGGTGCTGGCGGCAATGGCGCTGACAAGTCCATCACGCGTGCAGTTGGTGACGGTGGAATCGGCGGCGGGGGCGAATTGAGGATTGAAGGCGATCCCGGTGAATACTGTCGCCAAGAGTGTGATCACGATGAGAACTCGAGACCATCGCATAGTTTGCGTTTTCAGCGTGGTGCATATCCCGAAAACTGAGCGGGATTGTGCGCGTAGATCTTTGAATTAGGAGGATTGTTGAGAGGGAAGGGCCTGGGAGTCCCTCTTGACGAACGCGGATCTAGCCTTTATATTAATCCCGACCTGGGTAGTCAGAGTTAATACCTGATTATGTGGGAGAGCAAACGGTTGTGATTTCGACATCACGCAACCGGTGGCTCCTCCTTCGCGCTGATTGTGCCCAGGGCCTGCGGTTGCGGCGGAAGTTGAAGCGATAAGGACCAGTGATGACCAATTGGGACCGGGATCCACGGGGGATGATCCAGCAAACGTTGATGACTCGGCGCGGTGTGTTGCGTGCTGCCCTGGGTATGAGTGTTGCTGGATTGCTTGTGGCGTGTGGTGGCGGCGATGATGATGACGATAGCGGTAGCGATGAGCAGCAGACTGAGGCAGCGACCGCATCTGAGACTGAGGTCGCGGATACAGCACCACCTGAAACTGAAGAGCCAGAAGCCACCGAGACCGAAGGCGGTGGTGCGGAGGCTGGCGAGGTCGACATGGCTGCGATCAAGACGTTCGCGCTCGGCCATGCGCAGTCGATGCGAGAGGGAACCATGCAGCTGGCGGAGGCTGCTGACCGCTACTACAGCCTCGTCTCAGCCACGGATTTCGACTATCAGGCGGCGCTGGATCAGAACGCGCAAGAGATACCGGGCCTCTTGGCCGCCGCGCGGCAGGCATGGCTTGACGCCCACACGGCCTACGAGCTGGCGGAAGGTATCGTCGCGGGTGTTCCATCGCTCTCCGACTACGACGCCTGGATCGACGCGGGGCCAAGCGGTGAGGCGGACCCGACAGGCGCTCGCGACTGGCAGCTGGAGCTACCGAACGGCGAGGTGCTCGACAAGCCTGGCAATATCTTCCACTCACTGCTCGAACCAGCGCTCTGGGGCACGATCGATTCCAGTGTTGGAGCGCGGCTAGATATGGACGGCGATGGGGAGACCGGCACGACGGATGTATTGCCTGAGGCAAATCTCTTCGTCGCGTCGGCCAAGGTCTTTGATGATGCGACCGCCGAGATGAACGATTCGATTACCGCCTGGGAACCGACGCTGAGTGACGTCTTCTCGGCCGAAGTGACGATGATCCCGACGATGAGTGAGTACTTCGAGCAGTGGAAGAACTCGGTCTTCGTCTCTGGCGATGCCGCCGCGGAAGTGGCCTTCATCAGTCACAGCCGGCTTATCGATGTGGACGGCATTCTGACCGGTTTGCACACGATCTATCAGGAGTTGAGTCCGGCGGTTGCCCCAGTCGATGCGGACCTTGATGACCAGATCCTGTCCGGTTTCGATGAGCTCGTGGGTTTTGTCGGCGACTTGCTGACACAAGAGCAGGACGGCACGGTATTTGCGCGCGAGGAGGCCGATCTGTTCGGTACGAAAGCACAAGATCTGGCGACGGGGCTGGCAGGCCAAGTCGCACAGGCGAGTGCGCTGCTGAACGTCGAGCTCGCCGGATAATGGAGTTCTCTGGCCGTCCAGGAGGTGGCGTTGCGGTGCGATTGCTCACGGTCCTTGTGCTCAGCTTCATGGTGTTTCCCGCGATATTCGGTATCCGAGGGGCAGCGGCGCAAGACTCAGCGCCGTGGCAGGATGCAGCGCAGATAAAGCGCGACTTGTTCGCGGCGCAGACGGACCTCCTGCACGGCGATGTCGATGCGGCGACTTCCGGTGTCGGCGCAGCGGCTGCCTTCTACGCCGAGTCGCTCGAGACCACGATTCAGGAGATCGCTCCATCTGCGGCGGAGCATATCGACCGCGGGTTCATCGATGCCCAGCAGGCCGTCGTTGAGCATGACGGCCGGAAGCTGGCGATGGCCCGCGCAGAGATCTGGGGTGGGTTGCTGGAGGCTGGTGCTCACGTGGCGATCTCGGCTGCGGAGCAGGGCGATGTGGTGACGGCCAAGGACTGGCTGTTGTTGCGGGAGTACCGGCCAGCGACGCGCTTCTCGCAAGCCAGTGCCCAGGCGACGCTGGAGCTGAAGAGCCTCGAACGTGGGGTATCGACGCCGGAGGATGCTGCTTCGGCGCTGCGAGCTGATCTCTATGACACCTATCAGGCGCTCTTGCTGCTGCAACTCAATGACATCGAGAGCGGGCTGGAGAATGACCTGGAGTTGCGGCAGGCGGAAGCTTCGGGGCTAGCCATCGCCTACTGGCGCATCATCAGCGAGAGCTATGAACAGCAATTGGGCGCGGAAGCTCGTGCCGACGCTGACGCCTCACTCGCGCAACTGGCTGCAGCCGCCAGCAAGGGCGACGGAGCGGCGCTGCGGACGGCCGTCGACGGCGTGCGCGACCATCTGCGTGGATTCCGGGCTGTGCCACTGACGGGTGAGGAGCAAGCCCGGCGCGCCAATCAGCTGATCCGGTTCTTGTCACTGGTGCCGGTCGAATATCAGCGCGGTGTGCGTGATGGTCAGGTGACGCTGGACATCGAGATTCAGGAGGCGACCACCTTCCTGTCTGGCGCGCAGTCTGCGCTCGATGATCTGTGGCCCCAGCTCGCTGAGGAGGACCCTGCGGCGCTGGATGAGATCGCATCGATCTTCGATCAGCTTCGCGGCAATCTCCGGGCTGCCACCAAGCATGAGACGGTGATGGAGCCGGATGCATTCCAGGCCCAGGCGGACCAGGCAGTAGGTCTGCTGCGTGAGACATTCCCCGAGGGATGGTTGTCGACTGATGGGGATCAGGAGTTCGTAGAGATCGCTAATCTGCTGGACGAGATCGAGGCTGCGGTCGCAGACGGTCAGTATGGCAAGGCTGAGCAACTGCGGCTGGAGGCATACGCCGTCTTCGATTTCGGACCAGAGTTGCACCTGCTGGGCTTCCGTCCCGAGCTGGTCAACCGGCTCGATGGGTTGTTCTGGTACGGCTACGGTGGCGACCAAGGTCTGGCCTCGGCGCTGGCAAAGCACTATTCACTCGAAGAGGTTGCGGCAGTCCGCTCGACGCTCGATGAGTCGCTGCAAGAGGCGCAGGTCACCTTGCAGGCGGGGCCTCCGCCAGCTGAGGCAGTGATCTTCAACTCAGCGGTCATCGTCTTCCGCGAGGGACTCGAAGCCGTGCTGATTTTCGCGGCGTTGATGGCCAGCATGATCGGTGCCTACACGGTCTACCGCCGTCCAATGGTTATCGGTGGTTTGCTGGCGTTCGGGGCAACGGCATTGACCTGGGTCATCTTCCACTTCCTGCTTGGATCGCTGCGTGCTTACGGCGAGAAGCTGGAGGCGGTCGTCTCGCTGATCGCGATCGGCGTGCTGGTTCTGGTGATGAACTGGTTCTTCCATAAGACGTACTGGACGCGCTGGATCCAGCAATTCCACGGCAAGAAGCGCATGATCCTCGGCATGGCGGCCGGGCAAACGGTCAGCTTCATGCTGCTTGGTTTCGCAAGTGTCTATCGTGAGGGATTTGAGACGACGCTCTTTCTGCAGGCGCTGGTGCTGGATGCCGGGACGTTGACGGTGCTGCAGGGTGTCGGGCTGGGACTGATCGCGACGGCAGCTGTCGGTGTCATCGTCTTTGGCTTGCAAGCCAAGCTGCCACACAAGAAGCTGCTGATCGTGACTGGTGTGATGATTGCCGGTGTGCTGGTGACGATGGTAGGCAACACGGTGCACGTCTTCCAGGCGGTAGGCTGGATGCCGATCACACCGATCGAGCGGGTCGACTTCCCGTATTGGGCGGGCACCTGGCTGGGACTCTTCCCGACCTGGGAAGGGATCGTGCTCCAGTTCGTTGCCGGGGTGTTCGTGGTCGGCAGCTACTTCGTTGCCGAGCATTTCAAGAAGCGTGAGCGGCAGCAGCGCCGGTCATCGGCCGATGCCCAGGCCGAGACTTCTGGGTCGCTGGTCAACTAGCGATCAGGTGGGGAAGTTGGCGCGTTCGTCGACGACGCGGAAGATCGGGACGGATTGGGTGCGTCCCTTCAGGTAGCGATGCCCGAGCGGCTCAGTCTCAAACTTGGAGCCGAGGCGGCGGCGGGTGGTCTCGGTGATCAGAATCTCGCCGGGGCCGGCTTCACCTTCGAGCCGTGATGCAACGTTAACAACATCGCCGATGACGGTGTAGTTCATCATCTGTGGTGCGCCGATGTTGCCGACAGTGGCGAAACCGGTGTTGATTCCGATGCCAAAGTTGATATCAATGCCCGCGTTCAGTGCGATCTGGGTGGCGTCTTCGCGGATGCGCAGCGCGGCGCGGACGGCGGCGATGGGGTGATCATCGAGCGGCGTCGGGGCATTGAAGAAGGCCATGACCCCGTCACCCATGAATTTATCGAGCGTGCCCAGCTCGTCGAATATGCGCACAGTGGCGAGCGTCAGGAACTGGTTGAGGATGCTGACGATCTCACCTGCGGGCTGCGACTCAGCCATGCTGGTGAAGCCGCGCAGATCGGCAAAGATGACGGTGATCTCCTGCCGGGCGCCACCGAGGGCAAGCTCTCCGGGCGTGGCCAGCAGGCGCTCGACAACTCGCGGGGCCAGATAGCGACCGAAGATATCGCGGATCTGTTGCCGTTGCCGGGCTTCCTCCTGACGAGCCTCATCGAGCTCGACGATCTGGGTCTCATCGTTCAAGAGGAAGACGAAGCCCTCCTGGCGACGCGATGGGTTGTTGCCGCGCAGGATGGCGACGCGACCGGTAAGGATGACGCGATCGCGACCGGGCAGCGTGCCGCGCCAGCGGTGGCCAATCATCATCGTCTGGTCGTTTGCCTGCGCCTGGCTAGCAAGGCCCAGCAGCCAGTTGGCGAGCGAGCGGGGCAGCGTATCGGCGATCGGGTGGTTGAGGGCGGCGCTGGCTGGTGCACCGCTCAGCTGCTCGGCCGCGGGATTCCAGGCAGTGACGCGGCCTTCGCGGTCGATGGCGATCAATGCCGAGGTCATCGAGCGCAGGATCGATTGCTGCTGTCGCTGAGAGCGTTGAGTGGCGCCGATCAGTGCGCCGAGCTGGCGGTAGAGGCGGGCATTCTCGATAGCCAGACCGGCCTGGATGGCAAAGCTGGCGAGAAGATCGCGATCCTCAGGCTCGAAGGCGCCGGCACGCAAGGATGTGTCGAGATGGAGCGCGCCGATGACACCTTGACGACCACGCAGCGGGACGCAGACGATCGAGCGCATACCGGGGGCGATGACCGAATCCGCCTCGCTGTAATTGGGGATCTCCAGCGCATCGGTGACCAGGAGTGGTTCGTTGCGCTTGAGGGCATCGGCGACGACAGTGCGGCTGAAGGTCGCCTTGCCTGGCTCGTCGGCCTCGATCTGTCCATGATGCAGGCGTAGCCCGCGTGCTTCATCGTAGAGCGGGTTGCCGTCGTCGTCGCACAGGACGATAGCGGCGTGCTCACCACCGAGGAAGATCAGAATCTCGCGCATGACGTGCCAGATGGTCTGCTCAAGATCAAGCGAGACATCGAGCAGACGTCCTGCACTCTGGAGCAGCGCGAGTCTGCGGGCTTCGGTGGAGGCCGGCGCGCGCGCCTCGATGATGATGGCGCTCATGTCGTCGATACCGCCGCGACGGGCGGCTTCGGCAACGAGCGCCGGGCAGGGATCACCGAGCGTCTGACGGACGATGCGGCTGATCTCGGTGTCATCGACGTAGCGGGTGATGCCGTCGCTGCAGAGCAGGACGCGATCGCCCGGCTCGATGCGACGTTCGAAGATATCGGCGCGTGCCTCTGGCTCGACCCCGAGTGCGCGTGTGACCACGTTGCGACGGGGATGATCAATGGCCTGCTCGGCGGTGATCTGCCCCTTGGCGAGCGCATCGGCGACCCAGGTGTGATCCTGGGTGATTTGCTCGATATCGCCAGCGTGCAGCAGATAGGCACGCGAGCGACCGATGTTGGCGACGACGAGCCTGCCACCATCGAGCGTTGCGGCGATGAGCGTTGCGCCGCTCGATTGGCTGGACCCGCCGTGGCTGTGGCGCAGCTCGCGATTGGCCCGATCGATGGCGGCCAGCAGGCGCTCGCTGGGGCTGCCACGGCGGCTACCGAAGACGCTGGCAACCACATCGACGGCGCGCTGGCTGGCGCGGGCTGCCCGCTCTTGGGGTCCGAATCCATCGGCGATCAGCCAGAGTGGCAGATCGGGCCGGCTGAGGATTGCGTCAAGATTGCGCTCTCGCTTGCGGCCCTGCTGGGTAGCTAACCAGCTTTGAATATTGAGATTTCGGCCGTTCTCTGCCATCGTCATCCGTCCGGCGGAATGGGGATCCAGCCTTGCTGGGCGCTGACGCCAGGCGGGCCGAGATCGCTGATCCACGGATAGCGGAAGTAGCTATCAAAGAGCGGGCGGAGGTCGACAGTACTCTTCCGCTGCCATGTCTTGAGCATATCGTAAGGTGTGACAATCTGGAACTTGAACTGACGGGCAATCTCACCCATCGCGGCCCAGAAGTCGTCCCAACCCATGCTCGACAAGACATCATAGTAGAGCCGCGCGCCCTGTTCGTAAATAGCGTAGTAGTAGCCGCGATCGGTGGGCAGCTCCGCCAGGCTGGAATCGAGCGCGCAGCAGTAGCCGCCATCTGGCACAGCGGGGATATCGGTGAAATCGGAGTCGAGGCCGCGCTCGAAGAACTCAGCTGCGCCCTCGTCGATCCAGCCGTCGGTGAGGGTTCGATTGCCGATGGTGCCGTAGAACCACTGATGGGCAATCTCGTGATAGAGCAGGCCATCGAGCGTTGGATAGGCGGGATTGATCCAGATCATATTGCCGTACTCAATGCCGCCTGGGAGCGCTGGACCGCCATCGGCGATGCGGAGCGTCGACCAGGGGTAGGGCACGAGCAACTGGCCCAACCGCTCCAGCGTTGCGCTGGCTGTGGCGAGGACTTGATCGCTAACATCGACGGCGTCAGCGCGCCAGTAGTACTCGACCAGGATGCCGCTGGGAGTGGTGATGCTCTCACGCTGATAGCTGGGTGAGATAGCGAAATCGAAGTCGCGGATATTCTCGGCATGGAAGGTGTAGCGCTTGCGGCCATCGGGCAACTCTTCGACATTAGTGATCTCGCCGGAGTGGGCGAAGTCGATGCCAGAGGCGAGATCGAGCGTGACATCGAAGGTCGAGACGCGGGTGAAGGACGGATCGAGTGTGGTGCTGAAGGGGTGGTCGTTGGAGATCTGCGGGAACCAGTAGCCCAGGCGCAGGACATCGGTATCGAGCGCAAGATAGCCCCAGCCGGATGCTTCCGGGCCGCCGACATTCAGATGGAAGGCGAAGCCGATCTCGAGCGGCAGTGGTGGGTCGTCGGGAAGGGCGATCGCCAGCGTCGCGCCGTCATTGAGCCACTGGCCTTCGATTGGTGCGCCGTTGAGGGTGAGGCTCTCAAGCGTGAAGTAGCCGTAGCCCGCTGCCGGAACCTGGAAGTACAGCTGATCGGGCACGGGGCCGTTGAAGCCATCGATGATTGCTTGCTCACTGGCCTGGACGAATCCGCTGGTGACATCAATCTGACTGACCTGGAGCTGATAGCGCAGGTCGAGATCGGGGATGTCGATCTCTTGTCCAGCGGGCCGTGGATCGACCTGATCTGGCGTTGGTGGGGGCTGGCTGGCGACATCCGGCACGCTGGTCGGTGGCGGTGAAGTGGTTTGCGTTGGCAACCCCGGTACCGTCGCCGTGGTCGTCGCTGGTGGTGCTGCGGTCGTCGCCGGCGGGGGTGCGGTGGGTACGGATGCACTGTTGGACGCCGTAGGGGTTGGCTGTGGAGTTGCAGTCGAAGCCTGGTCTTCTGGAGCAGAACAGGCAACGAGAGCCAGGATAGAGACCAGCGCAAGAAGTCGCAGCATGAACAGCCTTCTGCTGTGATGGGCATCAGCAAGCTCGAACGTCAACTGCAGAGAGTGTAGCAGCCGGGGTAAGGTGGCGAGGAGAGCACCGGTGAGCGTACCGTCTGTCGGGAAATCATTCTAAGATTGTGACTCAAGGTTGCAGGATGTGCATGAGGTTTGTGGGAGGGTATGTGTGTGGCTGAACGGGATGCGGGACAGCGAGCGGCCCTTACGATTGCTCAGGTTATCGAGCGGGAGGAGCCGGAAGATGCGCAGATCTCGCCCGATGGTGAGTGGATTGCCTACAGTGTCGCGCCGGTGAGTGTCGATGCTGGCAAGGATGTCGAGCATGGGACCTCGACGATCTGGATGGTGCATGCCACGGAGGGTGAACCTCGCCAATTCACCAGCGGGCAGTGGGATGATCGCAGCCCGCGCTGGTCTCCGGACGGCAAGCAGATTGCGTTTCTTTCGGACCGTGCCGAGCGTGGCAAGCGGAGCGTCTATCTCGTGCCGGTCGATGGCGGCGAGGCGCGTCGAGTGTTTGATGAGCAGGGTAGCGTGCGTGAGTTGACGTGGTCGCCCGATGGGACGTCGCTGGCGGTGCTCTTCACTGATCCGGAGACGGATGAGGAGAAGGAGCGCAAGGAGAACAAGGACGACGCCCGAGTCTGGGACGTGGACCCGAAGTGGCAGCGGATCTGGACGATTGACCTGGTGAGTGGTGAGACGAAGGCGGTCTCGCCGGATGACCGGCAGGTGTGGAGCTACGCCTGGTCGCCGGATGGCAAGCAATTCGCGGCGGTGGTGACGACTTCGCCGAGACTCGATGATCTGCACTTCGAGAATGAACTGATCGTGATCGACGGCGCAGGCGGAGCGCCGCGCAATGTTGCGACGTTGCCGTTCGGGCCGAGTGACCTGATCTGGTCGAAAGATGGTGCGCAACTGGCGATGCGGCTCGGCCCTGGAAAGTCGATGACACCGGAGCACGTCTACATGGTGCCGGCTGCTGGCGGCGAGCCGCGAAACGTAACGCCGGACCTGGATGGCACTGGTGACGGGCTGGCCGGACTGCGCGGCGGTGAATCGCTGGTATTCCAGGTGATGCGTGGCGTCGATTCTCAGCTGGTCTCGTTGAGCTGGGATGGTGATCTGACCGCTATCAGCGATGACTGGACCGGCACCTTGAACGGCATCATCACGGTGAGTGCAGACGGATCGCGCGGCGCGGTGGTGCGTGAAGATGCTGTGACGCCCGCGCAGGTCTATAGCGTGGATATGGAGAGCGGCCAGCTGACGCAGCGCACCTCGATCGCGATGGATCTGCAGGAGGCCAAGCTCGGCGATTTCGAGGTGGTGCGCTGGGAGAGCGATCCGGGACTGGAGATCGAGGGTCTGCTGTTTCTGCCGCCGGACCGTGAGGAGGGCGCGCCGCTGCCGCTGGTGGTGCATGTGCATGGCGGGCCGACCTGGTTGTGGTCGAACCGCTTCTACGCTGGCTGGCACGACTGGGCGCACCTGCTGGCGGGGCGTGGCTATGCGGTGCTGATGCCGAATCCGCGCGGCAGCACGGGCCGGAACACCGAATTCACGAATGCGCTCTTCAATGAGATCGGTCGTGGGGAGTTTCGCGACATCATGACTGGTGTCGATGCGCTGGTCGAGCGCGGTATTGCGGACCCAGAGCGGCTGGGCATCGGTGGCTGGAGCTGGGGCGGCTATATGACGGCCTGGGCGGTGACGCAGACGAACCGCTTCAAGGCGGCGGTGATGGGCGCCGGGGTCTCGAACATGGTCAGCGACAACAACACCGGCGATATCCCGGGCGCGAATCTGAGCTATTTCGAACATGCGCCCTATGTGGACCCCGAGCCGTACTTCGCGAATTCGGCGATTCGATACTTGAAGCAGTGCCAGACGCCGCTGCTGATCGTGCACGGCGAGGGCGACAACCGGGTCAATATGTTCCAGAGTGTCGAGATGTATGTCGGTCTGCGCGGCCTGGGCCGTGAGGTACAGATGGTGACCTACCCGCGAGAGCCGCACTCGTTCGGCGAGCGAAAACACCAGAAGGACCTGCTGGAGCGGGTGCTGGCGTGGTACGAGGAGCGGCTTCAAGGCGGGGATTCCGTCAAGTAGACTGATGACGGGGCCAGTGAACTGATCGGACCAGCAGCGATGGGGCAGCCAGCCCGAACCTGGGATACCGGGGCGCGAGCGGCGTTGATAGCAGATGTCCCGATGTTCCACGGTCTGCAACCTCAAGCCTTAGCGGCGCTTGCGAGCCGGATGGTGGTCAAGCGTGTGGCTGCTGGTGCATTCGTCTTCATCGAGGGGCAACCTGCGGCGGCGGTGAACCTGGTTGCCGCGGGCGAGGTGAAGGTCATCCGCGAGACGGATGAGGGTCGCGAGGTGATCCTGCGTCTGATCGAGCCAGGAGCGATCTTCGGTGGGGCGGGCAGTTGGGGCGAATCGACCTACCCTGCCAGTGCAGTGGCTATCGAGGATGCCGTGGTGCTGCAAATCTCGGTGCCAGCGTTCCAGTCAGTGCTCGAGGAGCATCCGTCCGTCGCGCTGGCCCTGCTACAGGAGGTCGCAAGCCGGCTGCGAGAGACAGAGGCACGCATTCAGGAGCTACATACCGAGCGGGTGGAGCGGCGGATTGCCAGGACGCTGATCCGGATTGCGAGTAAGACGGGCGTGCAGACGGAGCGGGGCCTGGAATTGGGCGTGCCGCTGACGCGCCAGGCACTGGCGGATTTGTGCGGCACGACGATCAGCACGGCCAGCCGGGTGCTGAGCAAGTGGCATCGTGAGGGATTGGTGGAGGCTGGCCGCGAGCGAGTCAGCATTCTGCACATGCACGCTCTCGTGGCGCTGGCAGAAGACCTCCCTGAGCAGGGCGAGAACCAATAGCGCTGGAGTTTGCGCTGCATCAATGACAGACAGGTGAGCTTGGTCGAGAGTTAGGCGGGGCGGCGCAGAGCTGTCCCGCTAGTTTTACGTGTGTCACGTGGCTAGAAGGGGGAAGTCGGATGACGTATGTCATAGCCGAACCCTGTATCAGCGTGAAGGACGCATCATGCGTCGAGGTTTGCCCGGTCGATTGCATTCATTCGGATGATGATTCGGACCAGTACTTCATCGATCCGGCGGAGTGCATCGACTGCGGGGTCTGCGCCGAGGTCTGCCCTGTCGAGGCGATCTTCTTTGAGGACGATCTGCCCGAGGTGTGGAGTGACTTTCTGGCGCTGAACGAGGCCTACTTCACGGGCAGCTGAGGCTGGGTGGGCCGGGACTCTTTGCCCTGGCGCAAAGACGTTCCGGCTCGCTCGTGTGAAGGTAAAGCAGAGAGCGGCCAGTGATCGCTGGTCAAGAAGATGCCGGAAGCGTAATGGGATCCAATCGTGTCGCAGATCGACGCTCAGATGAATCTCGAGGAACTGTTTCATCGGTATCCGCTGGTCACGTCGGAGTTTATCGAGCGCCGGATGCATTGTGTCGGGTGCCCCCTGGCGCGATTCGAGACGATCGCCGATGCCTGCCGCATCTACCGACAACCGGTCGATGATGTGCTGGCCGCCCTCTCTTCCATGATCAACACTGCAGCCTGGCCTCAGGATCTCCCGCCTCTCGGGCCGACTGGGGCAAGTGGAAAGCTGAGCTGATGAGCGTCACCACCCGAGTCGATGACACTACGGTCCTTCAATCGCTCTATCAGGTGATAGACCCTGAATTGGGCATCAACATCGTCGATCTGGGTCTCGTCTACCAGATTGAGGCCTGTGAACATGGCATCGATGTCTATATGACGCTGACGACGCCGGGCTGCCCGATGCACAGTGTGCTGACCTCGGCAGTCGAGCGTATGGCACGCCAGACGTTCCCGACGGTGGATTGTGTGAATGTCTACCTGGTCTGGAATCCGCCCTGGGACCCGACGATGATCAGCGAGACTGGACTCCGCGATCTGGGCTGGCGGTGAGGGGGAACCATGACGAGCACGCGCGTCTCAATTGGCCGGGACTGGAAGATCTCGGAGGTGCTCAAGCACTATCCCGAGCTGCTCGATGTGCTGATTGACAGTGCGCCGGCATTTGAGAAGCTGCGCAACCCGATCCTGCGCAAGGTGCAGAGCCGGTTGGTGACTGTGGAGCAGGCAGCCCGTATCGGTGGTATCGATCCCGGCGATCTGACGGTCCGGCTGAATGAGGCCGCAGGGCTGGAGATCGTCCAGCAGGAGCCAGCGGAGCCGCCAGACGGGGAGGCCAAGGCCCAGCAACCGGCATGGGTACGTGAGATTGAGCCGGCAGTGTCGCTGGATGTCCGGCCATTTCAGGAGCGCGGCGAGGAACCGTTCAGCGCAATCATGGCTGCTGTTCGGGGTGTGGACCAGGGCGAGGTCATGCTGCTGCGCAACACATTCGAACCAGTGCCGCTCTACGACGTGCTCGGCCAGCGCGGGTTCGAGCACTGGACACAACAGCTCGGGGCGGATGACTGGGAGGTCCGCTTCTTTCATAGTGGCCAGAAATCCCGGCACCGGATTACGGAAGATCTGGAGCCGGATGCCGAGCCTGCGGAGGGGGACTGGAGCCGGGCTGATGCGAGCGTCGAGATTGACGTGAGCGAGCTGGTGCCGCCGGAGCCGATGGTCAAGATTCTAGCGGCGCTGGAGGAGCTACCGGCTGGCGGGAGCCTCTACGTGCAGCATCTGCGCAAGCCGATGTTCCTCTATCCCCGGCTCGATGATCTGGGCTACCGGCATCAGACGCGAGTGCTGGCGCCGGACCGTGTGGAGCTGCTGATCGAAAAGCCACTGGAACCGGACCGCGACTGATGTTTCCGGCATTTGGCAGCAACCAGACACAACATCTTGATTTGCCGGCGCGCTTCATGTCGCTGGGGGTGGTGGCGTTGTTGCTGAGTGCGCTCGTTGCGCCTTGGGCGATCGATGACTTCGGCGGCGGGTTCTACCAATCAAGGGTGCTGGCATTTGTGCACCTCAACACGATCGGGGTGATCGCTTCGATCTTGATGGGCGCCAGCTATCAGCTGCTCTCAGTGGTGCTGCAGCGCGAATTGTTGGGTGTGCGGCTGGCGCGGATCTCGTTCTGGTTCCACCTGGTGGGAGTCACGCTCTTTGTGAGTGGGCTCTGGCAGAGCTGGCGACCGGGGATTGCCCTCGGCGCGGCGCTGCTCTTCACCGGCCTGCTGCTCTATGTGGCGGTGGTGAGTGTGACGATCTGGTTCGCGACGGTGCGCTCGATCGTCGTCTGGCACATCGTGGCGGGGATGGTTGGCCTCGTCGGCGGTGTGTCGCTCGGATTTTTGCTGGCGCTGAACAAGGGTGCTGGCTTCCTTGGTGGCCATACGCTGCAACTGCTGGCGACGCATGCGCTGCTGATGGTCGTGGGCTGGGTGCTGATGATGTTCAATGGCGTGGCTTATCAGCTCGTCGGTATGTTCACGCTGGCGGAAGATCAGATGCGAGACCGTCTGCGGCAGGGAGTGCTGCTATTGACGGTTGTAGGCGTCTGGTCGCTGGCGCTCATCATCGCCCTGGGCGCGGGGTACACCGTTGCAAGCGTTGCTGCGCTGGTGCTGCTTGGTGGGCAGCTGCTCTTTGCCTACCAGATGGCGCTGGTCTACCGGAAGCGACGGCGGCGGGCGATTGATGTGCACATGCCGTTCGCGATAGTGGCGATCATCTGCATCATGCTGGCGCTGGTGCTGATGTGTGGCGGCTTGCTGGCTGGCGTGCCGCCTTCTGATATGCACTGGATCGTGGTGGGCTGGCTGGCGATCTTCGGCTTTGCGATCACGGCGATCCAGGGGTTTCTCTACAAAATTTCGACCTTCCTGGTGTGGCTCTACAGCTACGCGCCGCTGGCTGGCAAAGTGCGGACGCCACGCCTTGAGGAGCTGTATAGCAGCCGGCTGGCCTTTGCTGGCTGGCTGATCTGGAGCGCTGGAATGGCGCTCGTGACGATGCTGATACTCGCGGATCGCGTCGAGGTGGCGCATTGGGCCGGATTCAGCCTGACGGTTGGTGTCGTCCTCTTTCTCGTGAACATGGCGCGGATTGCTAGTCACTGGCTATCTGCGCCGGAC
>CAYNTE010000080.1:0-7137 GCA_964399615.1 uncultured Thermomicrobiales bacterium
TCGGAGACGATCGGCCGCTACATCCTGACCAGCGAGGCGAACCAGGTCGGGCATCAGTCGATTATGGTGCCCGGCTTCGTGAAGGCGTGCTGGGTTGCCTACCAGCGCCGCGCGAGCGGGAAGTTGAGCTGGGCCGAGCTGCTTGAGCCTGCTATCCGGCTGGCCCGCGAAGGGTTTGAGGTCTACCCATATATCGCGGCGTTCTGGCGTCGTGATTCGGGCGGCGATGCGTCGGACGCGCGGCCGGGATATCCGGGCTTGATGGCCAAGATGGAGGCGACGACCGGCGCGCGGGATCAATATCTGAAGCCGGATGGATCGCTCTACGTGACGGGCGACTGGTTGACTCAATCGGACTATGCCAACACGCTGCAGCAACTGGCCGATGCGGGTGGTGATGACTTCTACCGGGGCGAGATCGCTCGGGTAGCGGCCAAGGATTTCGCTGAGCATGATGCGCTGGTTGTGGAAGATGACCTCAGTGGCTATGAGGAGCTAGAGCAGGAGATCCTGCGCTCGGAGTACCACGGCCATGAGGTGACGAGTCCGGCGCCGCCATCGAGCGGGCTGCAGACGATCGAGATGCTGAACATCCTGAAGCACTTCGATCTGCCAGCGATCGGTCACAACAGTGCCAGCTATATCGACCTCTTCGCCCGGGTGCAACGGGTGAGCTTCGCCGATAATGTGCGGCTGAAGGGGATCGATCTGGAGGCTGGGCGCGAGCTGGCAGAGGCCTTGATGAGCGAGGAGCGCGCGGAGGAATGGGCCGCGCGCCTGGAGCAGGGGGATCGGGTGGTGGTGCGCGGCGGAGCCATCGACCCCGGCACGACGCATGTGACGGTGATTGACGAGCAGCGCAACGTCGTCTCGTTCACACACTCGATCGGCTCTCTGGCGGGGTCTGGTGTGGTGACTCCGGGTCTGGGATTCCTGTGGAACAACTTTCTCGGACACTTCAACCCACTGCCGGGGCACTCCGACTCGATCGAGCCGGGCAAGCGGCTCGGCGGTCTGCTGCCGGTGATCGTCTTCAAAGATGGTGAGCCGGAGATCGGCATCGGCGCGCCGGGCGGGAGCCGGATCATCACGGCGGTCACCCAGGCGTTGGTGAATGTGATCGACCACGGGATGAGCATGGAAGAGGCCGTCGTCGCGCCGCGGTTCCACAGTGAGGAGGAGCAACTGCTCTTCCTGGAGCCGTCGTTCGATGAGGCGCTCGCCGAGGAGCTGCGGGGCTTCGGGAACGACGTCGAGCGCAGCACCTATATGTCGCGGGTCCAGGCGATCCGATTGACAGATTCAGGCGAACTCGAGGCTGGGGCCGATCCGCGCGGCGGTGCGGGCGTTGGGCTCTACCCACGAGCTGACTGAACTCCCCAAGAAAGGAACGAGTACACGTATGTACATGATGGAGCGACCGTGGGTCGACTTCGATGCGATACGCCAGGAGACGGATCTGGTGATTATCCCGACCGGTGCGGTGGAGGTCTATGGCCAGCACCTGCCAGCCGGGACGGACTCGATCGTCGTCGAGCATGTGGCGCGCAGCGTTGGGGAGCAGCTGGGGGCGCCGGTGCTGCCGGTTCTGCCAGTGGGATTCTCTCGCTCGCTTGGTGATTTCCCCGGCACGCTGAATATCTCGCCATCCACCTTGACAGCGTATCTCCGCGAGACTGCTGAGAGCGTGATTTCTTGGGGTTTCAAGCGGGTGCTCTTCGTCAACAGCCACCGCGGGAATATCGCGCCAATCGGCGAGGTCGCGCTGGATCTTCAGGAGCGCTTCGGCGTGCGCTGTGCCCAAGTCTTCTGGTGGGACTACGTCTCGGCGCTCTCGACCGACATAGTGGATTCGGGTCCACACGCCAATGGTCATGCCTCTGAGATCGGCACCTCGATCATGCTGCATGTTGCACCGGATTTGGTCGTGCGCGAGCGCATCAAGGATCAGACGCCGCCAGCTGCGTTCAGCGCCTATCCGGATATCACCCAGTACAAGGGCATGAAGGCGCGCTCCGACAGCGGAGTGGTCGGCAACCCGGAGGTCGCAACGGCCGAGAAGGGCACCGAGATGGTCAAGCGTGGTGTCGACCGGATCGTCGCCTTCGTGGGCGATGAGTTCGGCGGTTAGGGCACGATTTCCAGACTGTTGATTCATGTTAGATGAGAGGATGGGCCAGTGGCCACGCACAAACCGGGATTTCAGATCGTCAGAGATTTCAAACGTCCAGCGAGTGAGCTGATCGAACGCTTCCGGGGTCTGGCAGCGGCGAACATCTCCGATGTTCAGGGGCGACAGCAGACGCTAGATATGCGGGTGAAGCCGATCTATGCACCGATGACCCCGCTTTGCGGCACAGCCTTCACCGTCAAGGCGCGGCCGGGCGACAACTTGCTGGCAACCAAGGCGATCCATATGGCCAAGCCGGGCGATGTGCTGGTGATCTCGAGCGACTTCGACACCAACCTGACCGTCTTCGGCGGAGTGATGACGGCGATGGTGGCCAAGAAGGGCCTGGCTGGGGTCGTCACGGATGGTCTGGTGCGTGACGTTGCCGAGATCCGTGATTCGGGTCTGCCCGTCTTCTCGATCGGTTTGACGCCAGTTGGGCCGACCAAGGAGGGCAGCGGTCAGATTAATCTGCCGGTCTCGTGTGGTGGTGTCATCGTCAATCCGGGTGACCTTGTCGTCGGCGATGAGGATGGCGTGGTGGTCGTTCGGCAGGAAGAGGCCGAGGCGGTGCTTGAGCGGGTGCATGCGCGCATGGAGCTTGAGCGCCAGTGGTTCGCGGCTATCGAGCGCGGCGAGGCGATTCTTGAGACCTCTGACGAGGAGCTGGTCGAACGCGGAGCCAAGTTTTTGGATTAGGGGAAACCTCTGACCCTCCGTCCCCCTCTCCCTAAACAGGAGAGGGGGAACCGAATAGGGGTTAGAGCCAGTCGGAGAATTCGGAGCGGGTGCAATGGGTGGTGCCGGCGCGGAGGGTGAAGTTCCATCGGTTGATGCAGACGGGGATCGTGTCGTCGCCGGTAGCAATGATCTGGTGTTCACTGCTGGTGCAGTGTTGACCGATACGGGTTGCCTGATCCCAATTGTTGATGCAGAGCGTAGCGGGACTGTCTCGCGAGACGGTGATCTGGACCTCGCTGCGGTGGCACTGGTCAGTCATACGGAGTGCGCCGTTCCAGCGGTTAGCGCAGAGTGTCGTGGTTGAGATCGCTGCAATCGTCACGCTAGCCTGGTCAGTCACTGCTTCGTGCCACGAATCGCTCACTGTGAGCGTCACCAGGAAATTGCCGGCGCCATCGCAGGTGATCGTTGTCGCGGGTTGAGTGGCATCGCCGAAGGTGCAGGACGTGCCGGGGTCAGCGCCGGAAACGAATGCATAGCTCCACTGGGAGGTGATCTGGTCATTCTCGGGGTCGCTTGCCGAGCCGCTGAGGTTGACGGCCTCATCCTCGACACCAGTGTAGGGCCCGCCAGCTTCGACCGCTGGCGCATTGTTGACTAGCTCGAAGGCGCCGATGTCGCACTTGCCGGCTTGGGGTCGTGGGGTGCCGAGCTGGTCAGGATCGGAATCGGTATCGTCGTCGGCGGTCGTATCGCAGGTCTCCAGACTACCGTTGATCGCCAGGCTGCCCTCGACCAGGGGAAAGTAGGACTGTTCGACTCCGTTGATCGTGGTGGTGGTCAGGGGGCCGAGGCCGAGGTCGGAGACGTTTTGTTGTGATCCTTCTCCGTCAAGTCCGCAGCTAGCGTCATTTGAGATGGTGTAGGTGTCGGCAATGGAGGCCCGGAAGAACCCGCAGTGGGTCCCAACACCACCGAAGATGACGCCTTCGAGTGTGATTGAGGAATTCGACAAATAAAGGGAAGTTCCGCCCATCGGGGTCTGGATGAAGGTGGACCAGCCGACATAGTTCGTTGTCTGGGAGATTAGATAGAGTGCTGACCCTGCGTTGTTCGTAAAGGTCGAGGCAACAACGCTGACACCGGCGATCTGTTCGACCATGATGGCACCGCCCAAGGTTGCTTGGTTGTTGACGAAGCTCGTGCGGCTGATGGCGTTATAGGCAGGCCAGAAGAAGTTGATTGCCCCACCGTTCCCATCTGCACTGTTACCTTCAAAGCGGCTCTGGTTCAGGATAAATTTACCGCCAGAGGAGATCGCGCCGCCGTTGCTTTCTCCGAGTTCGACTTCAACATGATTGGACGTGAAGGTAGTTTGGGTGATCGTGGCCTCAGCACTGGCATCATTGAAGATCGCCCCGCCATATTGCGCTGAATTGCCATTGAAGGTGCTCTGGCTGATGGTGAGCTTGCCGGAGTTCGAGATCGCTCCGCCGGCATCGGCCTCATTCGATTCGAATGTGACGTCGGTGATCTCCGCTTCACTCCCGTAGTTGATGAGTAGCGCTCCTCCAAGTGGGATTTCAACATTGCTGTCACTGCGGGCATAGCCATCCTTCAGCGTGATGTGCTGGAGGGTGAGTTTGGCGCCGTTGCTGACGAGGAAGAATCTGGATTGGTTGTTTCCATCAAGGGTGATGGGGTTGCCGTTGTTACTGCCATCGATGGTGACGCTCGCTTGGATGTTGATCATGCTGAAGAAGTTGATTGTGGGAGATGCACAGTTGAAGGTGACGTAACCGTCTGGGCCTGCGTTGGAAATGGCGGTGACGAGGCCGGTTCGAGTGCAATCGGTGACGGTGATATCGGCGGCGAGTGTTGCTTGGGGAGAGAAGCCGAGTCCAAGGAGTACACCACCGAGCAGCGTCATCACGACGATCACTCGAAACCGTTGCATGTTTTGCCTGTTTCCCTTCCGCATTCCTGAATCGCCAGCGGATTATACGTCCGCTTTCAGGAATTGGGAAGGTTGTTGACGAGGGAAGGGGAGGTCGGGGAGCGGGATCCGGGGTCCGGGGCTCGGGTGGGAACCGGGAACCGGGGAAGGCTAACCGCGCTCACATCTCGATGCCAACCACACACCTCAATGCCCCAGCCTCTCATCGTCCCTGTCACACGACATCACTCAATGTCATCCAGAGCCCTTCGACTGCGCTCAGGATAGGCTCCGCGCAGCGGAGTCGAAGGATCTCTCACCTGGATCGGCAACCAAGACCGACGTCGGCACTACTTCACGATCTCCGGAGAGATCCTTCGACAGGCTCAGGATGACATGGGGCGTATTCGCCTGAATTGGGCGTTGAGCGGTGCGGGCGGTCGTTCCGGAGGTGTATCACCGCCTGCCATCATCCCCGCCACACGACATCACCCGTTGTCATCCTGAGCGAAGCGCAGCGGAGTCGAAGGATCTCTCAGGGAAATTGGCAACCACAACCAACGTCCCGTTGCTTTCACGATCTCCCGAGAGATCCTTCGACAGGCTCAGGATGACAGGGGGGCGTGGTCCTCTAAATGGGGAGGGTGGCAGGGCCGTCAACAGGGGCGCGGTCGTGTGGCGGGGCGGTGTCAGTTCTTCGGAGAGACTTCCGCGCGGGGGGCGTGCCGAGCGAAGGTGTTCAGGGCCTCGGTGATGGCGGTGGGGAAGCTGTCGGCGTTGCCGTGGCCGGCGTCGTCGAGGACGATCAGGTCGCTGGTGGTCCAGCGTTGGTGAAGGTCCCAGGCGACATCGAGGGGTCCGCTGACATCGTAGCGGCCGTGGATGAGGACGCCGAGGATGCCGTTGAGGCGGTGGGCATTGCGGATGAGCTGGCCTTCCTCCAGGAATGCGCCGTTGCGCCAGTAGTGGGTGACGAGGCGGGCGAAGCGGAGCCGGAACTCGGGGTCTTCGTAGCGGGGGCTGGGCTGGAAGCCGGGCATGAGTGAGACGTGGGTGTCTTCCCAGCGGCACCATTCGCGGGCGGCCATCTCCTGCACTGCTGAATCGGGATCGAAGAGCATCTCGGCGTAGGCGTCGATGATGCGCAGGTGTCGCAGGCGCGCCGGGATGGCGGCGGCGAAGCGGTCCCACTCGCGCGGGAAGATGCGGCGCATGTCCTGGGTGATCCATTCGACGTCGGCGCGGGTGGTGTTGGTGACGGCGCCGAGGACGAGGGCGCGGACTCGCTTGGGGTATTGCTGGGCGTAGGCGAGGGCGAGGGTGACGCCCCAGGATATGCCGAGGATGGCTGCCCATGATTCTATTTCGAGATGGTCTCTCAACAATTCGATATCGCTGATGAGGTGCTGGGTGTCGTTGGTGCTGAGGTCGGCGTCCGGGTCGCTGGCGAGGGGCAGGCTGCGTCCGGATCCACGCTGATCGAAGAGGATGGCGCGGTAGGCGTCGGGGTCGAAGTATTGTCGTGCGCCGGGTGTGGAGCCGGAACCTGGCCCGCCGTGGAGGTAGAGAGCCGGTACGCCGTCTGGGTTGCCGCAGGCTTCCCAATAGATCTGATGTCCATCGCCGGTGTCGAGCATGCCGGTCTCGTGGGGCTCGATGGGTGGGTACTTGGTGGGCATGGCGGTCCTTTCGGGAGGTCGGAGTCTGGGGACGGGAAAGGATTGCATCTTTAGTAGAGAAGTGCAATCTTCTGGTCGTGGTTGTCTTTGTAGTAGGATTCCATTATTGGGCTGCATTGTATAAACGGAATGGTGGGTGGCGTGCGACGGTTTCGGGTGCTCGTTGTCATGTCTGTGGTTGGTGCCTTGCTGGTAGGGATGGGGATCACTCCGCGGCCGATGCTGGCTGCTTCGATCGAGGTGGGGTCGAGTGCATTGTATCCCTGCGATCGGCAGGGTTTGTCGGATGCGATTCAGGCTGCTGGTTCAGGCGGCACGGTTACGTTCAACTGCAATCCATCTGAGATCGATTTCTATTCGGGCGAACAGATCTCGATCAGCGCCGATGTCACGATCGATGGCAGCAATGGCAGTAGTGATCAGATCGTCCTAGACGGCAATGAGCAAACGCGCTTCTTCGATGTCACGGCAGGTAAATTGATTCTGCAACACATCACCTTGCGGGATGGGAAGGCGGACCGTGGTGGTGCAGTCCGTGTCGGCTTCATTGCCGGCCTTATTGGTGAGTTAGAGGCCATTGATACGACCTTTATCTCCAATCAGGCAACGCTCCACGGCGGCGCGATCTACAATGCTGACTACTCCATCATCACCGAGAGCAGCTTCACCGA
>CAYNTE010000080.1:7237-14134 GCA_964399615.1 uncultured Thermomicrobiales bacterium
AGCTTCACCGAGAATGAGGCGGAATTCAACGGTGGCGCAATCTGGACCGGTACCTCTGACATCACCCTCACCATCATCCAGAGCAGCTTCACCGAGAATCGGGCAGGAAGCGCTGGCGGCGCGATCTATAACCCTGGCCCTGGCCATATCACAGTCAGCCAGAGCAGCTTCACTAGCAATCAGGCAGAGACCGACGGCGGGGCGATCTACGATGGCGGCTTGTACTTCACCATCAGCCAGAGTAGTTTCACGAACAATCAGGCAGGAACCTACGGCGGCGCGATCTTTAGCTTTCGTTTTAGTGCCGCGATCGTTCAGAGCAGCTTCATCAATAATCAGGCAGACAGTGGTGGTGCAATATTTATTTGGGCAGGGCCTTTAGCAATCGCTGCCTCCACCTTCAGCGAAAATACGGCCAGTGGGAATGGTTCCGCGGTTTATGCGGGTGCTGGCGATATTACGATCGCCTGGTCTACCATCGTTCAACCTGAGGCAACCACTGCTGCTATCTTCAATGCATCCGACCTTACCCTCACCGGTGTCATCCTCGGGGGCGAAGGTGATCACTGTTCCTTCTACACGAGTGGTTCTCTCAGCGTCACCGATACACTCGCCAACGACGACAGCTGCGGCCGGGGCGCTACCGAAACCTGGGAGAACCAGGCCCTGCTGCTTGGCCCCCTCACCACCACCACGGTCAATGGAGTCGAGCAGCATTACTATGGACTGCTTGATGGCAGCCCGGCGATTGACAACGGGCCAGCCTCGTGTGTTTTTGAGTTCAATTACTTCCAATTTCACATAACAGTGAACACCGACCAGCTCGACACACCTCGTCCTGTCAACGGCGCTTGCGACAGCGGCGCTATCGAAGGACTCGTCTTCTACCCGGTCGAGCTTTGCGCTAATCACTGGAACGGCGCGCTGAGCATGCCCATGCGTGGTGATTGCAAGCGGAACGACTCGGTCATCGAACTGCCCTCGGATGGTCCGGTCAGCCTGTGTGTCAATCAGTGGAATGGTGCGACGCGTGTGGCTGACCGGTGTAGTCGGAGTGAGCGCGCTATCACTGCCATCGGCGACCATTCTGTTCCTACCTGTATAAATCGCTGGAACGGGGCATTGCGTGTGAGTGACCGGTGCAGCCGGTCGGAGATCGCCGATGCGATTTAGGGGGAGCCGGACAAAGCCCCCTCATCCCCTGGCCCCTTCTCCCACAAGGGGAGAAGGGGAATAACGCGGGACTAGTCGGCGGCTTGTTCGACAAATTTGTTGGTGAATGCGTCGTCGGCGTTGACATCGTCGCCGAGGAGGTCTTCATCCTTCATCCAGCTGGTGAAGGCTTCCCACCTGTCGGCGGTCTGGGAACCGAATTCGATGTCGCCGCTCTCGGTCCAGAATTCAGGCAAGATCTCGATCGATGCTTCTTCGACTTCGCGCACGGCGTCGGTGTTGTGCTCAAGCAGTGAGTCGATAGCGGCGTCGGGTTCATCGGCGGCGTCGGTGTAGCCGTGTTGCATGGCGCGGATGAAGCGGGTGATCATGTCGCCACGCTGGTCGACGGTCTCCTCGCTAGCGACCAGGACGAGCTCGTAGTAATCGGGTACGCCCCACTCGTTGAGCTTCATGACGGAGACTTGCTGGCCGCTCTCTTCCTCGATCTGAAACGACTCATAGGCCCAGTAGGCACCGATAATGGCATCGACCTGGCCGGAGATGAGGCTGGGTGCGAGGTTGAAGCCGACGTTGATGAGATTGATGTCGTCGAGGGTGAGGCCGTCGGATTGCAGCAGTGAGTGGAGGAACGCTTCACTGCTGGGAGTGCCCGCGTAGCCGATCTTCTTGCCCTCGAGATCTGACGGTCGCTCGATGTTGCTCGATTCGAGGCTCATGACACCGTCGAGCGGATGCTGGACGAGGGCAGCCACGGAGACGACAGGCAGGCCTTGTTCGCGGGCCAGCAGGACATCGGTCTGATAGGAGATGGCGAAGTCTTCATCGCCGGAGGCAACGAGTTTGAGGCCGTCCTCCGGGTTGGCGGGGACGTGGAAATCGACGGCGAGGTTCTCATCAGCAAAGTAGTCGCGATCGAGGGCGAGATAGAGGCCGGAGTGTTCGGCCCAGGGGAACCAGTCGAGCGCGACGCTGACGTTGGTGATCTCGCCGCTGTCGTCGTCATCTTCGCCAAGGGGTCCACAGGCTGCCAGGGCGGAGATGATGAGTAGGCTGGCGAGCACCAGGAGTATGGGGCGGTGGAGCAAGATTCGTGACATTCGTAAGGGTCTCCCTTCTTTAAACAAGATCCGAGGGGTTAGTGGACATTAGTCGTTACTTTCGCGGGTATCCCACGGGACGAGCAGGCGTCCGAGCACGCCGACGATGGCAAAGAGGGTGATGCCGACGACGGCGCAGATGAGAACGGAGGCGAAGAGGCGGGCGGTGAGGAATTGAGATGCTGCGCGAGTCATAAGATAGCCAAGCCCCGATGATGAGCCAGCCCACTCGCCGACGATTGCGCCGATGACGGAGAAGGCTGCTGCCACACGTGCGCCGGAGACGAGATAGGGCAGCGATGTCGGGATGCGGACGTGGCGCATGATCTGCCAGCGATTGGCGCCCAGGCTGCGGACCAGATTGATGGCGTCAGGGCTGGTGGCACGGAGTCCATCGGCCATATTGACGGCGATGGGGAAATAGCACAGCAGGACGACGACGATGATCTTGGGGGTCAGGCCGAAGCCAAACCAGATGAGCAAGATCGGGGCCAGGGCGATGATCGGGATGGCCTGGCTGGCGACGATGACGGGGTAGACGGTGCGCTCGGCGACGCGTGAGATAGCGATGGTGAGTGCGGTGACAATGCCGATGATCAGGGCGATGACATAGCCAAGCAGGATCTCGATCAGGGTGGTCTGGGTGTGCTCCCAAAGCAGATGGCGGGAGTCGATCGTCTCGCTGAGGACGACACTGGGGGCAGGCAGGAACCATTCGGGCGTGTCATCGAGCCAGACGCCGATCTCCCAAAGGGCCACCAGCAAGATGAGCAGCAGGATGGGGATGATCCAGCTCAGCAGATTGCGACGGGAACGGGCCTGCCGGCGGTTGGCTTCGCGCTCCTTCTGGATGGTCGATTCGCGTGATGCGCCGATCATTGTGGACCTCGCATCGATGGCATCTCCTCGCGCAGGGCACTGAGGAGCTGCTGCTTCTGTTCGATCAGAGCGGGGTCGGCGATCATCTCGGCCTTGCGGGGTCGTGGCAGCCGGACGCGCTCGATGAGTTTGATGCGGCCGGGTCTGGCGGTCATGACGGCGACGCGATCGGCGAGCAGCAGTGCTTCTTCAACATCGTGAGTAACCATGAGGATGGCGCTGCCGATATCGTCCCAGAGATCGAGCAGCCACTCTTGCATAACACGGCGGGTGAGGGCGTCGAGCGCGCCGAATGGCTCATCGAGCAGCATGATGTCGCGCTGGGTCAGAACGGTGCGCAGGAGCGCCGCGCGCTGTCGCATGCCACCGGAGAGCGTATTCGGATAGCTATCGGCGAAGCCATCGAGGCCGAAGCGCGGTAGCAGTGCGTGTGCCTGGCGGCGGGCCTCATCGACGCTCTGGCCGGTGATCTCGGCGGGGAGGGTGGCATTCTGAATGACGGTGCGCCAGGGCAGCAGGGCGTCGCGTTGTGGCATGTAGGCGAGTTTGCCGAGGCGGTTGGTGGCGAGCTTGCCATCGAGCCAGATGTCGCCGTGGTCGGGTTCGACGAGACCGGCAAGGACGTTGAGCAAGGTGCTCTTGCCACAGCCGGATGGTCCCAGCAGGGCCACGAATTCGCCGTCGTCGAGGCTGATGCTGGCGTTGTTGACGGCATGGACCGGGCCGAAGTGGACATCGACATCACGTGCGACCAGCCGGTGGCTGCCAGTGGGTGCGGTTGGTTGTTGGGCAATCTGTTGCGCCATCAAGCTACGTCTTTATCAGAATAGGGCAACGGTGGGGCGGTGGAAAAGCAAATCGCGCTGACCAGTACGGCTAGCGCGGTAGAGATGGCGTCCGAGCCATTACCACAGTGGTGGCGTGTGGTGGCACATCCCTACGCTGGCATTACCCAGGTCAGGTCGGAAACGGTCGGTAGCGGTTCGGCTACCCTCTCAGCCTGGCGTATCCCCCAAGCCCCCGTTGCTCCCTCGGAACAGATTCAGTTTGTTGTCTTGATTCAATCAGGGACAGGGGAGGGAGTCAAGGCGGGGGATCGGGGAGGGGACACGGGAAACCCCTCATCCCCTAGCCCCTTCTCCCACAAGGGGAGAAGAGGGACCGGACAGGAACAACCCTCACCCCCTAGCCCCCTCTCCCATAAAGGGCGAGGGGGGACCGGACGGGGCAGGGGGCTTAGAGGTTGGCGATGAGGTTGATGAGGTCGCGTTCTTCGGCTTCGCGGTCTGTGACGGGAACGGGCATGATGAGGAGCTCGTCGAAGTCCTGGAGGAGAGCGATCAGCCGCTCGCCGATGGTGTCGGGATCGCCAGCGACGACGAGTTGATCGAGCAACTCATCGGTGTATTCGCCACCTGAGCCGAGCGGGTAGCCAGCGGTCTTGAACATGTTGGGGTAGAAGGTGGTCTTCGCGTACATGGCTAGCGCCTCGCGGGTGGCGTTGTAGGCGCTCTCTCGGTCGGGCGCGATGGCGGTGGTGACGTGGGCGACGAGTGGCGGACGCTCGCGACCGGCGGATTCGGCTCCGCGCTGCATGGCGGGCAGGGCTGTTTGACGCAAGTAATCGAAGGGGGTGATCCACGAGATCGCGCCATCGGTCAGCTCGCCAGCGGCTTCAAATGACTTGGGTCCCAGGGCAGACATCAGGACAGGGGTCTTGGGTGCGCCGGGGAGCTTGGCTTTGGCGTGATAGAAGTCTCCCTGGAATTCGACTTCACCTTCGTGCAGGAGTGGACGGAGAACCTGGAGGTATTCGCGGAGTTGAGCGAGGGGGCGGTCGAAATCGAATCCGTAGACTCCGACCATGGATGAGCCGTGGCTGGTGCCGATGCCGAGGCGTAACCGGCCGGGGGCAAGATCGTCGAGCACGAGGGCCTGGCCAGCGAGGGCGATGGGATGTCGGGTGAAGGCGGGCACGATCGAAGTGCCGAGTTTGATGGTCTGGGTCTGGACAGCGGTTGCGGCGTAGAGGGTGGGGATATCGGAGCCGACGGCGCCCATGGTCATCCAGGCATTCTGGATGCCAGCGTTCTCGGCGTATGCGATCAATTCGGCGGCGCGGCTGGCACGACCGCGACGGACGTTGAAACCTATTCGGCTGGAGTTGGTGTCTTGGGTCGCCATGGTAACTCCTCTGGCGGTGTGCCGGTCGGTGAGACGCGGGCCAGTGAATCGATGATCTGCTCCCAGACGGGGAGCTCGATGCTCTTGCTGTCGGCTTGACCGGAGAAGGTGAGCCGGCAGACGATCCAATCATAACGTTGAATGAAACTGAGCCCGCCATCCGGGCCATAGTCGATGCGGATGCTGTTGTCGGTCTGGGTGACTTGGGCGTCGTTGCGGGCGGCGGCACGCTCGAGCACTTCGTCGGCGACTTCATGCCATTCGGGATTTTCGGGGCGGCCGAGGAAGATCTCGGAAAATCCGAGTTGGGAGCCCTTGGGGGAGATGGCGGTCCAGCTGGCGGGCTGCCATTCCCACTGGGCGGGGATGGTGATGGCGCAGTGTTCGTCGTCGGTCATCACCTGGCGTCGCACGTTGTCATTGGTGAGCTCCGAGGTGCCCTGGGTATAGCCGATGATGATGGGGGTGATACCGAAAATGATGACGCTGACAATGCCGATGATAATGTGGAGCCGGCGATCGTGTTTCAGCCGGTCGATCACGGTGTCAGTTCCTCTCGACAGCCCCTACAAGCCACAGCAAGGCGGTGTTGAGCAGCAGATCGAAGCGCTGCTCGCCAGCCAGCTGGGCTGAACGATTGATGATGTCGTCAACGGGATCGAGGAGGATGGCATCGACAACGGGGCGGACGCCGCTGTCGTTGATGTAGCTGGCGAGTTCCAGCTGGAAATCCTGATGATCCTCGATGTCCTTGAGCGCTTGATAGGCCCAGGCCAGTTTGGCGGCGTCTTCAGAGGCTGGCCCGGGATATTGGGGTCCGTTGGCGGCGTGTTGGTAGACGAAGAGCATGACGCAGCGGACGAGCGAGCGATAGTGACGATGGTTCGTGAGCTCGGCTTGCTGTTCGGCGGTGTAGAGCGCGTTGTCGAGTGCATCGATGGCGGCGGCGCTGGCGTCTTGATCGCGCATGGAGCGGCGGTGTCCGGCTTTGAATTGCGACCAGGAAAGGTCGTCAACGATTGCGCCAGCCTGGCGAACGAAGCGGAAGATATCGGTGAGGCCGCGTTCATAGAAATCAAGTGCCCGACGTGCAGCATCTTCCTGGGAAAGTCCCTCGGCCTGCAGGGCTTGCCAGGCATCACCGAAACAGGCGTCACGGAGCTGTCGCATGCTCTCGTCGAGGGTCTGGACGAAGCAGCGGAGCCAGTGTTCGATTTCCCGATCGAGCCATAGACGCAGGACGCCTTCATCGGTGCCATTGGTTGAAGGGATCAAGCCTGGATGCCTCCTAGGTGCGCCATTGAGCGATGCGTCGCTGCGCACGCTAGGAATGGTATCGAAGATTGGGGGGATCGGGGATGTCGGGGTCCGGGGTTCGGGAACCGGGTGGGGGCTGGGGATTGGGAATCGTGGGGTCGAACAACGCAGCAGCACGTAGAGGTGCCGCCGCTGGCGCGCCTCAATGCGCCAGCTTCTCATCGGCAGTACTCAGACGACCACACCCGCTGTCATCCTGAGCCCTTCGACTGTGCTCAGGACAGGCTGCGCGCAGCGGAGTCGA
>CAYNTE010000081.1:0-13254 GCA_964399615.1 uncultured Thermomicrobiales bacterium
CAGCGAAGCTGCAATTGAAGCTTTACGCCAACAGATTCGGGGGGCGGTCATATTGCCAAATGACGCGAGCTATGACGAAGCTCGCAAAGTTTGGAACGGCATGATCGACAAACACCCGGCAGTCATCGTCGAGTGCACTGGAACAGCCGATGTTGCGGCTGCGGTGAACATAGGCCGAGAGCACGATATTGAGATCGCAGTCCGGGGCTGTGGTCACAATGTCGCCGGCAGCGCCGTTAACAACGGTGGGCTGGTAATAGATCTATCGAAAATGAAGAGCGTCTATGTCGATCCGGACCGACGCACCGTTCGCGTTGAACCAGGTGCTAACTGGGGCGATGTCGATCATGAAACACAGGTGTTTGGGTTGGTCACGCCAGGCGGCCAGGTCTCGACGACAGGAGTTGCTGGATTCACGCTTGTCGGCGGCATGAGTTTCCTGCGACGGAAGTGGGGGCTGGCGTGTGACAACGTCGTCAGTGCGCAGATCGTCACTGCCAATGGTGATGTATTGAACGTCAGCGAAATCGAGCACCCTGACCTGTTCTGGGCTATCCGTGGCGGTGGTGGGAACTTCGGCATCGTCACCTCGTTCGAGTTTCAGCTCTATCCTCTTGGTCCCGAGATCTATGCCGCGGTCACGATCTACCCAATCGAGGAAGTTGCGACCGTACTTCGTAACTGGCGCGACTTCATCACGACAGCGCCCGACGAAGTCACCTGCGACCTGCTGGTCTGGGGCATGCCACCACTCCCAATGGTTTCGCCGGAGATGCATTGGTCGCCAGTGGTCTTGATATCTTCGATGTACGCCGGACCCGTCGACAAAGGCGAACTGGTGCTACGCCCGGCGCGAGAGCTCGGAACACCGCTCTTCGATCTGAGTGGTCCTCGCCCGTACGTGGCGATGCAAGCCGAAATCGATCCGCTGGTCCCAGACGGACTGCAGTACTACTGGAAGTGCATCAACGCCGATGTACTCGATGAACCGTTGATCGAAGCCATCGTCGATCTGGCAGCCGACCGTCCTTCTCCGCGCACCTTGCTTGGTCTGCGAGGACTCGGTGGGGCAATGAGCCGGGTGCCAGAGAACGCAACAGCCTATGGCAACCGCAGTGCTCTGTACAATCTCAGCTTCGACACGACCTGGGAGGATCCGGCTCAGTCAGAGGAAATGATCAGCTGGACGCGATCCGCCTGGTCCAGAATCCATGATCTGACCCAGGGAGGTGTCTACCTGAACTTCACAGGGCAAGACGAAGGTGGCGAGGCGCTGGCCCGGGCTGGCTATGCCGGAAACTACGACCGCTTGGTCGAGATCAAGCGCCGGTACGATCCAGCCAATCTCTTCAGAGGCAACGTCAATATCGTCCCATAGGGTGATCGATCAGGGACGATCGGTGGTAGCAAACACCGGTCGTCCCATCACCCACGGTATGGATTAGGTAGTCTCTCTTAGCAAAGGCAGTGTGACGGCCACGCAGGTTGAGCCAGAGACAGATGTGACCTCGATGTTACCGCCATGCTTTAGAACAATATTGCGACTGATGGTGAGGCCTAGACCGGCTCCCTGTCCTTCTGGTCTGGTGCTGAAGAATGGATCAAAGACCTTCGGAAGCACGTCATCAGGAATTCCGACGCCATCATCGCGAATCTCGACACGAATGCACCCTGACTGGCAGGTGGTTCGCAGCGTTATCACGCCATGAGTACCGACCGCCTTCACTGCGTTGTCTAGGATGTTTGACCAAACCTGGTTCAGATCACGGCCGTACGCCTCGATCTTCGGTAGCGACGTATCGAACTGGCGTTCGAACTCAATTGACGAGTCTGGGGGCAAGGCAAGTAATTCGATTCCGGACTCGAGACCGCGGTGCACATCGATGATCTGAACCGGCGCCTGGTCCATGAACGAGTAGCTCTTGATCGTGCTGACGACGCGCATAATGCGCTGCAGTCCGCTGTCGATATCACTCATGAGCTGCTGGAGTCGCGAGATTCCGCTCAGCCAGGAGACGACAACGGGAATCTGGACCGGCTCGAAGTGATTGAGCAGATCAACCAGCGCCTTCTGGTCCAGTGAAAGCTCGACCAGCGATGCGGAGTGCAGCCACGGCTGATCGATGTCATATTGATAGAGACAGGCATCGATCTGCATCTCACGATCGCTGAATTCCAGCGGATCAAGGGCAAGTCCATTGTCTGATGCATCCCTAACGTGCAGTTCAAATGGTGCAAGCAGATCACGCTGCTCAGTGGACAATCCAAGCTCTGCCAGGCGCAGATAGGTTTGGCGGAGCTCCCGAATGAGTGATTGCAGGTGATCGACGCCGCGTTGGGCAGCCGTCGCGGGGTTGTTCAGCTCATGGGCCATACCTGCCGCAAGCCGACCCAGTGAGGCCAGCTTCTCACTCTGGCGCAGCGTCATCTCCTGCTCAAGATAGTCACGCTCAAGGTCTCTCAATCGCTTCTTGCTGAGCGAGGCGTTGATTCTGGCACGCAGCAAGATTGGGTCAAATGGCTTGGTAAGATAATCTTCCGCTCCAAGCTCGATGCACCGAGCAGCGCTGTCCATCTCACTGATCCCCGAGATGACGATCACGGGGATATCGCGATAAGCGGCTCTGTCCTTGAGATAGGCGAGCACTTCGAATCCATCCATCTCTGGCATCAAGATGTCGAGCAGGACACTGTCGTACGATGGATCGGCGGTGATCATCTCAATAGCCTGCCGGCCACTCTCGGCGAGCGAGCCAGTATGACCCAGAACTTCGACAGCTCGGAGCAGTGTCAGTCTGTTGACTGCCACATCATCGACGATGAGGATCCGGCCTGTGGGACTAGTCGTCATCGGATGCCCCGCTCACCGATGCAAGTAACTTCCTTTCGAGCTCTCGCTTGGCACGGTCGTATTCCTCACGAGCTTGTGTTGCCAGCTCGCTAACGCCATCAATCGAACCGTCTCTGGCGATGGCTTCGATCTGTGCCGAGACGTTCGACAGGGCCATCACACCGAGTTGGGCACTGCTGGACTTGAGACTGTGGGAGGCCCGATACAGCGTCTGAACGTCTGGCAGAGAGATCGACGAATCGATCGCATTAAGCTGTCCAGCCGCCTCCCGGATGTAGGTCTCAACGATCTCGCCGACAAGGTCGAAATCGCCACCGATCGTTGCGACAAATTCATCGAACTTGGCATTATCGACCGCGTCCAGGACATCGGTATCGGGCGGAAGCGCCTGCTCAACGCTCTCTCCTCGTTGGGCATGGGCGCGTTCGAGCGCTGCAACGAGCATTTCTATCTGGACAGGCTTCGAGACGTAATCATCCATGCCTGCCTGCAAGAACTCTTCGCGGTCACCGGTCATCGCATTCGCCGTCAGGGCGATGATGTACGGCCACTCGCTCTCGGGCAGCTGCTCGTGGATGGCTTGCGTCGCTTCGATACCATCCATCTCCGGCATCTGGGCATCCATCAGGATCACGTCATATGGCTGGCGCAGCGCCGCCTGAACTGCTTCCGCGCCATCGGAGGCAATATCGGTGCTGTATCCCAGGCGGTCCAGAATTCGACGCATAAGGAGTTGGTTGGTCGAGACGTCCTCTGCCAGCAGAATGCGAAGCGGTTTCTCTATCCCCATCTGATTGTCAAATACATTCTCTTGCACGCGATCGAGTCCAATCCTGGTTGGGCGGCCAGACATGACTTCTATGACAACGTCAAAGAGTCGTGACGGACGAATCGGTTTAGTTAGCAGTGCGCTGAACATCTCGCGGTCTTCAAACGGCAACTGGTCGATACCTTGTGACGAGAGAAGAATGAACGGGATGTTTCTCTGAGTGCAGATCTCACGCGCCACGGCAGCGAGGTCTCGCCCATTGACGCCTGGCATCTGAAAATCAATGATCGCCAGATCGAAGACCTGGCCATCCTGGAGCCAGCCAATGGCCTCAGTCGGCGACTGGGTAGCCGTTGGCTGCATGCCCCAACTGGTGGCCTGATGCTCCAAAATTGAGCAGTTGGTCGGATTGTCATCGACAATCAGCAGTCGCAATCCCTTTAGCCGTAGGTCAGGTTGATCCAGGAACGGACGTGCAGGTGGTTCCGCTCGCGTCGTCTGGATCGAGAAGGTGAAGGTCGTGCCGTGCCCAAGCTCACTGTCAACCTTGATGTCGCCGCCCATCGCTCGGGAAAGTCGCGCGCTGATCGCCAAGCCTAGACCCGTGCCACCGAAACGCCGTGTCGTGGAGCTATCGACCTGACTGAATGACTGGAAGAGCCTGTCGCGCCGGTCATCGGGGATCCCGATACCCGTATCGCGAACTGAGAATTGCAACCCGACTGGTTCGCCGATCTCTGACGGACCAGACGCTTCGACAGTGAGCACCACCTCACCTTTGTCGGTGAACTTGACGGCATTGCTGAGCAAGTTCAGCAGAATCTGTCGGAGTCTCGTCTCGTCACCATTGATAGCCTCAGGCACATCTGCACCGAAGATGTAGGCGAGGTCGAGTCCCTTCTCCGATGCTGAAAGGCTCAGTAATTCGAGCGCTCCCTCCACCAGCTCTCGCAGGTCGAAGCGGCGACTCTCCAGCTCCAGCTTGCCTGCGTCGATCTTGGAGTAATCGAGTATGTCGTTGATGATCGTGAGCAATGACTCGCTACTGTTGCGCACAATGCCGACGAACTCCCGCTGCTCGGATGAGAGTTCCGTATCGCGCAGCAAGCTGGTCATTCCGACGATGGCATTCATCGGAGTACGAATCTCGTGACTCATGTTTGCCAGGAACTCGCTCTTGGCCCGATCAGCGGCTTCAGCAGCGACTCGTGCTTCCGAGGCTTCTTTGAAAAGCAGCTTGGCCTCGTTGATTGCTTCTTGCTTTTGCTCTGAGAACGAGCGAACGATGAAGAACGAGACCCCAGCCACCGCACAGATATTCATGACAAAGAAGAATGTCGAGACCCCCTCCGAAAGAGCAGTGAACTGGTCTGCCCAGCCGTTCAACAACCCTGCGGTGACGACGGCGGCCACGAACCCAGCGAACCACTTGATTGCCGCTGATTGACGCGCCACCAATAGCGCCCCGAGTGGTACAGGCATGGCCCAGACGATGACGGCTCCCGACGGGCCGTGGCCACCCAAAGCGATCATCAACATCGTAGGCAGGATGAGCAAGTGCGCGAGCTCCAGGTCTCGCATTCGCTCGAAACCGCCGAACTTCTGGTAGGCAGCGATGTTCGCTACCGTAAAGATCGTGCACGAGATGGGGATGAGTGCGGCTCCTGGCGTATTCAGGTAGATGAGCAGAATGCCCCAACAGAGCCCTGCCCCCGACCAGAAAATGCAGAACAAACCCACCAAACGCTTCTGCAAACTCCGTTCGTGAGAATCGTCCTCGTGGACTCCTCCCACCCAATTCGATGCTCGAAAAATTGGAGAAGGATTGGCGACGCTAGCTGCCACTGGATGACTCTCCTTCGGCTGAACACGGCAAATGCACGGTGAAGATGGTACTGCCTGGGTGGCTCACAAGTTCGATCGTCCCACCTGCCCGATTGATGATCTGGCGGCTGATATTGAGACCGAGTCCTGTCCCCTTGCCAGCTGGCTTGCTGGTCACGTACGGGTCAAAGATCTGATCGAGCAGCTCCGAAGGTATTCCCGGTCCGTCGTCGCGGAACGTAATCTCGATCTGACCTTCTGTGGATCTGGCATCGATGCGAAGTTGGCCCTTGCCATCGAGTGCATCGACGGCATTGCCGATCAGGTTAGTCCAGACCTGGGTCAAGTTCCTCGGGATCAACTTCTCTCCGGTGCTTGCGTCGAAGTCGATCGCAAAATCGAGTTGTCCCAGTTCGTGTCTGAAGAGGCGCTGGGCTCGTCCCAAGCTCTCGGAAAGGGTTATCGCTTCACCAGACGCCTGCTCGTTTCGCGATAGATCCGAGATGGCGGTGGTGCGTTCGCGAAGCTCACTCACGGCAACTTCGATTGTTTGGATTGCTTCCTGGACAACAATGCCGGCATGGAGCCAGCGGACTATCGCCTCAACCCGGCCTTCGGGCAGGCAGCGCATCGTTGCAGAAAGCTTCTCTACATCCCACCCAGCCTCGAGCAACGCGGGCGCCAGCTCCCAGCTATTCGCAACCGCATGTTGGTCGAGCCAAGTAGCGATCTCAAGCTCCTGATCTGACTGCTCCAGCGGGTCACGTTGCGCTGATTGCGGCGCATCGCTCACTAATGAGCTGAGCATCTCTTCGATGACGCTCTGCTGGTCGGCGGTCATCTCACTGACGTGCAGGTCGATGGTGAGACGTTGCAGATCCGCAATGGCGTCGCCGACTATTGAGGCTGCGCTGGCGGTCGCGGCAATTGGACTCTTGAGATCATGAGTCAGCCCAGCAAGCTGCTCGCCGAGCAGCGCCAGCCGTTGCTGGTGCTCCAGTTTCGCGACCTGATCGCCAGCGGCCATCGTCAGGCGCCCACCGGAATCGACCGGAGATACTGGTGAACGAAGTGGATCGCCATTGCGCCCTCACCGGTCGCGGAGGCGATGCGCTTCATTGATCGGTGGCGGATGTCTCCGGCCGCGAAGATGCCCGGGATATTAGATTCGAGCAAGAATGGGTCGCGAGGCACCGGCCAGCGCGGGAAGCTGTTCTTGGCGACACCGATATCGGGACCGGTGACGATGAATCCCGCCCCATCGAGCGCAAGCAGGTCTGCAATCCACTCGGTGTACGGTTTGGCGCCGATAAAGATGTAGAGCCTATCGGCTGGCATCACGACCTCTTCGCCTGATTTCCCCTGAATGCGAAGCGATTCCAGTCTACCGTCGCCGATCGCCTCGACGACATTTGACTGGTACAAGACCTGGATGTTTGGAGTCGATTCGATGCGGTCGACGAGGTACTGTGACATGCCGCTGGAGTCGAGGTCGTGGCCGCGAACGACCATCGTGACGCACTTGGCGGTCTTGGAGAAATGAACGCCGGCTTGTCCTGCGGAATTCGCTCCACCAACGATAAAGACATTCTCGCCCGTCATCTCCCCAGCCTCAGCGACCGATCCGCCGTAGTAGACGCCCGCACCCTGAAGCTCGGCCACCCCAGGCACTTCAAGTCGCCGGTAGGAAACGCCGGACGTCAGGAGCAGCGCCTGGCAGCCCACCCGGCGACCGCTGGACATCTGGACGATGCGGTAGTTATCTTCGATAGTAATGCCGACAGCCTCGTCGATCAGGATCTCTGCGCCGAGCCGTCGCGCTTGAGAAACTCCGCGACGGGCGAGATCCGCACCTGAGAGTCCCGACGGGAATCCCAGATAGTTCTCTATTCTGGAGCTGGTACCGGCTTGCCCACCTGGAGCTTCACGCTCAACCAGCAGCGTCCGCAGCCCTTCGGAAGCCCCATAGACAGCCGCGGCCAACCCGGCAGGGCCAGCGCCAACGATTACCAGGTCGTAGTAGTCGAGCAATTCGCCGGTCTCTAGGCTAAGCGCCGCGACGAGCTCGTTGCGTGTTGGGGCAAGCAGTGGACGGCCGTCTGGCAAGATAACGACGGGTAGCTCGTCCGTCCAGCCATCGATCTGCGCCAGGAGATCGCGAGCCTCACTATCCTCCTCAATGTCGAGCCACTGATAGGGCACGAGATTGCGAGAGAGGAAGTCACGGAATTCGTACGATTCGGCTGACCAGCGGTGGCCGATCAACCGGAGTCCCTCAAATGGCGGGAAATATGACGCCTGCCAGTCTTCCAGCAAGTCGTCTAGCTCGGGATAGAGTCGCTCTTCGGGCGGGTCCCACGGCTTCATGAGGTAGAGATCGAGATCAACATCGTTGATGGCCTTGATGGCTGCTTCCGTGTCGGCGTAGGCAGTCAGGAGCACACGCTTGACGTCGGGAAAGAGTTCTATCGCTTGCTCCAGAAATTCGACGCCGGTCATCGAGGGCATGCGTTGATCGACGATCAAGAGGGCAACTGGTGAGCCACGTAGCTTTAGTGTCTTGAGCGTATCGAGGGCGACGGCGCCAGAACCTGCTCGAAGAACACGATAGCGGTCTCCATATCTCGGTTGCAGATCACGGGCCACCGCTGCCAGCACTGGTGGCTCGTCATCGACCGCAAGAATAATCGGTAGCTCAGGCACGATACTTCCTAACCTCTCTGGCGAACGACCCCAAGTAATTTACAGTAAGACGACTCTCCCAGTTAGACAATAGCATGGCCAAATCGTCCCAAATGGCGCCGCAACGCCATTCTGCTAGCTATTGGGACGACGGCCCGGACGCGTCCCCAACGTTACTCGTTCAGCGAAAATGACAAGTGCTGGAACAGCAGCCGGTGCGAATTACGATTCCACGCTGTTCCAGTACCCTTCTCGCTCAAAGCGGAAATTCTTACAATGAAAGTCTAATAGTCCCACAAGCGCTGGGCAAGCGTGGGTTTGTCAGGATATCGTCCCTCACGTTCCGCCTGCTCCATCGTTCGCATCCGGCTACGGCGGACAAACGTGACGCCGGCCCAGCGAATCGGCTCTGGCTCCCATTCGCGTGGAACGTGCTGCGTCATCGGGAGCTCTGTCAGCGCAGTCTTCTGGTCAGTGATCAGGTCAGCCAGCACACGACCTGACAGATTCGCCGTGGCAACGCCTTCGCCAGTGTAGCCACGCGCCGTTGCGACGCCGCTCTGTCGATCGAAGCTCATGACGGGCATCCCGTCTCGCGGAACACCGAGCACCCCGCCCCACGAGTGAGTGAAACGCACATCTTTGAGCATCGGGAACCAGGCACGAGCGCTCTTGCGACCATGTTCAAAGATCTCTTCGTCGCGATCCAGTGAGTCGGTGATCTTCGAGTTAAATGGATAGTTGCCGCGATACGGCCCGAACGCAATGCGGCCATCGGCAGTGTGATTCAGATATCCGCCTTGCGTGCCGAAGCCGCCGACGACTGCCCGGTCTTCCCAACCGATCTGCTCCCAAATCTGCGGGCTGAGGGGCTCGGTCAGCACGATGTGCGAGGTGATCGGAATGATCGCGCGCGAAAGCTGCGGCATCTGTGAGAGGTACGCCTCCCCCGCCAGGACGATGACCTCTGCGGAGATGTTGCCCCGCGCGGTGTCCAGCCTCGGTAGCGGGCCAGGCACGAAGCGCGTAACACGTGTTTGTTCGTAGATCGTTCCACCGTGGCGTTCCACGGCGCGCGCAAGCCCGCGAGCAAGTCGCGCTGGCTGAACCGAGGCGCCTTCCTTATTCCAGAATGCCCCAACAGTGTCCGTGATGCGGATGCGCTCGTTGGCGGCGTCACGATCGAGCATTTCGACGTGATCTTCAAGCCCGATGTCTCGATACTCTTTCCACATCTCCTCGATCTGCGGCATCTCGTAGCCGGCCCTGGCGAATTCAAGCTCCCCGCTCTTGATGTAATGCGCGTCGATGTTTTCGGCTTTACAGACCTCACCAACGTTGTCGACCGTCTCATACATTGCCAGCGAGACGGCTCGTGCCGTTTCCTTGCCGTAGCGGGAAGCGAGCGACGACGGTGGAACGGGAAAGCCGGAGAAGCACCAGCCGCCGTTTCGCCCTGAAGCACCGAAACCCGCGATCTCTTGCTCGACCACCACCACATCCAGCGAAGGATCGCGCTGCAGCAAGTGATAGGCCGTCCACAATCCGCTGAACCCGGCGCCAAGGATCGCGACATCCGCTCGACGCGATCCATCAAGTGGTGCTCGCGGAGTCAGATCGTCGCCGGAGTTTTCTAACCAGAAGCTGTATTTGCCATAGTCTTTCATCATCTAGCTCCATTTCACTATCGGTGTCACTGTAACGCATGAGCTACGCTATCGGGACACGGGTGAGATTCCATCCTGCAATGCCTGATGTACTATCCTACTGGCGAAACATGGGCTTTGATAGCGGAAGAATCTGCAGTTTGGCCGATCCAGCATCACGACTAAGAATCTCAACCGGCAACCCGTATGAGCGGCGCGTTGGCTACTCGCGAGCAGTCCGGGTCGGTGATTTCATCAGCGTTGGCGGAACGACGGCCATAAACGCGGAAGGCGTTATCGCCTCGCCGAATGACGCCTATGGACAGACGGTTCACGCGCTGACGACAATCGAGTGGGCGCTTGAGCAAGCCGGAGCTTCATTGGACGACGTCGTCAATTACCGTGTCTATCTCACAAGTCGTGCAGACATCCCGGCAGTGTCGCGAGCTCTGAGCGAGACGTTCAAATCGATCCGGCCTACCAACACGCTGGTAATCGTCGCTGGTCTCGCCGATCCAGCTATGTTGGTTGAGATTGAAGCGCAAGCGATCGCTGGAACGGGATCGCCGACTGCGGACCAAACACCCGGATGAATCAGTGGTCACCTCCTGCCACCGATAGCAACGTGAGCGACCGCCGCTTGCCCGGTGGCTCATTGTTTGAAGCAATCCACAACCGGCAATTGATGGCCTGGAGTGATCGAGGTGGCGCGAGCAAGTACATCGGCGATTGCTGGGCCGTGCGCTGCGCAACAGCCCTGAACGCAAGCATCGGCAAGGAGTGGCCGGGTGAAGATGGTGGCCGCAAACTGCGCCTCGTGATTCGCCTGGATGAGAATCGCCGGATCGAACGTCAGGCAAATCTTCACCAGCTGGAGAACCCCGACTTTCTGCTGCTTGGCGGGTTGCAAACTCATCGACCGATCATCCAGGCGGCCGACGCCAAGTTCGCTGTCGA
The DNA here is from genome assembly GCA_964399615.1 of uncultured Thermomicrobiales bacterium. Classification (GTDB taxonomy): domain Bacteria; phylum Chloroflexota; class Chloroflexia; order Thermomicrobiales; family CFX8; genus CAYNTE01. The sequence goes on from CAYNTE010000081.1 coordinate 10,730, forward strand.
TCGCATCAAGCCCAGCCAGGTCAGTGCTGAGATTGTGCGGCAACTGATCGATGTACCCGAAAACAGCGCGACCAAGCACGTGCTGACAGAAGCTATCGGGCCAGCATCGGCAGACAATATCGAGCTTGTCGATGGGGTGTTCATTGCACCGGCATCGGTCATGACCGAGCTACTTCTACGGCGGCGAGCGCGGTTGGGCGAAGGATCCGTCGATCCCGCCAAGATCATCACTATTTCCGTCGACCCGGGCGAGCTGTTCGCTGCACGACCTGAGAATCAGCCTGTCGGTGCGCTGGCACGGGTCGATCAGTTGCCCGTGACGCCCCGCCAGAATCTACTATCGGCGGTCTATTATTTCCGTATCGCTTGCGCGTGCTTCCACTTCTGGAACGAAGAGCACCGTCCGCTTCTGTCGGCCAACCGAGATCCCGAGCCTGCCCCGGTCGGAGTAGTGACTGCCGAAATTGCCAGTCGCGCGCGTGGCGCCAGCGCGGCCATCGACATCCTTCATCAGTGGAATCGCGATCTTGGTGCGGTGAAGTCAGCTCGTAAACAGCTGGCGAACGCAACACGCATGCCGATCCGTATGCGAGAGCTTCGCGCGCAGATACAACACTACGAGCCCGAAGCGTCCAATCGCACGGTTCGGCTTGTGCGTGGCGAGCTGGAAAAGTGCTACCGCCGTCAGCTTGCTAACGCCGTCGGAGAGATTTACCCGAGTGACCCTCGACCGATTCACAACATTGTCAAAGAGATCGAGTCGGTGAACGCTCGCTTGCGACCCGCACTGCTCGACGCAATGGACGAAATCATCACCAGCACGATCAACAGGAGCACGACTTCAGCTCCTTGATCGGCGTACAATAGGTGAATTGCGATCTTGATTGATCATGTATCCAAGTCGCCCGAGGGAGCACGAAGCATGACCGCTACATTGATGATTCGAGCACACGACATTATGTCCAGAGAAGTCGTCGCAATCAGCGAAGACGTATCCGTCGATAATGCCGCCCGAATGATGTTTGAGCACCAGGTTTCGGGACTTCCAGTCGTCAATGAAGAGAACCACCTTCTCGGTGTCGTCACCGAGTTCGACGTCATCGCACGGCAAGGCGAGACCGTAGCTGACATCATGACGAGCAATGTCGTGACCGTTGGTGAAGACACCGACCCTGAGACGATCGCAAACTTGCTGATTGAGCGGCGTATCAGGCGTCTGCCAGTCGTGACCGACGGCAAGGTCGTTGGCATGATCTCCCGATCGGATCTCGTCAAGCTCTTCGCTCTGACTCGCTGGTCATGCGAAGACTGTGGATATTACACACGCGGATTCGAGCGGCTCACGATCTGCCCGAAGTGTGGCAACACGCACATCGTTCTCGAACGTGAACCTCCGGGCAGCTAGACCGGCATCTACGTTGCGTCAATAACTCGCGCGAGCTTCGACCTTGAGTCAGGTCGTAGTTCCGGGGCTTGAGTTCGCAGATCGGCGACGATGCGATCGAACGCTTCGTTGTCGCCGGTCACGAGCTCGATCTCGACCTCCAGGAATTCAAGCCGGTAATAGTCTCGCATTCGAACGCCCGAGACACGATCGATCGCAACCTCGACATGCAGCCCCTGGGTTGACCGAAAGACCATGATGCGACGGTTATTGACGATCTGGGCAACCGGTTGGATCAGCACCTCACCGACGTTCGACTGCGCTTCGGCAAACGCCGGAATCTGATCATAGAGCGCAAGGGGGCGGCTGCGATCGAGCGGCGGGTCGACTTCACCAATGTCGGACTCGACCTCAATGCGTTGCTGGACTGAGTTCTCGCTGTTGTCGTTCAACATCGGCGGCCCCTTGAAGGTCGCCAGACGCGTCCCTAGCGCATCTTCCCGAATGCGAAGCGCACAACCGAGACCATGAAGCGCAAGATCGGACGTATCGAGATAGGTGTCGGTTAGCCGCATCTGCTGATCTTCGACGCGCATCAACTCTGCCAGGCGATGGATGTATAGCACATCGCTAACGGCTCTCGATGGACAGGCGAAGGACGCTTCTCGCTCGGTCGGGTGTGCTGACATTGCGCTGCTCTCACTACGTTACATTCCGTCTTACTTGAGCCTAACAGAGTGGCGGCCCAGGCAATTGACACCCCCGCTCATCTGTTCTAGTATTCGTGCACGTCTCCCTCGTTCTATCGCGTGGAGCTCAAGTGAAGGAGTCACTGTGCTCGAGCTTTCGAAGAAGCAGGCTCGCCGTCTCATGATCGGTGCCCAGGGGCTCTCCGGTCCACCTCCAAAGCGACCCACCAAGAACAAGATGATGACGGTCTTGAACCAGCTTGGCGCAGTCCAAATCGATTCCATTCATGTCGTCGCGCGAAGCCACCAAATCGTGTTGTGGAGCAGGCTCGGCGAGCATCCGCCCGACTGGATCTATGATCTACAAGCTGAGGGCAGGATCTTTGAGTACTGGGTACACGCCTGCGGCTACGCGCCGATCGATCTCTACCCTTGCTTTCGAGGGACGATGC
>CAYNTE010000082.1:0-8950 GCA_964399615.1 uncultured Thermomicrobiales bacterium
GTGGACGAACTGGAGCAGGGGAGAGCGGAGGCCGGGTATAGCGACCTGGGCAAGATTGTTCCCGTCGGTGTAGGTGTACTCCTCCGGGTTGAACATCACTTCGACGTCCTCACGGGTGACGGTATTGGTGAGGAGCGCTTTCTCAAGCGTCGGCATCGGCTAGCCCCTCCCGAATCTCTCACGCTGAGCGATGACCCGGCGGTCGATGGAGCGCACCACACGCTCGGTGAGATCGTTGATATCGATCTCTGACGCCATGCTGTGGTGACTGGCCGGTTCGCGACGTAGCTGCCGTGGTCTGGCTTCGGCCGTCACCAGCGAATCTGCTCCAGTTCGCTCGGCTGGCGTGCTTGTCTGCTGGCGCGCCAGGCGGCGGACGGGTAGCTCAGCAATCGCATTCGACTCAGGTCGAGGCCGGTGGTAGTTGGGTAAAACGACTGCCGGGGGACTGGGCAAGACTCGCTGGGGATCGGTGGCATTGCGACGAACCGTGCGGCTCACTACGCGCTCGATGACGCTGGTGACCGCTTCGTGGGTGTGTGGTTGCAGCAGGGTAAATGTCAGCGGCTGCTCCGTGGTGCGACGTTCGTGCGTGATCAGACGTGTAGTCGACGGCAACGCTTGCGCTGGCCGACCGATTTCCAGGTGTTGTGACGACGAGAATGCGAGCGAGATGTGTGGCGCATAGCGCAATTGGTTGATCGGAGCGTAGACGTGCTGAGCGCGCTGCCAGACGAAATCGATGCCAGCGCGAGCTGTGCCGCGGTCGAGATACCGGCTAGCGAGATCACTGACAAATGCCGGGGTCGCGGGTCTGCCAGCACTGCTCTGCTGTGCTGAGAGCCGCACTGGTCTCTGACTTGTGATGGTCATAGGCGTCTGAGACACCACGCGGCTACTCCTCATTCATTGCGCGGTTGATCGAAGCGATCTCGTGCACCCACCGCCGGCGGTCGGTGTGTTCGAGTTCCATCACCTGATCGTGCGGCCAGTGGAAGTGGTAGGCGATGTAGGCTACCTCCCCGTAGAGCTGCTGCAGGGGGTAGCCAATCAACCCCCCACGCCATGCGCCTCCATCGCGAACTCGTGCTGGCACTGTGGGCAGACTGCCGTGGCTTCGCCGCCATCTAGCCGGTTGATCTCGTTGTAGAGATCTTGCAGATATGCCAGGTCGGTCGCGAAAAGATTCTCGACGACTTTTGGCGTGATCTCGCTCACCGTGCCGAGCTGGGAGACGACGCGCGAGAGCAGGATGACGACCAGATAGGCCTGATTCTTGACGACTCGCGGGTCTTTCAACGGCAAGATCTCATCGGCGGCAGTCGCACGCCGCATGATGCCGTGGCGATGGAGCTCGCCGGTTGCATCGAGATAGCCGCAAGGGAGCGTGAATTCGAATTCTGTCTGAAACACTGGATCGGTGCCTTTCGATAGCGAGTTGCTCAGACGCGTTCGATGCCCTCGTGAGCCAGTTCGAGCATTTCAATAGCGACGTCGGTGCCCTCAGCATTCAAGTCGGGTCCATCCCACTTCGATGGCCAGGCACGGACGAAGTTCCAGCGGGCAACTTCATCGCCCCGGCGATCAAGCAACACGATCGAGCCGTTCTTGCGCTCGATAGCGCCCTGGACGATGCGCCGGTGCCAGTCGTAGAGATCGCGATCATCGGTCAATCCCCACTTCAGCTGGATGTTGCTGTACTTGGTCATGCCGGGTAGTTTGCGAGTGGTTGTGTTCTGACCACCTTCACGGTGTTCGATGATGTCGACCGTCGAATCGAATCCGCTGCACTCCTGGAAGGCGGCGCGGGTGATGCCGTCAATCTCGACCAGAAAGTTGTAAGCGCCAAATGGGTCCACGGGCTGTCCAACAGACATGCTGGACTCCTCTCAACTAGCTCTCGGCGATCTCTGATCCGCCCTGCCAGATGCCGATGCGAACGACGATGAACTCGGCGGGATAGGTTGGGCGGAGGCCAATCTCAATATTCAATCTGCCTAGTGCCTGCTCAGAGAATGGATTGAGCACCTCGTCGATGCGCACGTAGAAGGCTTCTTCGGCAGTCGCACCAAAGAGCCCGCCATCTTCCCAGACCCGCATCAGGAACTCAGTAATCGTGCGGCGGAGCTTCTGCCAGAGCTGGAGATTGTTCGGTTCGAAGACCGCCCAGTTGATGCCCTCCTGAATTGACTCCTCGATGTAGAGGAACAGGCGGCGAACGTTGACGTACTGCCAGTTCAGATCGGTGGCGGTGGTGCGCGCACCCCAGAGCATGGGCCGGCCGCCCGACTGGAAGACCCGTATGACATTGATGCCTTGCAGGTTCAAGATGCCTTGGTCGATGTTGCTCATCGATCGCTCGACACCGAGGGCTCCGTTGACGATCTCATTGGCTGGGGCTTTATGAACGCCTCGCGTGTTGTCGCTGCGGGCGATGATGCCGCAGACGTGCCCCGAGGGTGGCACCAGGATCGGCGCACCGCGACCGGCTGGCCGGACCCGAATCCACGGATAGTAGAGGGCGCTGTAGCCGCGCATCGAATCGACGCCGCGCCGCTGGTCCTCTATGGAGTCGTCGCCGAAGAGTGGCAGCCCTGCGTCAGCATCGAGAACCGCAAATCTGTCCGCCATCTGCTCGCAATGGCTGATGAGTTGCTGCTGGACAGCGTCAGTGCGGTTGTCGGGGATAGCGATGAGGTTCACATCGTCGATGGCGCGTAGCTCGTCCAGCGCGTCGATAAAGTCCTGATCGTCGAGGTCACTCAAGTCTTCGTCGTCCCCGCCCGTGAGTGCCGAGGGGCCGACATTGCGCGGCAGGCTATCTGGCAGCGCCACGGCTGGGGGAGGTTCGACGAGTGAGACTTGAACCAGGCCGCCTGCGTCGTTGATGACCGGCAGGAAGTAGCGCGGGTGCGACGGGTCCATCGAGAGATTGTCATACACGGTGGACGCGCTGCCTTGCGAGACAGTAAAGCTGAACTCTTCGGATTGGACAGTGGCGGCAGTCCCTGTCGGGTTGAGGTTGACAGGCATGTCGAGCCCCGCGCGAAGGGTGACTCTGTAGGTCGTGCTAGGTGGCGTCGTCTGGAGCGGTTCTACCTGGACAGAGTCAACGACTTGTGTGTCGCTGGTGGTGCCCTGGGCGAAGGTGAGAATCGTGCCCGGACCGAGTGCTCCAGCCGGATTCGGGTCGCTCGACTCGATGCGCAGGGTGCGCGTTCCCGGAGCCAAATCAGCCAGCCGAACGGGGCCGGTGTTGTTGTAATCGTCCGAGAGATCGGCATTGTTCGGCACGCCATTGCCACTGAATCGTGCGACCATCAGGTCGTTGCCGGTAACCCGGACGACCTGCATGCGTTCGCCGGCAGTGTCGAGCGTGATCCAGTCGCCAGGTCTGAACTGAGCTGAAGTTCCGGCCGCGAGGGTGATGAGCCGGCCACTGACAGCGGTGCGGTTGGCGGTGGGGCGGTAGAGATTGCTATTCGCGGCGGTTAACAGATGCACGGCCGCGACCGTTACCTGGATGCTTGGCGTGGGATCGCCAGGCTGGCGTGCACGGACATTGATGATGGGGTTGGAGTTTGCAATCGTGCCGGCGCTGCGGTCGCGGAGCACGAGCTCACCATACGCGCCATTGCTTGCGCGCACGATGAAGCAGGTCTGGCCACCGTTCTCAAAGAAACCGCGCACGGCATACCAGAGATAGTAGCCAGGTAGTGGTTGCTCGCCGTAGATCGCGAGAAATTGATCCCAACTTGTGATCCTGGTCGGCACGTCCATTTCGCCGCTGGCAGCGGGGCCGATGAATGCAGCGGTGCTTGTGCCGACCCCCTGAATTGGTGCGCCGGGTGCGAATTCGACGATGTATACACCGGGATATGAGACACGTGTCACCATACTGGCTCTCCACTTCACTGACTACGCAAGATCGCGATTCGACGGTGCAGATGGGCTAGTTGAAGATCAGGTCGTACTCTCCTGTCGGTGAAGGAACAGTGATTGCCTGGGCTGGCTGTGGCGTGAACCCGATAGCACTCCACTGCAGCTGGTAATCGCCGGGCCGCAAATTGCCGAAGATGAAGCGTCCGAGTGCGTTGGTATGGGTGCTCTGGAGTAGATCGCCCTGGGTATCGAGCAACCCAACCCAAGCGTTCGGAAGCGGCTCCGGTTGTGTGCCTGAAGCGTCGACCACCTGACCGCCAATCTGGATCCAGATGTCGCTCGCTTCTGGGTGGCCGGTCACCATGTACTCGGTGATCAGGCTGGTGACCATCGGGCCACTGACTTCGGTAGTGAGGACGACCGGCAAGGTGACGATGAGGTAGATCGCTGGTTTCCAGCGGTGGTTGGTGCCCATCGCCCCCCAGAATTCGGCCAGCTTGGCGAATCCCTCCACGGGCAGGATCTGGGTCGGGAGATCGGCGTTGCGAATGATCTCAGGCACGTTTGTCAGTGCTGTGGAAGCAGGGGGGTAGATGCGCGAGGGATTAAGCGGTGCACTGTTCATCAGCACCGCCAGGACATCGTGCAGGAGCCGGTGTTCATCGATCGGTGGCTCGATAGCTGGGGCAGCCGTTGCCTGACTCCAGGCAGTGATCAGGTAATGACATTCAACCCTGGTTGGCGCAGGGGTCTCAAGAATGAAGCCGTTTTCGGGGCGGTGATCGCGGAAGTTCGTGCGTAATTTGCGATTCTCACGGAGATCAGCCAGATAGATATTCAGCGCCAGCGAACCGGCGGGAAGGCCAGAGACCCAGGTGCGCCAATCCTCATCCGGCGGTTCAAACCGGATCTGAAGCGGATCGGTGAGCCCTGTCTGCGGGCCAAGCAGCATGTTCCGCAATAGGTTGTCGAGATGGTCGATCATCGACGGCTGACTCCATCACCTCACCGACGCCATGGCACGCAGTACAGGTATCTATTTAGTTGGTAGTGGTCTTACGGGCCGTCTCTCAGGTGTCTTGTGGAGTGTCTTCGATCTAGTTGGCACGCTTCGCGACGCTGATGATGAGGCGTTCGAGTGTTCGGATCAACGTCGAGCGAACGTCCTGAGCGAGCGCCAGGGCCTTCCGCCCTTCAGCGCTCGTGAGGTCTTCAGGTAGCGTTCCGAATGTATCTTGAGCGCCGCGCTGCGTGTGGACGTGGAACGAGAGCGGTTGATCGGTAGCTGACTGGCCCTGAATGTAGCGCAAGGCGCGGTAGGAGACTTCGTTCGACAGAAACGATCCTCCGGGTCCGCTGACGACCGTTGCCTGGAAGGTTTGACCGGTAGCGGCACTGAAACTGATACCCCCAAACTGTGACGAGCCTGAACGCGACATCGTCGAGAGTATTTGACGGATTGCACGTGGATCAGTGATCGTGACGCTCGCCTGGTTCTGGGCAGGCAACCCGAGGGCTGACAGCGCACGGTTCGCAGACGTCACGTTCGAAAATGCGAGTTCGATATTGGTGCCAATCGTCGGCTGACGTATTTGCGGTTGAGATCCTTGTGCAGGAGCAGCGGTCTCTCTAGCGATGTCTTCTACCGGCGCGTTGGATTCGATAATGAGTGGGGTTCCTGATTGCCCACCAGGTGCAGCAGGAATCGACTCTAGCCGGTTACCTTCCATTAGGTGATGTACGCCGACTGCATAGCGCTCGATATCGACGGGCTGATCCGGCGCGATGCTGCGATCGAGGCTGACGGTGATGATGGCGTCGACATCGCGGACGGCAGGTTGTTGCAGGATTGACTCGACCAGACCGCTTCTAAACTGGTCGTAATCCACCGGCAGAACAACGCTTTCCACCGCGACGACAGTGTTGCGGTCGATCTCGATTCTTCTGCCGTCGAGTGCAAGGGCTGCAGCGGCGGATGGATTCCAGTCCCCGCGACGCGGCGCGTAGCCGGGATTGCCGCCGTAGAAGGGGTCGAAGCCGGTGACGAGCACTTTCAGGACACGTGTATCCTGGCTGGCTCGCCGGTCGAAATCAATGCCCGTTGCGCCGCGGGCTGCAAGGTTGAACGCCTCAAGCAGGGCATTGAAGGTGCGCTGCGCATCACCGGAATACGAGCCATCCCTGATCGATTCGACAATTTGCCGGAAGAGTTCGAGACGCTGGTAGTGAGACTCGTGGGCGAGATCACCAGCCTCCCGTGCGAAACGCCAGATCTGCTCGCCTGCCGCCCGCCCGACTTCTCGCGCATCGGCGGGTCGGAGATCTTGCTCACCTTCGAGCATGGCGCGAGCTTCGAGGAGAGCCGCCTCGAAGATGCCTTGAAGTTGAGCATTGCTGGCGGTCTTGAGTGACTCGGCCCAGTCGATGAAACGGCGCTGACGTCCACGCCGGCGGCGAATCGCGGGTTGGGGCGCAGCGGCGGCCGGACCGGCAGCAACGAGGACTGTCCCATCGGGCCACGTCCATACTCCACTATCCGGGTCGTCACGCAGGCGGTTGCCGGTCATTGTGCTGACTTCGATGCGCCGGCCGGGTGCTTCGCGCAGTTGCTCGATTGACGGCGTGGTTGCCAGGTTGCCGGCTTCCTCAGCTTGATCGCGGATAAAGCCTGCTTCGAGCGGGCCGATCGGCTGATTGCCTTGCAGAACGGTGATGCTGGAGACCGAGCCCTGGCCTGGGGTTAGCCGCACTACTGTCTGCGTGTGGCCTCCGGTGCGCCGGCCCTGCGCATTCCGGTGTTCCCAGACGAGTGCATCTCCAGGGTGGAGGAGTGGCTCAAGCTGAGCGAAGCTGCGAATGGGGCGTCCATGTTCGTCGGCATACGGATTGAGTGTGCGCGCGACGTTGGCGCTGTAGATAATCTGCTGGTTCGGATTACTCGTGCCTCTGCTGATGAGCTCCAGAATGTGGCGGCTGCGTGCCGCGCCGGTTGTGCTACCGATCACCCAATCTGGGCCACTACCAGGGTCGTAGGTCTCGACGCGGTGATGAGCAGAGAGCCAGACATGGCGCAGGATGACAGCCAAATCCGCGCAATCGGATGGCAATTGATAGGCCGTCGCGATCAGATTCTCCGGCAGGTTGGCGCGTACCCAGGCGTCCGTTGGGCCATCAATGAAGCGATCGGTTGGCAGATAGTCTCGGGTTGATTCAATGACTCGTGGCCGGCGCGCTGTGGGTGGCGCCGTGATGTCGGTTGCAGTCGAGCGAGGTGCAGCCTTTGCTCCGATGACGTTGTGACCGCTTCGGGCCTCAAAGGTTGGCAGATTTTCGAATGCGCTGATCCATTCGGCATAGGTCGCGCAGGCCGCTGGATTACTCACACTGCAAGTCGACCGGTGTTGTCGGTCATCCACCAGATTCGCCGCGTGCTGGGCAGGAAGTGGCCGGCCAAGAGGAACGGCTTCGCCTATCGGACGGATCTGACCCGCAAGCACGCTTTCCAGGCCGCCTACAAATCGCCGCCGGTAGAAGTCTTGGAGTCGATCCCACTCTGCCCAATGAAAGTCCGAGTTCAGGTCCGAGGGAGTAATCGCAGAGAAGATGACACTCAACTCGGTATTGGTCGAGCGCTCGAGCAACTCGAGGATGGCGAGCTCCTGATCAGTGCCTGTGAAACCGGACTGCATCTCCTGGATGAGTAGTGTCTTGATTCGTGGGGTGAGGTTGTACTGACCCTGGCCCTGCTTCCAAATATTGACGACCGCTTCGGCTTTCTGGTCGCTGTCGAAGTCGTCCTCGATGCGGTTGTGTGTCTCGAGATAGATCAGGTAGGCATCCAGCTCGGCGGTCGGGAACGTCCCTCCACCGAAGAATCGAGCGATCGACTCCCACACCCCAACGCGCTGCACGAGTGCTGGCCCATGAGATGGGATTGCTGGCTGTGGTGCGATGCTGGCGCGGAGGGGACTGATTGCCTGGCTGGCGGCTTGACTTGCGGCGCGCTCGAACACTCCGCCAGCTGGCCCGATGGCGAGCTCACTCATCGCGGCGCGAGAGCGCGATCGTTGTTGCTCGACGTGTGCGAGTTCGTGGGCCAGGATGCCGAGGTGCGTCGACTCGTCAACTCCTGATCCGAGCACGATGTTGCGACCTGCGGTGTATGCCCGTGCTCGAATCGAGCTGGCCGAGGCCGCCGCCTGCGCGCCCTCGTGAAGTCGAACGTCACGGAAATCGCGATGGAATCTGGACTCCATCAGCTTGCGAGTGACCAGGTTCATCGGCCTGCCTGGGCGGCCGAGTTGCGCTCGAACTTCAGGTGGCACGCTGCCGTCGTTAGATGACCCTTGTGATGACAGAGTACGAGTTACTGCGCGATTACCGGCGTCTCGTTGCAGGGAGAGGATGCCTCCCACGGGGATGCCCACCAGATTATCTGGCGTACGAGGCTCCGGTTTCTCGCGCCGGCTCGCGGCGGGTTGGCGCTGGGTCGATTGTTTTGACGCCGCGTCTGGCAATCTTGGCTCGCAATCTGTCTACGGGATGACGGTTGGTTTGGCATGAATGGCGCCGGAGAGCTTGACATGCAGCGATTCGGGAATGGCCACGGTGAAGGAGCCATTGGACATGTGATGGTGGACGAGCTTCTGCCCGACGACGCTGTTCTTGCCGGTGGTAGGCCAGCCGTATTTTTCGGCCAGCTCCTTAGTTACCGTGTTGCCCTTGCCAAGGAGCTTAGCGTCGTCCGGGAACGCCTTCTTCCACTTCGACCAGAACTTGCTTTCGTTGCGCAGCCATCCTTGCGAGGTAGAGGCTGAGCGTGCCTTGCCGGCGGCATTCCGGATACGCCCGACCCAGGGGGCCGAGAGGACGCGATCCTTGGGGATCTTGATGCCGAGTTGTTTCGACAGCTGCTCGGTCTGCTCTTTCGCGACCTTCTTCATCGAGTCGGGGATATCCTCGAAATCTGGATATTGATTGCGCTTGCGGGTGGTCTTGGGCTTGGCCGCTTTCTTCTTGGCTGGCGCAGCGGCTTTTGGCTTTTTGGCAGCAGGTGGCTTCGCCTTGG
>CAYNTE010000082.1:9050-13251 GCA_964399615.1 uncultured Thermomicrobiales bacterium
TCGCCTTGGGCTTAGGCGCAGCCTTCGGCTTTGCTGTGGTTGTTGGTTTCGGTTTTTGTGCTGCCTTTGGTTTCGGCTTCGGCGCAACCTTCGGGGTGGTTTTTGGCGCTACCTTCGGAGCTGCCTTAGGAGCGACTTTCGGGATGCGCGGTTTGGGCGGGCGAACTTTTGGAACGCGGGGCGGTCTGACTCTCGGCGGGCGTGGTTTTGGCGTTCCTTTTGGCCCAGGCATCGGCATCAGCTCAAGTACCGATTCGACAGGCTCGTCAGACCACTTCTCGGCGTGAGAGCGTCCAATGTGTTTGAGTGCGTCTTTCCATCTCCCCTGCATCATCGACTGTTGCGCCTTGAAGACCTCGAGTTGCCAGTCCGAGAGCGTATCTGGATCGGCTGGAGAAAACATGGTCCTTTGGGCGAAGGCTTCATCATTCTTGACGAATGTGTCAATGGAATCTGGTCCGATGACCCACTGCGGCCCCTTCATGCCCGGCCAGTTGACCGATGCAAGGTAGAAGACTGACTCAAAGCCGGACTCTGTCCTGCGCATGTTGATTCCGATATTGAAGTTCTTGGTCTTGCGATAGAAGTTTGCGTTGGTGGCCTCAGGAAGATTGTCCATGACAAATGCATACATCTCGATGCCCTTGAACGCGTCAGCAGCCGCTGGGTAGCTCGGCGGAGCTTTCTTGGCTCGCGGCGGATCTGGCGGTTTGCCTTCGGGGAAGGGCGGCACCGGGATCTTGGTCTCGCCGTTGAGCGCGGCCAGCAATGCATTGCGTTCTTCTTCGAGCTGGTCGTAGTACTCCTGGCCGAAGATCATCATCTGGGCTTCTTCTTCGTTCGCGGCGATGCGGGCCTTGATCTGCTCCTCGTCGAGTTGTTCGATCTCGGCCTTCGTGAGCGGGTCGCGCTGAAGTGATCCAGCTGCAACGTTAGCCGTAACCTGTGCAGTGGTTCCTTGGGCGTTCGCTTGAGCTTCAGCCTCGGCCCGTGCAGGGCTTGCAGCACTCGAGGTGTCAGAACGCTGTTGTTGTGCGACGTGAGATAGCTCGTGGATGAGCAGTTGACGGCCCTGTGGAGTTCCAGGCGAGAACCGATCTTTGCCAAAGACGATGTGACTTCCGACGGTGTAGGCGCGTGCTTCTAGCTGGCGAGCGGAAGCGGCCGCTTGGGGATCAGTATGGACTCGAACATCTCCGAAATTCCGCCCTAACCGCTGCTCCATTGATGTGCGGAGTGCTGAGGGTAGTGGCTGGCCGGGTGCTCGACTGGCACGTTGAACTTCACCGTGGCGGTCCGCTTCCGATTTGTTCTTGGGTGTGGTGCTGCCACCTTGCTCATGGGGCTTGGTCGTTTGCTTCGAAGCTTTCATGCTGAGATCCTCCCTAAGGTTCGGGCGCTGGAATGTGACGAGAGGCGGCGACAGTGCCTTTGGGGAGTAGACCTAGTCGCTCCCATTGCAATGCAGAGTCGATATCTACCGGGACGCCATCGATGTCGATAGCACCCTTGAAGCTGAATGCGCCTTTGCTCTCAATTGTCTGTCCTCCAAGCTGATTGAGGTCAGCATCTTCAAGCGTGAATTGCTCGCGAGCGCCGGATGCATGCGCTCCCTGATGGCCCACCTGCACGACCGGACCATCTTCATTGCCCTGGTACCGACCGGTTTGACGTCGACCCTTCTTGGTGATGCGGGTGGTCTTGCGCCAATCATAGGTGACGCTGCCGCCGGGTCCTTGTTTTCGAACAACGAGAAAGTGCAGTGGGTGATTAGGGTCGCTGACTCGGTGCAGGCAGTCGTTGAGGAACGTTCTTGTGGAGGCTCTTACGCGCTTCTTTGCCTTAGACTTTGGCTTCCCACCTTGTTTCGCTGGCTTGCGTCGCCGCTTCGGTGGGGCGTTTCGCGGCGTCCCGCTGGAGGTTGCTGGAGTTGTTCGCTTGCGCGTCGCAACGTGTTGAGGCTCACCGGCTTCTTTCTTCGCGCTAGGCGGTTTCGGGGTCGCGGTGTCTGGGGACTTAGGTGGCGTTGCAGAGGGTTCGTGGTGGCGCGCTGGGAGTTCGGGCGTTTTACCATGCCGCGGCGATGGGCCGACATCAACGTCAGGACCTCGGTGACGGCGATGTGGAATCCGCTTGGCTATGGCTTCCAGCACCTTCATAAGTTTTGGGAAACGCTGGAGGAAGGGCCTGAGAATCGACATCAGTTTGGTGGCGATGGATGCTCCGATGAGCTCTGGAACTCCAAGGAATGCCAGGATGGTGTAGACGATGGTGGGGCCGACGAAGCGACCGAGGTTGTATGAGAAGCGCACCATGCCGCCTTTGAGCAGCTCCTGAATCTTGCCGGCGAAGCTCTTGCCCATCTCTTCACCGATCTTGTAGGCGATCTCGACTCCGGCCGAAGACAGGAGCGCCTTCAGCAGTTCGAGCATCCCTGACACGGTTTCTCGGAAATTAACGACCAGGTGATAGATGCTTTTGACGGTATCGACGACATCCTCGACGATGCCGACTACAGTGCCGGCCAGAAAAACTGGTGCGAAGATGATGTGCATGACCGCGCTTTTGAGCATGCGCTCGGCAAGCTGCTTGGCGTCGGCTGTGCTAACGGAAGCATTAAATCCCGCCAGAATGCCACTCAAGAACGCGCCCGCAGAACGGAAGAGGTTGATGATCATCGTAACCAGTTGTCGGAGCGCTGCCGGCAGTGCCGCGATGGCCCGGGCAATGGCACGCGGCACACCATAGGCCAGCGCGTGGGTGGCAACAGGCAGCATCACGCCGCCGTAGGTGCCATATGGCCCGCGACGCTGAACTTGCATGAGGCGCATCAACTGTTGGTGTTGGGCTTCGGCTGCAGTCGGCTGACCGATGCGACGTTGAGGTGACATCTGATCGAGAATAGTCAGGAAGAGCACCATCGTTTGATCACCGAACCGGCGGCGCACAGCGAGGGTAATGGGCTGGAGATTGTCGGCGTCGTTAAGGTCGACGTGCTTCACCGCCCCGAAGACAAGCAGCACCTGATCGCGCGTACTTGCGAATGGCCCGACCGCATGTTCGATCGCCTTCAGCGCCTCTTCAAGCTGTGGATCGCGGCGCAGGCGTACGGCAGGTGGAGCGCCGGTTGTGAGCGGTGCTGCGGAGCCGGGCGGGGAGGTCGCAATCTGGCTTGCCTGGTGCTCCCACGGGCTGGTGGCTGACTCGATATTGAAGCTCGATGCAGGTTGACCGCCCGACTGGACGACGTGGGCGACTTCATGGGTCAGCAGATCGAACCCACCGGCTGTCCATGGCTGGTACTCTCCCGGGCGGAAGACGACATCGGGACCCGTACTATAGGCGAGCGCGCCGAGGTTGCGTGCCGATTCAGCGGCCGGACCATCGGTGTGTACCCGCACTTGGCCCAGATCATTTCCGAGTCGCTTCTCCAGTCGCTGCTGGACAGGTGGATCGAGCGGCCTGCCGGACCCAAGCGGCGGAAGCTGCGGTTGATGCACTCTGTGCTGGTTGCTGAGGATCGCGGAGATGGTGCGATTGCCGACGACGTGCTGCAA
Organism: uncultured Thermomicrobiales bacterium; assembly: GCA_964399615.1. Classification (GTDB taxonomy): domain Bacteria; phylum Chloroflexota; class Chloroflexia; order Thermomicrobiales; family CFX8; genus CAYNTE01. The sequence continues at coordinate 12,608 of CAYNTE010000082.1, forward strand.
ACCCAGAAGCCCCGCATCTGGCGCCGGCAATTCGGGCTGTCGCTCACGACTGCGCAAGAGAGGTTTCGGCTTCGGCGCTGGCGTGGCCGTTGTCTTGGTAGCAGTCGCTCCCACCTATACCTCCGCTTCAGCCACGACGGCGCGCAATTCCTCGTCGCTCAAGGTCTTGCCGAGCTTCTGATATTCGCGGCGGACCGCGTGGGCAATGTGGGTTGCCTGGACAGGTTGATCGTCCGCTGCTGCCAGATAGGCGGCGGAGAGCGCGATATTCTTGATGTTGCCGCCGGAGAGTCTGAACAGCGATGCCAGCCGTTCGAAGTCGACGTCGTTTGCGATTGGCAGGGCATCGGGCCAGATGCGGGTCCAGATACGCCAGCGGTCAGACTCATCGGGGAACGGGAAGTGAATGGTGAATGCGAGCCGCCGGACGAACGCATCATCGAGATTCTGACGGAGGTTCGTCGCCAGGATCGTGATACCGTCGTGCTCCTCCATCTTCTGCAGCAGGTAGCTGATCTCGATATTTGCGTAGCGATCGTGCGAATCGCGCACCTCGGAGCGTTTGCCTAAGAGGGAATCTGCCTCGTCGAAAAACAGTATGGCGCTGGCATCGCGGGCGGCGTTGAAGATCTGGTCGAGGTTCT
>CAYNTE010000083.1:0-12982 GCA_964399615.1 uncultured Thermomicrobiales bacterium
TCACGATCTCCTGAGAGATCCTTCGACAGGCTCAGGATGACATTGGACATAGTCGCGTGACGGGTTCGTTGAGAGGTGCGATCCTTCCCCGATCCCCGGTTCCCGATCCGCAGTTCCCGATCCCCGGTTCTCGGGCACCGATCCCGGACGCGTCCATTTTTCGTCTCGTCAGCAATTGGAAAATTCGCACTAGAGTCCAGGCACAAAAAAAGGCCCCGACGAGCCAGAATCTTCAGGACGCTCGTGGTTCACAATTCATCTGTGCTCCGATCCGAAGATCTGTGTCATCGAGCACCGATGCTGTGCCATCGCCTGGACAGACAGTCTCCTGTTTGCCCTTAAGAACGTTCCGCCTTCAAGAATCGCAACCTGGTGACATCCAGTTAATGCTGCGACCTTGATACCGGGACGCTCCGACTGAAAAACCAGCTCTTACGATTTGGTATTCAGTGCGTCGATCCGAAGATAACTCATCGGGACCGTACATGTATAGTACCGGGCCTTTGCCAGCTTGTCAAGCCTTTTTCAGGGCGATTTTCAAAATCGCTTGCAATGTCGCCCATCCAGCCCGCTGTATCCCGCGCTAGAATGCCAGCACAATGACCGGAACATCTGGTGGAAAGGATCACCCATGGCCCTCCCCTCTGTCGGCGACCTCGAGCAAAAGGCATTCGATCTCGCTCAGCAAAAGGACGACCGTATTCTCGAGCACATGCGCGCTGTCATCGGCGTCGACACTAGCGTCCCACCCGGCTCGACCTACAAGGAGATGATAGACGTCGTGGAGCCACGCTTCCAGGCACTCGGCTTCGTGACCGAACGTGTCGTCATCCCCCAGGAACTGATCGACAAGATCCCGCTGCCACTCGAAGGTGAACGCATCAACCTCGTCGCAACGCGCAAATCACCCAAGAGCGGTGGTGAGGCCGTCACCATCTACGCCCACACCGACGTCGTACCCATCGAGGAAGGCTGGAGTCACGATCCATTCGCCGCCGAGTACGAAGATGGCAAGATCTACGGCCGTGGCACCGCCGACATGAAGGGCTCGATTGCCTCACTGCTCACCGCCATTGAGGTCATGGATGAAACCGGCGTCGAACCCAACTACGACTTGATCGTCTGCCTGTGTACCGACGAGGAGATCGGCGGTTACCCCGGCATCTGGCATCTCGCAAAAGAGGGGTATGTCAAAGGTCACATGCTCTGCATGGAAGGTTCGCAAGATCCACGCATCGGCCTGGCCTCAGCAGGCTCCTGCGATATCACTGTCACCACCATCGGTCGCAGCGGTCACTCCGGCCGCAATTTCACCAGCGTCAACGCCATCGACGGCATGATCCCGATCCTCAATGAGCTCTACGCCCTGAAGCAAGAGGTCGAGAAGCGAGAATCGGAGGTCCCGGGCCCACAGCACGAGCAAGCACCGTCGGACAAGATGACCCCGATGTTCAATCTCTCAGTCATCAATGCCGGTCGCAAGTCCAACATCGTGCCCTCCAGCTGCTCCCTTATCATCAACCGTCGCTACATTCCAGAGGAGCGATTCGAGGATATCGTCGCCGAGATCAAAGAAGCGGTCGACCGTGGCATGGAGAAGAGCGTCGCACTCGACGTCAAGGTCGACGTCTTCCACACCTATCCCGCTGCCAAGCGTGCGGGCCTCGATGGCGAGCGAACGCGCAAAATGAAGGAGTCCTATCAGATCGTTCACGGCTATTCCGACGACGACTTCGTCATCTCAGGCGGATCCGGCTCGACGGACATGGCCAACATCCAGCAAGAGCTGGGCTGGGACGACATCCCCTTCTGCGGCCCCGGTCGCAGCGACTCCCGCGCCCACGGGGCCGACGAGTTCGTGCGCATGGAGGACGTCAAGGCGCACATGAAGGTGTTGATTCACTACCTGGCGTTCTGATTCGAGCTGGACGCAAGCAACGAGGGTGGGGCAGATCCCACCCTCGTTTATCGTTCTCGTTAAATGTCAGCGCTACGGTGCGATGCGCCCGACTTTCCAGCCATCGCCATCACGCTCGAAGACAAACCGGTCGTGCAGCCGGTTCGGACGTCCCTTCCAGAACTCGATGCGCTCCGGGACGACCAGATAGCCACCCCAATGCGGTGGTTTGGGCACTTCACTGCCGTTGAAGCGAGCTTCTGCGTCATGCGCCAGCGACTCAAGCTCGGAGCGATCGGCAATCGGTCGACTCTGTGGTGATGCCCATGCCCCGATCCGGCTTCCCAGAGGCCGGGACTCGAAATAATCGACCGCCTCCTCCTCCGGCACACGCTCAACTGGTCCTTCGATCCGCACCTGCCGCCCAAGGTCGTGCCAGTAGAAGACCAGCGCCGCATATGGATTGGCAGCCAGGTCCTGTCCCTTACGGCTCTCGAAGTTGGTGTAGAAGACGAATCCGTGCTCATCAAATCCCTTGAGCAGCGTCACTCGCGCAGAGGGCCGGCCCGCAGCGTCAGCGGTCGCGACCGTCATCGCGTTCGGTAGCTCAAGCCCGGCATCAATCGCATCCTGCATCCAGATGCCAAATTGCTGAAATGGGTCGTCCTCAAGCTGATCGCGTCGCAGTCCGGTTTCATCGTGAACCCGGCGCATCACCCGCAGCTCTTCGGTGATCTCATCTATCTCAACCATCCGCGACCACCCATCCTTCCAGTCAGCCCCGCGCTAGCAACATTGAAGCACGTTCCACAACCCAGCGGGGCTTTCGCTCCAGAACTCACGCCACCTGAACCGACAATCGATCACCGATCTCCTCAAATGCCGCCACCCACGCCTTGGCAGCCGTATCACCACGCTCAGCCGCCGCACGCATTGCTGGCAAGCTGTCTCTCATCGCCTGGAAGTAGTGATTCTGCGCTTCCCAGTACTGAATATCGAAGGGCAAGCTATCAATCATGACCAGTGCGCTCAAAAGCTCAGCCGGCGCAGCCCCTTGCGATTCCGGTTCGAGCAACTTGGCCGCGATCTCATCCACGCGCTGCTCAAGCACGAATCCCATCTTTGCGATATCGAGTTCAAGTCCCCAGTCACGCGTGCTGGCGAAATAATTCGTCACATACTCGGTATCGATAGGGTCTTCGAAGAACGCTCGTTCAATATCGGCGTTCATGACGAATTGCGCCGCTGTTCGCAATGCCGACGGCAACGGTACGCCAACATCATCGAGATAGCGCAGCAATGCCTCGTGATTCTCGTAGAGATTCCGGTAGACAGCCTCGGCTTCCTCCAGCGTGATTTCCAGTATCTCCTCAGTGATCTCCCGCTGTTTATCGCGGAAGAGCGACCCCAGCGAGTAGCTGTGATCGCCGAAGTGCCGGTCAATCAGACGGATCACCTCAGGGAAATCCGCGACGTCAAAGGCAGCCCTGATCTCATCATGCATCTGCTGGTATTGCTCCGGAGTACCAATATCGCGTACTCCCGCGTCGATGTTGTGGTCGCCGAGGTGCAGTGCCGCGAAACTGAAGACCCCGTGCTCCTCAGTGATTCGAGAGACAATACGCAGCTGACCGATCGCCAGCTTTGGCCTGCCCGATTCAAAGACATCGAACGCAAGCCGCTCGACATCAAAGCAGAACGTCGAATTCGGCGCCTCATCCTCGATCAATGCGCTCATGGCGTAGTGCGCAGCCACTTTCGGCAGGTCCACTCGTGCCGGGTCGACGTACCGGCGGTAGATGTCGCGTCCGTTCCCTTGCGCTGGAATATTGCTCTTGGCTTGCTCCAGCCGCTCCAGAAACTGCTCCTCAATATCGCCACCGTTCAGATCCTCGGCCAGGTGAATTGCACGTCCGGCGTATTGCATCACCTGCACTGTCTCGATCCCCGAGAGCTCGTTGAAGAACCAGCCACAACTCGTGTACATCAACATCGCATGACGCTGCAGCTCCAGCCACTTCAGCGCCTCGACTCGCTCGTCCGTATTCAGCTCGTGCGTCGCCTGCTCAGCAAAGAACCGGTTGACGCTCTCGTCAGACCGATCGAGGATGACATCGATGTAAGCATTGCGGGCTGCCCAGGGATCCTTGAGCAACGCGCTCGCCTTCTCTTCATAGATCTGGACTAGCTCGTCGCGCAACCAGTCGAGCGCATCCCGCAGCGGCGTCCGCCAGGCTTGATTCCAGCCAGCGTGCCCGCCGGTGTGGCACCCACAATCCGACCGCCAGCGTTCCACGCCGTGCACGCAACTCCACGACGTGTTCTCGATGATCTCGGCCTCCCACTCGACGTCGTGCGACTCCAGGTAGGTCGAGTAATTCGTCAATCCTGCGAGCTGCTTCTCATCGATATAGTGCAAGGCATAGGAGAGCGCCATCTCCCCGTGCCGGTGGTGATGGCCGTACGTCTCGCCGTCCGTAGCAATGTGCGCGATTTGCTCCCAATCCCTGCCCTCGGCAAAGATATCCAGCAATCGTCCCGCGAACGTCTCACCGCGGTTCAACAACCCCTCAAACGCCACTGCCTGCGAAACCGGTCCGTCGTAGAAGAAGACGACGATCTCGCCACCTGAGGGTGTCTTCACCAAATACGGATGCGTGGGGTCTACCTTGCTCCCCGTCACGTCCTGCCAGTCACCACCCTCAATCGGTCGCACCCTGGCCGCTTGCTCTGGCGCGAGCACGGTGAAGGCAATACCGTGGCTGGCCATCAAATCGAGCGATTCCAGATCCACCGCCGTCTCGGCCAGCCACATCGACTCGGGGTCGCGGCCGAACCTGTGCTGAAAGTCGCGCACTCCCCAGATAACCTGCGTCTCTTTGTCGCGCGAATTCGCCAGCGGCATGATCAGGTGGTTGTACACCTGCGCCATCGCCGATCCCCGGCCACCAAGATGCTCTCGACTCAGACTATCGGCGACGATGATTGCCGCGTACGCCTCAGGCGCTTCGGCCTCCAGCCAGGCCAGCAACGTCGGGCCGACGTCATAGCTGATCCAGCCATAATTGTTGACAATGTCGCGGATCTTGCCCGCATCATTCAGAATGCGTGAAGAACCGTTCGGTCCATAGCACTCTGCCGTGACCCGCTCGTTCCAGTCATGAAATGGATAGGCGGAATCCTGCACCTCGATCGCTTCAAGCCAGGGATTCTCCCTGGGTGGTTGATAGAAATGACCATGCACACAGATGAATCGGTTCACTTAGGTTCTCTCATTCACCGGCTCATACACCACGCAACTCATCGCCTCCAGTGCCAGCGCAACCTCGCCGTCGGAATGCATCTCATCCGGGCTGAGCATCCCTGCACCAGCCCAGCACTCACTGGCGCTATCGAGTACCTTGCGCCATCGACCCTCCGGCAGCGGCAGCGTCACCGTCTGACGCCCGCGCCCGAAGGCATGCACGATACAGAGCTGTGACGTTTGCGACCAGCGCCGAACCATCAAGACTCGCTGCGCTTGATACTGCACAACGTCCTGATCGCGCATCGATAGCACATCAAATACGGGGTGTTCGCGCCGCAGCCGCAGCAACTCGCGATAAAACGCACGCAATTCGCGATGCGGCGACTTCCTGGCAAGCTCATGGTGCAATTTAGATCGCTCAAACGTCGCTGGATCCTGAGGGTCAGATATCTCACCTTGCCACTCAAACATCGCAAATTCCGATTTCCGTCCCGCACGCACCGCTTCGATCAATGTGGGATCAGAAAAATCCACAAAGAACTGGAACGGACTCGTCTCGCCATACTCCTCACCCATGAACAGCATCGGAAGGTAAGGTGAGAGCAACACTGTCGCAGCCACCACCTTTTGCAGCTCAAACGGCATCATCGTCGACAGCCGGTCGCCCTGAGCACGGTTGCCAACCTGGTCATGATTTTGCGAGAAGACTATTAATCTGTCGCCGGTATAGAGGCGGGGTATGTCACCATGCAATGCCCCTCGAAAGCTCAACTTGCGCCCGGTATAGACGAACCCCGAGCGGTAGGCCGTTGTCACGTCGCTGAAGCTGCCAAAGTCGGCATAGTAGCCTGTTTTCTCACCCGTCAAATAGGCGATCAGCGCATGGTGAAAATCATCATTCCACTCAGCGTCCATCCCAAATCCACCGAGCAACCGCGGATTGATCACGCGTGGGTCATTCATCAGACTCTCGGCGGTTACATGCACGTGACGGCCGAGGTCGGTGCCAAGCTCATGGATCTCGTCAGTCAGCACCTGCATGAACGGCTGGGCCGATTTGTCACTGATCAGTTGAATCGCATCGAGCCTGAATCCATCGAAGTGGTAGTCCGAAATCCACCGCATTGCACTCTCGATGAAATACCGGCGCACCTCATCACTGTCCGGCCCGTCATAGTTCAGCGCCGGTCCCCAGGGCGTCGAGTAGCGCTGCGAGTGATAGGGGCCGTAGTACGGCAGGTAATTCCCCTCCGGTCCGATGTGATTGAAGACCACATCGTGGATCACGGCCATCCCGCGTGCGTGGCACGCGTCAACCAGACGCTTCACATCTTCTGGACGTCCATATGCATGTTGCGGAGCAAACGGAAAGACGCCGTCATAGCCCCAATTGCGTTCTCCCGAGCACTGCGCCAGCGGCATCAGCTCGATGGCCGTTACTCCAAGATCCGCAATCTCATCAAGATGCTCCAGCAGCGCCTCGTACGTTCCGGCCTGGGTATACGTCCCGACATGCAGCTCGTAGAAAACCAGTCGCTTGCGCGGCACACCACGCCAGTCGCCGTCTGCCCAGGTGTAGCCATCAGGGTCGATCACTTCCGAAGGTCCATCCACCCCCTCCGGTTGAAAACTGGAGGCTGGATCGGGCCGGTCCTCACCATCTGCAAACCGGTAGAAGTAGCGCGCACCAGCCTCGACCCCGTCGATCTCGACGGTGAAATAACCATTGTCCAGCGGCGTCATCGCCACCACTTCGTCACGCGGCTCGACCAGGTGCACCGAGATCTCGTCCTGAAACGGCGCCCACACCAAAAATTGACAGCGGGACCGCTCCAATGGGGTCGCTCCCAGACGGTCATGCGAAAATCCCAGGTCAATCCCCTTTCTTGAAGACCAGTGCACCCAACGGCGGCAACGTGATATTCAACGACACCAGCCTGCCACTCGCCGAGACCAGCGTCGTATCGCTACCCCCGAGATTTCCAACGTCACTCCCGCCGTATACGCCCGCATCGGTATTGAGCACCTCGCGCCAGTGCCCAGCCTCCGGCGCGCCGAGCCGGTAGTTGTAGCGTGGCACTGGCGTCATGTTGAAGACCGCCAGCAGTGTCTCGCCGCCCTCGCGGTCGCGCCGGAGGAAGCTGAGCGTGCTCTGCATCGCATCATTTGCTTCGATCCACTCAAATCCGGCAGCCTCGAAGTCTGTCTCATGTAGTGCCGGTTCATCGCGATAGAACGTGTTCAGATCGCGGCTGAGCTGCTGAACGCCCTGGTGGAAGGAGTACTGCAAGACGTCCCAGTCAATACTCGTCTCGTGGTTCCACTCCCGGCCCATGCCGAACTCGTTGCCCATGAAATTCAGCTTTTTGCCGGGCTGCAGGTACATGTAGGCCAGCAAGAGCCGCAGATTCGCGAACCGCTGCCACTCGTCTCCCGGCATCTTGTTCAGCAACGATCCCTTGCCGTGCACCACCTCATCATGCGACAGCGAGAGCACGAAGTTCTCGGTGAAGGCATAGACCATCCTGAAGGTCAGCTCGCCAAGGTGGTAGCCACGGTGAATCGGGTCACGCGCGAAGTACTGCAGCGTGTCGTGCATCCAGCCCATGTCCCACTTTTGCCCAAATCCCAGGCCACCGACATAGGTCGGCCGCGACACCATCGGCCAGGCCGTCGATTCCTCAGCATACGTTTGAATCCCCGGCTGGCTACCATAGGCCGCTTCGTTCAACGCTCGCAGAAAGCCAATTGCCGCCAGATTCTCGCGTCCACCGTACTCATTCGGAATCCACTCACCGGCCTCTCGCGAGTAATCGAGATAGAGCATCGACGCCACCGCGTCCACCCGCAAACCATCGACGTGATAGCGCTCTAGCCAGAACATCGCGCTACTCAGCAGGAAACTGCGCACCTCGTTCCGGCCATAGTTGAAGATGTAGCTCTTCCAGTCAGGGTGGTAGCCCTGGCGGGGGTCGGCGTGCTCGTAGAGGTGCGTGCCATCGAAATACGCGAGCCCGTGCTCGTCACTCGGGAAATGCGACGGTACCCAGTCAAGAATCACGCCGATGCCGTGCTGATGCAGCGTATCGACCAGCGTCATGAAGTCCTGCGGCGTGCCGTACCGACTCGTCGGCGCGAAATAGCCCGTCGTCTGATATCCCCATGACCCGTAGAACGGGTGCTCCATGATCGGCAGCAGCTCGACATGCGTATAGCCGAGATCGTTGACGTATTCGGCTAGCTTCGGCGCGATCTCGCGATAGGTCAGCGAACGGTTGTTCTCCTCCGGCACCCGCATCCACGATCCCAAGTGCACCTCGTAGATCGCTATCGGCGCGTCGGCGGCGTTGTGCGCTTCCCGCATCTCCATCCAGGTGCCGTCCGACCAGCTGTAGTCGAGATCCCAGACGATCGAGCCAGTCTTCGGTGGCGTCTCGGCCATCGTCGCGAATGGATCGGCCTTGTCGACCGCATAGCCGCCGTAGCGAGACCGAACATGATACTTGTAGATCGCGCCCTGCCCAACATCGGGGATAAATCCCTCCCAGATGCCCGACTCTGCACGCGGCTCGAGCGGATTCGCGTCTCGATTCCAGCCGTTGAAATCGCCGATCACCGAGACAGCTTTAGCATTCGGCGCCCAGACGGCAAACACTGTGCCAGCTTGCCCGTCAAGCACCACAGTGTGCGCGCCGAACTTCCCGGCCAGCTCGTAATGCGTGCCTTCGTTGAAGAGATAGATGTCGTCGTTAGTTAGCAGCGTTGCGGTAGTCATCATCTGGCGTCTGGCAATTCGACCCGGCCCGCGCTCGGCCACGCCGAATAATCTCCAGTCCGCGTTTCACCTCCGGTCGTTCGTCAAGTTCTTCTAATGCATAGCGCGATTTGAATTGCCAGTTGGGATATTCATCCAGCGTCGTACCCGGAACATTCTGCTGGTGCGATTCAAGCCAGAGATCTTCCAGATTGATCATCAGCATTTTCGCCTGGCTCCCGGCCAGCAATTCGAGCGCGTGCTCGAGTGCTTCCTCGACGCACGTCTCATCTTCTACATCAAACCCCGCCAACCTGAACGCATCCAACATCCGGTCTCGCTGCTCATCACTCAAATCAGTCCAGAGCATCCGGAACGTTGGCATGTCATGCGTGTTCAGCGAGGCGACGGTCTCAACTGGCAGATCGCCGATCTCCTCCGGCTTCATCTCCTTCCGGAACGGCAGCACCGTAATGCTGAAGAGCCCATGCTCTTCCATCCACTTCGGCGTCTCCGGCGGCACCGTCCCGAGATCCTCACCGACGATCACCGTCTGGTGGCGCTGCGACTCAAGCGTCACCAGCGCGTAGAGCGCTTCCATGGGATAGCGCACGTAGACGCCATCAGCACCATCGAACCCGTCAGGGATCCAGAACTGTCGCTGCAGTCCCATCACATGATCGATGCGCAGCACCGACGCATACTGCATATTGTGTTGCAGCACCGCCCGGAAATAGCTGAAGCCCTCATCTTCCATGATCTTCGGATGAAGTGGCGCTAGTCCCCAGTTCTGCCCGCCGTCGTGTACCGCGTCCGGCGGCGATCCAACCGCTACACCCTTGGCGAAGTGGTGTTGGTAGCGCCAGGCGTCGTATCCCGCTGGATGAACGCCAATCGGTAGATCCAGATAGAGCCCAGAGATCCCGTCCCGAACTGAATCCGACAGCTCAGCAATCTGCTGGTCGGCTATCCACTGGCTGTAGAGGTGATAGCGCTCCCGCTCCAGATCAGGCGATTCGTCCGGCAGGTATTGCGGATCACTCAGACCCCAGGCCTCCCGGTCGGGACCAAAACACTCGACCATGGTCATGAAGCGTGCATATTCAGCGGCACGATGGTGCCCGGCAACCCAGGCTTCGAGCGCGTTCCTGCGGCCATTATCTGAAGCAAAGCACTCAGCGGCCATTCGCTCCAGCACCGAGCGCCGCAATCGCATGCCCTGGCCATAATCGACCAGGTCCAGCTCCCGCAGCCGTTCTATAGTGGCCTGCACATCTCGCGATGCCACCATCGCTCGGATCGATTCCGATTGCTGAAACTCCGGCTCTTGCGTCGCATCGATCATGAATGGGTTCCAAAAAAGTCGGCTGATTGGTGCGTACGGGCTGGGGTCGAACGGCTCGTCGAGAAACGTCGCAAGCATCGGCAGCGTGCCGGCGATCGATCCGCCTTGCCCGCGTACCCAGCGCACATAATTCCCTAGGTCCGTGAAGTTGCCGGCACCCCAGTGGCCCGGCGCGTGCGAGCGTATGGCATAGGCCGGTAGAAAGAATCCCCAGGCCGGCATGCCTGAAGCTTGATAGGCCAGCTTCGGCGCCGAGATCACCAGCACCGACCGCTCGTCAAGCTCCGGCAGCTCCACTCGCAAACGGTGGTAGCCAAGCGGCACGTCCTCGATTTGCAGCTTGCGCCCGATCACCGAACCATCGCCTACCCGAGCCACACTCGCTGCTCTGATCCCGGCGGTCGAAATCACCTCGGTTCGCACATCGCCATCCTCGAGCTCCAGCGTGACCGGTATATCTTCAGGCCACTCCTGCGCGCCGAATCGCATCTCGAACGTCAACGTGCCGTCCCAGGCTATCGCCGTCTTGTCCATCTTCTCGGCCCAGAGCTGATGACGGATCTCATCATCCAGCGCCGCGAAATCGTCATCGAGGGTGATCTCAAGCCCCAGGATCTTCAGGACCGCCTGAACAGCCTCGGGCGAAGCCTCATTCCGCTGGCGCTCCATCGAAAGGTATGAACGCTGAATCCCGAACCGTTCCGCCAGCCGGAACAGTTTGTCGCGCTGGCTGCGTGTCATCGTCATGACGCCGCACCGAGCAATCTGCGAATGCCGCGAATCGGAATCTGTGTCCATGCGGGACGGTTGTTCAACTCATACCCCAACTCATACACCGCCTTCTCCAGCATGAACGCATCCAGCAACGTGCGGAGATCCTGGCGCTGCGATGGCATAAAGTTCGCCCCATCTGCCAACTCCAGATATCCCTTCACATACGCCACGCTAACCCAGAATGACCAGTATTCAACCCAACCCTCGATCTGGGGCAGATCCTCACCGCGAACTGGCGATCCCACGCCTCGCTCGAAGAGATTGGCGTAGGCCGCGTAATGGAACGACCGCACCATCCCTGCGACGTCTCGCAGCGGCGAACGCTTCAGCCGGCGCTCGCTGACGGGCCGGGCTGGTTCACCTTCAAAGTCGATGATGACGAAGTCTCGCCCGGTGTGGAGCACCTGCCCAAGATGCAAGTCGCCATGGTGGCGCGTGTTCATACCATCTATAAGGTGATCTGTTATTGCGCGGTAACACTGCAGGATTTGCGGCTGCAAGCTCAGTACCTGTCGCACGTCCTCCTGAACCGACTCCGGTGCACGATCGATCGACCGCCGCGCCAGCTGAAAAACCTGCCGCAGATGCGTTCGCAAAGACTGGTAGAGCGCGCGTTGCCCGAGCAGCGAGAACGGCTCTGGCTGGAACGCCGGATCCTTGACACCTTGCGTTAATGCCAGATGGAGCTCTGCGGTCCGCTTACCGAGCAGGTGCACGTCCCCGAGGAACGGCCCGATTCGCGCGTAAACCTCCTCTGGAATTGGTTCGTCAACGACGTCGAGAATATGGCCTTCCGGACCGCGCAAATCACCATTGACATCTTCGCTCGCCAGCAATTCCTCGATATAGCCGCCCAAGACGTCTAGCGCATACGACCAGGCATCGCCGTCGTTCTGGACGTAACCCTGTAGGAGCGCGAGCGTCGATGTTTGACGCTTGCTGTCCTCCAGGTCAAGACTACCCGCCACTGGCGCTACGGCCGTGAATGTCGTCCTTGTCGTCAGGAAGCGTCCGATCTCCAGGTCCGGATTGATACCGACGTCAACTTTACGGAAGACTTTCATGATCAGCCTGTCCCCAAAGACCACCGAGCTGTTGCTCTGCTCTCCCGTCTTGATTTGGACCTGGAGCCCATCGCTCGTTTCGCCTCGCAGACGCCGGTATGCGCGCGTCCGGCGGCCTTGTACCCTGCTCGTCCCGTTGCGTAGCGTTCGACGCCGCCCGATGACATCCAGCAGCTCCAGACAGAACTCCGGCTCCCAGATAGCGTCGTACAGCACGCCTTGGCCGTCTTTCGTCTTCAAATGACCAAGCACGCTATGGGGAATCCAGTCTTCAACCTGCCGGGCTCGCTCGTCCGTTGCCCAGGTCAGCGGCAGCAGATACCGCTCCGGATCACCGTCGGTGTATTCCACGCCGACGATCAGCACTAACGCCTGGCCGCCCTCGAAGTGCACCGGAATCGACTCATCGATCGCCACGCGCCGGATCGTGCGCGCCTTGCTCGCGAACCAGCGCCGCTCCCGCAGAAAGCCCGGCAGCACCGCCAGCAGTTGCCGCCGTCTCGCCGTCGTGATCTCTTGCCAGCTCCCAGCCACCGCCATCTCGGGAATCGCCCTCGGCCCGTCGAGACCTTCGATCTCAGCTTCGCCAGTCATCCTCGGTTGCTCTAGCGCAAACCAGTAGAAGCCATGCGGTCCCAGCGTGATGAAATACGGCAGATCGCCAACCAGCGGGAACTCGCTACGGCCAAAGAGCTCGACCGGCTGCATGCCGTTGTACTCGCTCAGGTCCAGCTCCACGGCCTGGGAAAATCGCGATAGATTGGCAATCACCAGAATGCGCTCATCTTCGTAGGAGCGCACAAACGCGATCACCTTACGATTCGAGACATTCAGCATCTCCAGCGAGCCGCGCCCAAATGCCGCATGACGCTTGCGCAGATCGATCAACCGCTTCATCCAC
>CAYNTE010000084.1:0-12726 GCA_964399615.1 uncultured Thermomicrobiales bacterium
CCTGGGGCGCAACGCTGGCGATCTGGGCCGTTTGGCGCGTCTTCAGCCCGATGCCACAGCCGTGGCGCGATTTAATCATGGTCGTTCTGGCTTGCCCGTTGCTGGCCTACAACGCCTACGCGACGCCACTCAATGCCGATGCACCGGAACAGCTCTTCTACTGGGTTGTGGCAGGATTCATGGCGACCGTTGCAGTCGGGATCATCCTGCTGGTTGCGTTTGGCGACCGGCACCAGCTGGTGACGCAAGCTGCTGGCGGAGTGTTCGCCCTGCTGCTCCTTCTCAGCTTCGTCTGGCCTGCCTATGCCCGCACCTATGTCGACCGGCAGGGGGATGAGTGGCAACACTTGCTCGGCGGTGTCAACCAGCTGGCGGAAGCATGGCAGTGGGTCGACAACACGACTGCTGAGGAACCTGCGACTATCGCGGTCGTTGGGACGAACGAGACCTACCCGCTCTACGGCTCTACGCTGGAGAATCGTGTCGTTACCATCTGGCATAGTGGTGAACTGGCGCGCTACGGCTGGGCAAAGTCATTCACCTTCTACAGCGAGCCCAACGTCGTGGCCTGGTCAGATCAACTGAAGCGCCAGCAGGTCGACTTCGTTTACATGACCCAGAACGTCAGCTTTGGGGGCTGGCCGGTCGAGCGCGAATGGCTGGAAGCCCGCCCCCAATTCTTCTCGCTCGCCTTCAACAACGGCGACGTGATGATCTGGTCGGTTGGCGGGTTGCGCTAGCTAGCTTCTTCGACTTCCTATTGCCCTCGCATCATACCGACGGATTTGCGGGCGAGGTCGAGGGAGTTGCCGAAGATGCCGAAGGCGTTGAGGACGTGGAGTGCGGCGAGTTCCTTTAATCCGGTGTCGCGTAGCTCGACGAAGACGATTTGCAGGATCATCATCACGAGCAGCCCGAAGGTCTGACCTTTGAGCTGTCGAGGCAGACGCGCGACGAAAGCGCTGATGAGCAGCAGGATCGACGCGATGATCAGCAGATAGCCGAGCATCTCGTGCATGTCGAAGCGGCTGTAGTTGACGAAGATCCCCGACCCGGCCAGAAAGACCTGGACAAGGATGCCGATGAAGGTGATCAAGGCCAGCACCCCATAGATGAGGCGAGGCACGGATCGCTGTTCTGTCTGATTGGTGGTGGCGGCCATTGGTTTGTGGCTCCTTTGACATATGGCTGGCGCAACGCTGCGCCACGAATTACGCCGGCGGCTCCAGATCTCGAATTGCCGGGAATACGTCCCGCTTTATGATCTCCATCGCGGCGACGGGGTCTGGATGCTCGATGCGGCCGTAGACATCCTGGATGCCCATGCTGCACATCCCGCGCAACTGTTCGACCAGCTGCTCGCTATCCTCGCCGTGCTCACCGACCTTGAAGAGCCAGCTGCACGTCTTGCGGATCCCGTCGTAGTCCCGGCCCTCTGTTTCGCAGTGCTGCCGCAGGACATCGAGCTTGTGCGGGATCGCTGGACCGGGTTGGAGCGAGCAGAGGTCGGCGTATTTCGCGACGAGCCGCAGTGTCTTCTTCTCGCCGCCACCGGCGATCATGATCGGTGGGTGGGGGCGCTGGAGCGCCTGCGGTGAGTTCAGCATCCGCTCCAGGTGATAGTGCTGGCCGTCGAAGGGTTGCTCGCTGCCGTGCTCTCCTTCCCACATGCCAAGGCAGATTTGGATTGCCTCCTCCAGCATCTCAAAGCGAGTGCCGAGAGCTGGGTAGGGGATACCCAGGCCGCGAGATTCAAGCTCGTAGTGACCAGCGCCGATGCCGAAGATCGTGCGACCTTCCGCGAGCACATCGAGCGTGGTGGCGATCTTGGCGAGCAGGCCGGGCTGGCGGTGATGCACACCAGTCACGAGAGCCATCAGATTGATCGATTCGGTCTTGCCAGCCAGGAAGCCGAGTGTGGTGTAGGCCTCGAAGAGGGGATCGCTTGGTGGTCCCATCCATGGCTCGATCTGCCAGAAGTGATCGCCGAGCGCCACCGTCGAGAAGCCAGCATCTTCGGCGGCTTGAACTATCTCGGTGAGCACGGCAGCGTCGTAGGTGCCTTTGGGACCGTCGAATTTGACGATCTGGAGTCCGAGTTGCATACGTCTTCGTCCTTCCTGCACAGCGTTGTGCGTCGAGCAGTGGCACTCGAATTCGATTGAGTGAGCGCTCACTCATTGGCGTGATGCTATGATAAGTGAGCGATCACTCATCGTCAAGGGGAGGGGAGGCACAGGCCATGACCAACAACTCGCCGACCCGCGATCGCATCCTCGATGCCGCCAAGTCGGTCATGTTCGAGAAGGGGCTGGTCGGTGCGACGACCAAGGAGATCGCGCGCGTCGCTGCCGTTTCTGAAGGCACGCTCTACAATCACTTTCGCAACAAAGAGCAGATCTTTCTGGCAACGCTGATGGAGCGTCTGCCGAATTTCATTGAGTCCATCGTCGCGCTTGTCCACAGCGCAGGCGAGGGTGAAGTCGAGGACAACTTGCGAGAGTTGCTCACCACTTCACTGCCGTTCTACACCGAGGCGCTGACGATGGGCGCATCGATCCTGGCCGATCCCCGCCTGCACAAGCAATTGCAATTCGAGCTGGAACAGCGGCGTGGTGGGCCGCACATGGGTAACGTGTTGCTCGTGCAGTATCTCCGTGCTGAGCAGCAGCTGGGCAGGGTTCGAGAGGATGCGGCGCTCGACTCCATCTCGTATATGCTGCTCGGGGGTGTCTATCAATACGCCTACTGGCGGGTATATATGGGGCGTGATGCGGAGATGCCAGACGCGGATGAGCTGATCGATGGGATGCTGGCGACGGTCATGCCGGCGCTGAAGCCGGAGCGGGATTGATTGACAGAGGAGCATGAGCTGATGGCGCATGAGGATTTGAAGTCGAGAGTAATTGCGGAGATTGATGCTGCTGCCCAGCACCTGATCGAGGTTGGCGAGGACATCTTTCATCATCCGGAATTGGGCTTCAAAGAGCGTCGCACGGCTTCGATCGTCGCGCGCGAGTTCAGCGCGCTGGGGTTGGGATCCGACGAGGGGCTGGCGATCACCGGCGTGCGGACGAAGGTGCAGGGCGGGGCGGGGTCTGGCCCGACGGTGGCGGTGATCGGCGAGCTCGATTCGGTGCTGGTGGTTGATCATCCTCATGCGGACCCATCGACTGGCGCTGCCCACTGCTGTGGACATAATGCCCAAATCACGACGATGCTCGGTGCCGCGACAGGGCTGGTTCGCTCTGGCGTGCTCGATGAGCTGGCGGGGAACGTGGTCTTCTTCGCCGTGCCGGCAGAGGAGTATGTCGAGCTGGAGGAGCGCATTGCCCGTCGAGAGGCGGGAGAGCTGGAGTTCATCGGCGGCAAGAGCGAGCTGATCCGGCTGGGTGCGTTCGATGATATCGACATGACGATCATGGTCCATGCCGATGCCTCTGACGACGGCCGGATCGTGAACCATGCACCGACCTCGAACGGGTTCGTCGGCAAGCGAGCACGCTTCATCGGCAAGGCTGCCCACGCTGGCGGAGCGCCGGATCGGGGCATCAATGGGCTCTACGCCGCGCAGCTCGCGCTGGAGGCGATCAATGCCCAGCGCGAGACGTTTCGGGATGTTGATTCGGTGCGAGTCCATCCGGTCTTGACGCGGGGTGGGGACCTGGTGAACGTAATCCCGAATGATGTGCGCTTGGAGACGATGATCCGTGGCGCGACAGTTGAAGCGATTGATGACGCCGATCGCAAGGTTGATCGAGCTTTGAAAGCGGGCGCACTGGCGATGGGTGCCGAGGTGGAGATTACCAGTCTGCCGGGGTTCTTGCCGCTAGTCAACGACGAGATGCTGGCCGGGATCTTCAAAGAGAATTTCCTGGAGTTCTACCGCGAGGACGAGTGGGTGAACGGCGGGCACGGCGCCTGGTCGACTGATCTCGGTGATCTGGCTGCGATCATGCCGGTGCTGGAGCCGAACATGACCGGATTTGCTGGGGCAGTGCATGGCAGTGACTGGCGGATCGTTGATCAGCAACTGGCCTACATCATGCCCGCCAAGCTGATGGCGATGACCGTTGTCGATTTGCTAGCCGGTGATGCCCGCCGTGCCCGTGAGGTGCTCGATGCCTACGAACCCGCCATGACCAAGGCGGAGTACCTGGCCTTCATGCGTCGAGCCAGCCGGGTGGAGCGATTCTCGGGATCGGGTTATTGAGTCGGGGCTTTGGAGGCTGCAGAAGACAAGAGGCCCACGGGCAACACCCCTACCTCTCATTGCCCGCATTCCGAGGGTCACTTAAGAAGGTCATTCCGTGCCTGTCGAAGGGTCGCTAAGGAGAGTGTCGGCATAGAGGGGTATTGGTTCTGATTGCCAGCCCAGGTGAGAGATCCTTCGACTCCGCTGCGCGGAGCCTGTCCTGAGCGCAGTCGAAGGGCTCAGGATGACATTGGGTGTAGTCGCTCAGGCCGAACGATGGCAGTCGTTGTTACCGCTCCGGAGAAACAGGTGTTACCTCTCCGGAAGATCGTCCGTTCCGCTCATCGTCCCCATTCAGACGACCACGCCCCCCTGTCATCCTGAGCTTGTCGAAGGATCTCTCAGGAGATCGTGAAGTAATGCCGACATTGGTCTTGATTGCCAGTCTCCCGGAAAGATCCTTCAACGCCGCTGCGCTCCCCTAGGATGAAATTGGATGTGGTTGTGTCACAGGGGCGATGGAAGCTGAGGCCTATTCTCCGGAGAGATCAGATGAAATGTAGGGTGCGATGGCGGAAGCGTTGATGGGGATGCACATCGAGACGCTGTTTGTGCTTGATGAGCGGGGACGCATGGTGGCGGTGAACGAGCCTGAGCGTCCACCGGCCCCGAGAATTTATCTAGGTCGCATGCATGGTAGGAACATCTGGCGGTTTAGGGCGGATTTGCCTGATGATCTAGTGGCGAGACTGGAGGAGATCGTTGCTGGGGAGCCGGTGACGGGTGATCTCAGCGCACCGTTCGTGACCCGTGATGCGCTCCGGCATGTATTGGAGGAGTACGCGCCGGTGATGAATGTCTGGAATGGACCTGCCTGGGTCTGTCCTGAAGATATTGCCGTGCCGGATGGAGTTGAGGTTGTGAAAGATCCTCCTGACCCAGTGCTAGAGCGCTGGTTTCCTTATACTGCCGGGTCGGTGCACGGTCTCGCCCCGGTCGTCGCTGTGGTGGTTGACAATCACGCTGTAGCGGTTTGCCGAAGTGCGCGCACATCTGAGCACGCGGCGGAGGCGGGGGTCGATACGGTTGCGGAATATCGAGGCCGGGGCTTCGCGAGTGCCGTGGTTGCTGGCTGGGCTACCGAGGTGCGCAAGCTGGGGCGGGTGCCGCTCTACAGCACATCGTGGGACAATGTTGCCTCGCAGGGGGTGGCACGCAGGCTGGGCCTCCAGCTCTATGGGGTTGATCTGCACTTCAGCTGATCTGGTGGAATTGACGCCGCGTGTGATCTGTTCTCAACTGGTAGTGCGTATTGGGGAATTGGGAAGGCTGGACAGGACGACAGGTGAAACTCTTCGATACTCTCCGGGGTGACAAATTCGACTTCGAACCGTGGGACGGCCGGACGGTCCGCATGTATGTCTGTGGCGTGACGCCCTACGACGTCGGGCACATCGGCCATGCGATGACCTACATCGTCTTTGACGTATTGAATCGCTACTGCCAGTACCTCGGCTGGCGTGTGAAGTACGTCCAGAACGTGACGGACATTGATGACGACATCGTGCGCAAATCGAAGGAAGTCGGACTCGATTGGGATCAGCTTGGGGATCGCTACACGCGGTTGCTGGTGGAAGATCTCTCGTCGCTGAATGTGCTCTGGCCCAACGTCTTTCCCAAGGCGAGCGAAGAGGTTGAGAAGATCATCGAGATCAACAGCAAACTGATCGAGGAGGGCTTCGCCTACGAGCGCGAGGGCAACGTCTACTTCCGTGTCAAGGCGGACGAGGACTACGGCGCGCTGGGCAAGTACAGCTACAGCGAGATGGTCGACCTCTCAGCCGACCGCGGCGCAGATCCGGACGATGCGCGCAAAGAAGATCCGCTCGATTTCATCCTCTGGCAAGCCTGGCAGCCGGGCGAACCGGGTTGGGATTCACCGTGGGGTAAGGGGCGACCGGGCTGGCACATCGAGTGCACCGCAATGTCGATGCGCTACCTCGGCGATACGGTCGATATCCACGGGGGAGGCTCCGACCTCATCTATCCGCACCACGAGAGCGAGATCGCCCAGGCGCAGCACTTCTCCGGCAAGGAGCCATTCACCCGCTTCTGGATGCACATCGGCATGGTGCGCTATCAGGGCGAGAAGATGAGCAAGTCACTGGGCAATCTGGTGATGGCGCGCAACGTGCTGAAGCATCACACCGCCGACGCGCTGCGGCTTTATCTGCTCAGCAATCACTATCGCACCGAATGGGACTACCGCGACACCGGCCCGGCCGAGTACGAAGCGGTCGCGAGTCTGTTGCGTGAGGCGAGCCATCTACCCTCGGGTGATGGCGAGGTCTGGCAGCCGCAAGGTGCCGAAGGGGCGTTCCGGGCCGCGCTCGACGACGACTTGGACACCGCAACCGCCATCTCGGTTTTGCGGGAGCTTGCAAGCGGGATTATCGAGGCGGCTTCCTACAAGAAGGATGTCTGCGAGGCGCAGGAGTTGCTGCGGACGCTCTCGGGCGTCCTGGGCGTCCAGGGCGTGCGATAGGCGCTGGCAGTGCTACTAGCAACAGATATCGGGAACTCCAACGTCAAGTTCGGTGTGCACGACGGCGAGCAATGGCGAGATCACTGGGCAATCGAGACGGTGCGCCAGCGCATGCCGGATGAGTATGCGGTGCTGCTGCGCTCATTTCTGGCTGAGGCAGGGATTGACCGGCGGTCGATCTCGCGATCGATCGTCAGCAGTGTCGTGCCGCAGCTGACCCGCGGGATGCTCGAGATGGTCGGCGAGCAGACCGGCACGCAGCCGCTGCTATTGACGCACGAGCTCGATCTTGGACTGGAGATCGGGACGGAGCGCCCGGAGTCGCTGGGTGCGGACCTGATGGCCAACGCGGTCGCTGGCTATGCGCGCTTCAACGACACCTGCATCGTCATCAACTTCGGCACAGCCACGACGATGACGGTCGTTGCCTCGCCGGGCATCATCAAAGGTACAGCGATTGCGGCTGGACTGGCGGTGACGGCCGATGCCCTGGTCGGCGATGCAGCGCAGCTCTCGCATGTCGAGCTGGCTGCGCCACCCTCGGTGATCGGCACCAACACGCGACACTCACTGCAGGCAGGCCTCGTGCTCGGCCACATCGCGATGGTCGAGGGCATCGTCGAGCGCATGCGGCGTGAGATCGGCCCAGCAAAGGTCATCGCGACAGGCGGGCTCGTCAACGTTCTCGCGCCACTCACTCAGCTCTTCGATGCGGTCGACCCGCTGTTGACGCTCGAGGGACTGCGATTGATCGCGCAACGCGCCCAACAGTAGAGTCCTCGCCAAGCCACCGGCAGGAAGTATCACGTGGGAGCCGGGTGCTATAACCCGGCTCCCGACCGTCTACAGGTACTCGTGCACCTCACTCCGGCTGCACTGCTCGCTGACGCGCACGGTGCCATTCCAGCGGTTGACGCAGAGCGAGGTCTCATTGTCGCCAGTAATGGTGACCTGATGCTCGCTGCGGGTGCATTCAGAGCCAGACCGCATCTGACCATTCCAGTTATTGACGCAGAAGGTCGAATCGAAATAGGCCGGGATGATCAACTCACGGTCGCCGCGGCCGCAATCGCCACGCCCCGGGTACGAGACTGCCCCGCTCCAACGGTTTGCGCAGAGTGTCACGATCTCGATGGGGAGATATTCAACAGCCCCGATATCGCAGCTGCCATTTGCTAATCGAGCCCTACCGATCTGGTCGACTGCCTTACACGAAAATGACGCACCTATCGCCGGGCTCCCGAGGAGCAGCGGGTGGAAACCATGGGCTATATTGTTGATGTTGATCTGCCAGAGTGTCCCCAGCAGAAGCTCCTGATTCTCCCAGTTGGCGGTCTCACCAACCAGGCAACTATCATCGTTCGAAAGACTGTTCGCAATATCGAGATAGTCTCCAGGCTGGAATAGGCAATGCTGCCCATAGCCTCCGAAGAGGACATTAAAGACCGATGGCACCGTTGGCCCGGTTGGTGGATTTGAGGGCGCGCTCGGCACGAATTCGTAGGGCGATATCGCAAAAGCCGGTGCCGTATCGCGCGGCTGAACGATGGTGGATACCCTGAAAAAGAACTCGACGCCTGGATGAATATTGATTGCGGAGCCAAGCTCTCCAGCAGTATTCCCGCTCAAGGTGGAATTCTCCACCCACGCCAGGTTTCCGCTCTGATCTATTGCCCCGCCATGGATGCCTGCATGGTTGAAGATGAAGGTGCTCTGAAATATGTTTAGCCGCCCGCTAGAGCTGATCGCTCCACCATATTCGGATGAATTGTTCGCTCTGAAGTTGGATGTATAGATTACCAACTCCCCATGATTATTGATCGCCCCACCCTCGTGAATCCCGTAAGCGTTGGCAGGGGCGGCACCGTGTTGCAGGATGGTGTCATAGAGGGACAACGAGCCGGTCTCTTCGATGACGAAGAAGTTGGTCTGGTCGTTGCCGTCGAGGATGATCTGGTTGCCGTTGTTGATGCCGATTATCGACACCAGCCCGCTGACGGGAATCGCATCGTCGGCATAGAAATCGATGCGTGGATCTTCGCAATCAAAGTCGATGATCGTATCGGTCAGATTCTCGGTAACGGCGTCGGCGAGCCCATCCCGGGTACACGGATAGTCCTCACCAATCGTCAGCACGAGCGGAGCGGCCCGCGCCGTATCTGGTGTCAATCCAGCCGAAATGATCAAGGCAACAGCCACCGCCACCGCCAGCACCACATGCACAACACGCATGATCAGCCCCCTTTGCCCATTTCCCTCTGATAATTTCAGTGATGGAGAGTATAGCTGAATTTCGCGGAAATGGGGCGGTTGGGAGTCGGGAATCGGTGAAGGCTCGCATCTTCAGCATTGGAGCGCTACTTCAGACGGTCATCCCGACCGAAGCGGAGGGATCTCTCCGGGAGGTCGTTCACACCTCGAAACGTCCCTGCACGCCACCACCGGTCCAACAGACCGTCAATGACTCCCAGCAACCCCTCACCTCGCCACCAGCCGGAGAGATCCCTCGGCAAGCTTCGGGATGACCTTCTAGAGTTGCGTTCCTACGCGGCAGATGTCAGCCTTCACCGACCCCCGACCCCCGACCCCCGACCCCCGACCCCCGACCCCCGACTCCCCCGATCACTCCGTCACATAGCCTTCGATCGCGCCGTAGACGGGGCGGGCGGTGCCGTCCTCGCGGACGTGCGAGAAGCCACCAAAGACGCTGTCAGCGCCGGAGTAGGGGGCGGCGTTCAGGTTCCAGAGAAAGACCTGATCGACCCAGTCCCACTCGGTGCGGACGATCTCCATGCCGCGCACGACGTATTGCGCTTGCAGGTTCTCGGTTACATATTCGCCGTAGCCGTATTCGCCCGATGCGTTCGCCACTGGCCAGCCAGCCTCAGTGATCCAGACTGGTTTGTCGAGCGCTCCCGAAGTCTCCAGAATGCGGTGATACTCCTCGACGTGCCGGAAGTAGAACTCCGGTGCGTTCGACCACTCGGGGTTGTCGCTGGGGTTGCTGGGCCAGTAGGTGTCGGGCGGGTTTCCTGCGCCGTAGGCATGCACGCCAATGACGTCGAAGTAGTTCAGGATCTCGCCACCGTTGAGCGCCAGCATGCGCTCGAAGTAGATATCGTCGTCGAAGGCCCAGTCGTCATACTGCAGACTGGTCGGCGCGAGTCCGGGAGAGACGACCTTCGCATCGGGATCGATTTCCTTGATCACCGGGTAGGCAGCCCGAGCCAACTCCAGCATCCCCCTCGGATCGATGATGCCGTTGGTGTTGTCTGCCAGGTTTGGCTCGTTCCATATCTGCCAGGCGTCCACCTTATCACCCAGCTGCGATACGACCTGCCGCAGGAAATCGGCGAAGGCTGTCGGGTCCGCTGGGAGCCACGGCTGATCGGCCGGCAGCGCCCAGGCTGGCGGGTGCGCGATATCGACCAGCACCTTCAGCTTGTTCTCCTTGGCAATGTCGATGATGCGTTGGTAGGTCCAGATGTAATAGCTGACATCAGCCCCCGCTTCGGGCTGCATCGTGCTCCAGGCGAACTGGAAGCGGATCCACTCGCAACCGCTATCGGCGGCCATCTTGGCGTAGCGCACGTTTTCGGGGTCGTGGGCATTGTCGGTCCAGAAGAGCATGCTGTAGCCACAAGGTGGCTGGGCACGGTCATAGAGTGGTTGCGGACCGATCGGCGGATCGGTGTGGTCGGGTGACTGCGGCGTCACGGCCAGCGGCGGGATGGTCATCTCACGCAATCGCTCGACCCCCAGATGCCCGAAGAGCACTTCGTCGCGCGTGCCCTCATATTCCGGGTGATACTCCATCCGCACGCGTTCGAAATATTGCACCAGCAACGGCTCCCCGGTGTAGGTGTCCGGCTCCATGAATGGCTCGGAGAGCGGGTAACCAAAGGCCATCAAGCCACCGCGCTTGTTCCAGTGCTCCTGAAAGATCCCGGAGAGCGTGTGACCCGTCTCAGGGAACCAGTGACCTCCCGCGGGAGTCTGCTCTTCACCGACACGCTGGAATTCCGGGTCAGCCTTCCGGTCGGCAGCCTCGATAGCACCGAGACGAGCGGCCAGCACCTGATAGGGCGGGTCGAGATCTTCATGATGCTCCAGCACGGCGCGCTCGAAGTACTGCACCTCAAGCCCGTTCTGATAGAAGACGCGGGAGATGGGGTAACCGAAGGTCATGATGCCCCCGTTCTCGCCCCAGAACTTGTTGAACTCCTCACCGACCCAATAGCCGGTCTCGTGATAGAAGATGACGCCATCGGACGCCTGCGCTTCGGTCTGCTGGGCGGCGACGCTGAAGGCAGCGATGAGCGCCAGCACCAGCGCAAACGAAATACGAAATACCCGGACTAGCACAGCACCCTCACATCGTGTCGCGGGCAGACTTACCCTGCGTATCACCTCACCGCATTCTACTGTACGTACACCCTGTCTTCCATCCCAGGCGCGAAGCGGTTAGGCTTCTGACAGATCGGATTCGTTGGGGAGGATACCGGCTGATGGCAGACTCGCACATCGGAATTTTTAATGAGCGACGTATCGTGCTCGGCGTGACCGGCAGCATCGCGGCCTATAAAGCCGTGGACCTCGCAAGCAAGCTCACCCAGGCTGGCGCGGAGGTCGATGTCATCATGACCGAAGCTGCGCAACGATTCCTCACCCCACTGACCTTCCAGGCGGTCACTGGTCGGTCCGTTTCTACAAGTCTCTGGGACGCAGGTGGTGATGGACTGCCCACCCACATCGCCCACGTTGGTCTCGCCGAAGCTGCCGATCTGCTAGCCATCATCCCGGCCACCGCCGATGTGATGAGCGACATGGTGACGGGCAAGGCGAACGATCTGCTGCGCGTCACCGCCGTGGCTGCTCGCTGCCCGGTACTGGTCGCCCCAGCCATGGACGGCGGCATGTATGGCCACCCAGCAACCCAGGCGAATGTCGAAACACTGCGACGCCGTGGCGTGGTGGTGCTCGATCCCGATGTTGGCCGCTTCGCCTCCGGCCTCACTGGCAAGGGACGTCTGCCGGGCACGGACCGGTTGCTGGGCGAGATGCGTAGGATATTGGGGCGCGGTGGCGAGCTGGCGGGCCGCAAAGTCGTCGTCACGGCGGGCGGCACTCGAGAGGCGCTCGATCCCGTTCGCTTCATCACCAATCACTCCTCAGGCAAGCAGGGGCGAGCAGTAGCGCAGGCGGCGATCGATGCTGGGGCAGATGTCACGCTGATTAGCGCCGCGCGCGACCTGCCGCCGGTCGTTGGGGCAAGGGAGATTACCATTGACTCTGCCCAACAGATGCTTGCGGCCGTGCTCGCCGAGGTGCAGACTGCGGATGTCTTGATCATGTCGGCCGCCATCAGCGACTATCGCCCCGCCCAGGCGGCAGAGCAGAAGATCAAGAAGCCCGATGACCCAACACTCGGCATGACCCTGGACCTGGCACGTAACCCCGACATCTTGATGGAAGTGAAAGAGCAGCGATCAGGACGACCCTTCCCCCGCGTTGTCGTCGGCTTCGCGGCTGAGAGCCAGGATCTGCTGGCCAACGCCACCAAGAAGCTGGGGCGCAAGGGACTCGATCTGATCGTCGCCAACGACATCACCGCCAGCGACGCCGGCTTCCGCTCCGATACCAACCGCGTCATCATCCTCGACCGCCACGAGAGCCAGCAAGAGATTCAGCTCTCCTCCAAGACCGCCATCGCCGAGATCATTATTTCGCGCGTTGCGGGATTACTCGGGGGTGAGTGAGTCGCGCCCCAAAGGTTCGGGACATCTAACAACAACTGCGATCGCTCGTATCGAACCTCTACGCCACATGTCCTCCTGTGAGCCTGTCGAACGCCCGCTCGGGAAGATCGCTCCGGAAGATCTCCGGAAGCCCTCAACGTCCCCATTGAGGCGACCACGCCCCTCTGTCATCGTCCCCATATCGTCCCTATTCAGACGACATCGCCCCTCTGTCATCGTCCCCATTG
>CAYNTE010000085.1:0-12708 GCA_964399615.1 uncultured Thermomicrobiales bacterium
GACACTGCCGGGTGCGCGATCACCGGCCACCTTTGCCGCGATCCGGACGCTCTCGACTCGGTTGGGCTGGCCGGCCCCGATTCCGGTGATGACGTTCTTCTGAGCCAGCACGATGGCATTGGATTTCACCCATGGTATGACTCTCCAGGCGAAGGCCAGGGCATCGAGTTCGTCTTCCGTCGGTTGACGCTTTGTGGCGACGGTCCACTTGGTGACATCCGCACCACCGGGGTCGCGCTCCTGGACCAACAGTCCTCCGGGGACGGAGCGCACATCAAAGCCTCGATCGGGCTGGGTTGAGCCGACTGTCACGATGCGCAGCCGCTTCTTGCGCCGCAGCCGCTGCAGCGCCGCATCGGTGTAAGCGGGCGCGATGATGACGTCGAGCAAGTGGCGACCGATCGTATCGACCGTAGCCTCGTCAACCGGAACGTTCGCCGCCATAATCCCGCCGAATGCCGAGACGGGATCGCCGCTCAATGCCCGCTCGTAGGCAGCTGGGAGCGAATCAGCCAGACCGACACCACACGGCAGAGTGTGCTTGACGATGACGCAGGCAGGACCGCTGAATTGAGAAACGCAGCCCCAGGCAGACGAAGCGTCAAGGTAGTTGTTGTACGACATCTCTTTATCGTCTGCGACCGACCAGGTCGAAATCCCGCTGGCCGGGCCGGGCTGCATTGTCGCATAGATCCCGGCTTGTTGATGCGGATTCTCGCCATATCGCGCCCGCGAAAGCAGCCGTGCGCCGATCGCGAACTCCTCTGGCAGCACGCCGGGCTCACGGAGATATTGCGCGATCAGGCTGTCGTATGCGCTCACATGATCGAATGCGCGTGCAGCCAGTCGACGGCGTGTGGCGTGGTCAACGGCCCCGACACCGCCGTCACGTACCAGGTCAAGGACATGTTCGTAGTCGTCAGGGTCGACCAGCACAATGACATCTGCGTGATTTTTGGCGGCGGATCGGATCATCGACGGACCACCAATATCGATCATCTCAATCGCGGCAGCGTCATCGACATCGTCCGCACCGACGGCATTCGAGAAGGGATAGAGATTAGAGACGACGACGGCAATCTCGTCGATGCCGTGCTCAGCCAGCGTTGCCATGTGGGCAGGATCATCGCGACGCGCCAGCAATCCACCGTGAATGGCCGGGTGCAGCGTCTTGACACGACCGTCCAGCATCTCTGGAAATCCAGTCAGGTCGCTAACGTCCTGGACGGTGACTCCAGCTTCGCGCAACACATTTGCGGTGTTTCCAGTGGCCACGATCTCAAGCCCGGCAGCTTCTAATCGCTTGCCAACCTCTTCAATGCCCGTCTTGTCCCAGACACTCAGTAGGGCTTTAGCCATCTCACCCCCTCTATTCGGCCCCGCCGGCCGCTTCTCGCTCAAGCATCGGAATGTTCATACCCGTGGCGCGTGCGTGCAGTACTGCTCGCTCGTAGCCAGCATCGACGTGCCGCATCACGCCAGTTCCCGGATCGTTCGTCAGCACTCGCTCCAGACGGCGCGCGGCCTCAGGTGTGCCATCGGCGACGATCACCTGGCCCGCGTGGATCGACAGACCGATGCCGACTCCGCCACCGTGGTGGATCGATACCCAGGTGGCGCCCGAGGCAGTATTCAACAGTCCGTTAAGGATCGGCCAGTCCGCGATAGCATCGGAACCATCCGCCATCGCTTCAGTCTCGCGATAGGGTGAAGCGACAGAGCCGGCGTCGAGGTGGTCGCGGCCGATTACAATCGGCGCTCTGACACGACCACTGGCGACGAGATCGTTGAAGCACAGACCGGCCTTATCCCGCTCACCGTAGCCGAGCCAGCAGATTCTCGCGGGCAGACCCTGGAATTCGACTTGCTCTTGTGCCATCGTCAGCCAGCGACGGAGCGACTCATTCTCCGGGAATAGCTCCATCAATGCCCGATCCGTCTCATATATGTCTTCGGGGTCACCGGAGAGCGCGACCCAACGGAACGGCCCCTTGCCCTCGCAGAAGAGCGGCCGAACATATGCAGGCACGAAGCCGGGATAATCGAAGGCCCGCTCAACACCGGCAAGATAGGCCTGCCCTCGCAAGTTGTTGCCGTAATCGAACGCGATTGCACCCTGGCCCATCATGTCGAGAATAGCCTGGACATGCTGCCCCATCGCCTGTATCGAACGCTGCGTGTACAGATCAGGATCGGTACGTCTGAGGATACGCGCGTCATCGAGATTCATCTCCGGCACGAGATAGCCGTCGAGCGGGTCGTGCGCCGACGTCTGATCGGTGACGATATCCGGCACAAAGCCGCGGCGCACCAGTTCGGGCAGGACTTCGGCGGCGTTTCCGATCAACGCAATCGAGCGAGGTTCACGCGCGCTGGCCGCCTCGTGAGCAAGCCGCAGCGCCTCATCGATCTCATACGTCAACACGTCGCAGTAGCGCGTATCGACGCGACGCTGGGCACGCTCCGGGTCAATCTCAACCGCAAGGCAAACGCCGCCGTTCATCGTGATCGCAAGCGGTTGTGCGCCACCCATCCCGCCGAGACCGGCCGTCAGCGTGATCTTGCCATTCAATGTCCCGTCGTAATGCTGTCGCGCCAGCTCGGCAAATGTCTCGTAGGTGCCCTGCAAAATCCCTTGACTTGCGATGTAGATCCATGATCCAGCGGTCATCTGGCCATACATTGTCAGGCCCAGGCCTTCGAGCCGCCAGAACTCTTCCCAGGTCGCCCACTTCGGGACGAGCATGGAGTTCGCGATCAGAACCCGTGGAGCGTCTTCATGAGTACGAAAGATCCCGACGGGCTTGCCAGACTGCACCAGCAACGTCTCATCGTTCTCGAGCTGCTGGAGTGATGCGATAATGGCGTCATAGGCCTCCCATGAGCGCGCTGCCCGCCCCGAACCGCCGTATACAACGAGATCCTCTGGACGCTCAGCGACCTCCGGGTCGAGGTTATTCATCAACATCCGCATTGCGGCTTCCTGCAGCCAGCCTTTGCAGCTGATCTCCGTGCCGCGCGGTGCTCGTATCGAACGAGGCTCCATTATCGACTCCCTTCGGCAAGCGTGATCAGGTCGAGCTCTCCGTTGTGAATGCCGCGTCTGGCCGTCTCAATATCGTCAGCCATGATGCGCAGATCGTCGGCCCGGTGCGGCACCAAGCGCCGGATTGCCGCGTGCACCTCCCCAAGCGCTCCTGCCGGCCGTATTGATCTCAAATCGCAGGCCTGGGCCGCGCAGAGTGCCTCGACCGCCAGGATTTTCTCGACATTGGCGACGATCTGACGGAAATGCCGTGCGCCGGTCGTCCCCATGCTGTTGTAATCCTCGATGTTGGCCGACGTTGGGATGGAGTCGACTGCAGATGGATGACTCAACACACGATTCTCGGTGACCAGTCCCGCGGTGAGATAGTGAGCGATCATATATCCAGAATTGACACCAGGCTCGGCGATCAGGAACGGCGGCAGGCCATACTCTTCACCATCAACGAGCAGGCTAGTGCGCCGCTCGACGACGGTGCCAAGCGAGGCGATGGCGACCTTTGTGTACTCCACAGGTAGCGCCAGCGGATGCCCGTGGAAGTTCCCGCCAGATATCGGCTGATCATGATCCACAAAGATGAGTGGGTTGTCTGTCGCACTATTCAGCTCGACCTGTAGCGCCGATTCCAGCGGTCTGAGCGCGTCAAGAATCGCGCCGTAGACCTGAGGTATGCATCGAATTGAGTATGGATCCTGGATGCGTTGCGTTGCCCGGTGAGCAGGATTGAGGTCGCCGAGGAGCTGACGCATGGTCGCCGCAACCAGTAATCCGCCGTGGTGCGGACGTGCGCGATGGACACGCTCGTCAAACGCATCTCGCCGCGCGCCGATTGAATAGAGCGAGAGCCCGGCGACACCAATTGCCGTGCGCAGCAGGCGTTGAGCGTCGACCAGGGCCAAGACAGCCAGACCAGCGAGCACTGGTGTGCCATTGATAAGGGCGAGCGCCTCCTTGGGACCAAGCTCCAGCGGTCGAATACCAGCGTCTGCTAGTGCGGCAGTTGCCGGCTGGGTGCTGCCATCAGTCGAAGTGACGGATCCTTCGCCGATGAGAGCCAGAGCGATGTGTGCCAGTGGGGCCAGGTCACCGCTCGCTCCGAGTGATCCCTGGGCAGGCACGACTGGCGTGATACCGGCGTTGAGCAACGCGACAATTTTCTCGATAGTCTCACGCTTCGCACCACTGTGGCCGGCGGCAAGCGAGTTGGCGCGCATCACCATCGCCGCGCGAACGACCTCGACTGGAAGTGGGTCGCCCGCCCCGCTGGCATGGCTGAAGAGAAGATTGCGCTGCAGCTGCTGGACCTGATCAGGTGGGATCACGGAGGTGCTGAGCGACCCCAATCCGGTATTGACGCCGTAACCAGGCTGGTTCTCGCTGACGTATTGGCCGACTTTGGCATGGCTGGCGTCAATCCGACCATAGGCGGCTGAGCTCAGGCTGACAGGGGCTCGGCCCCGCGCGACGGCGATCACCTCGGAAATCGTTAGCGATTCACCGTCGATGGAAACGGACTCTAACCTGCCAGTGTGGTCTGCTGGGTCGGGCATAGGTACCTCGCTATTCGGCCCCAATCGATGTGGCTGTGACGTGCAATCCAGCGGCTAACGCGCGAAATTGAAAGAGTTCGTCCTCAATATATGCCAGACGCCAGGTGAAGAGAAAGACACCGCGTGCGATCGCATTCACAGCGGCCAGTGGCAGCAATCCGCCGCCACCGCGATTTCGATCACGCTGCCAGTAATCAACGAAGTCGTGCACCTGTCCGATCAGATGGAATGAGTAATGCACATCCCGAACTTCGAATCCGGCCTCCCAGACCCTTTGCAGGACATCGGTGTCGGAGAAGCGCTGAACATGACCAACATGGTCGAGCTTCCAGCGGTGGATCGGGATCGGTTGATCGTTATCGAAGAGCGTGTAGAGCGTGCGTGGCTGATCCTCCAGCGGCACGAAGAAATGCAAGATACCGCCTGGTCTCAGCACACGGCGACTCTCGCTCAGCAATTTGTCCGGATGCGGCAGGTGTTCCAGGAGATCGAAGAAGACGACGGCGTCAAACGAGCCGTCGGCCAGCGGAATCTCCTCGGCATCGAACACCTCATAGGTGGGACCACCACCTGCGGCTCGCGCCTCTTCGACCGCGGCGTGACTGAGATCTCCGCCGTGAATACGTGAGCCTGGCCGTGCCCTGGCTAGTGCCCTGGCATACCTGCCAGCTCCCGCGCCCGGCAGCAAGATATCTCGCGCGCTATCTGGGATCGCTTCAAGGGCTCGCATCAGTCGCAGACCACCCAGGCTCCGGTCGTTTGGTGCAACTTCGTCGCGTCCCTGAATCTTCTCGGGATCCTCGACGGAGTAGCTCGACTGATGGTGGGAACCTGTCATCAATGCGCCCGCGCCGTCAGCGCGTTGGTGATCTCGTCCAGGCTGTCGATGACGAAATCTGGCTCGATACCGGTCTCGGCGATCTCGTCAGCGGATGAGACGCCGGTGGTCACCAGCACAGTCTTCACGCCGGCCTGATTGCCTGCCAGGATATCGGTATCGAGGCGGTCGCCGATCAACAGCGTACGCTCTGGGGTCGTGCCCAATTGCTTTACGCAGGCCTCGATCATGACCGGGCTCGGCTTGCCGACTACGACGGGCTCCTTGCCACCGCTCACGGTCAAGGCCGCGACAATCGCTCCAGCGCCGGGGATCAGGCCGTCCTCCGTCGGGAATGTGGTGTCGGGGTTGGTTGCGACATAGTCTGCGCCACGGCGGATTCCGATGCAAGCCACGCGCAGCGAGTCGAAGACGAGCTTGAAATCTGCGCCAGAAACGACAACATGCGGGAACTCGCTGTCGGGCTCAAAGTATCCATCGCCAAAAATCGCATCGCGCAAGGCGTCCATGCCAACGACGTAGACTCGCGAGCCGATCTCATAGGTTGCTCGAAGGTACTGACCGGTGGCGAGCGCCGAGGTGAGAATGGCATCACGTGAAACGTGCATGCCCATGCGCTGGAGCTTGGCGACATAGCCGTCCGGCGTGGCGGTCGAATTGTTTGTCGCCATCACCAATGGAATCCCGGCCGTCTGGAGAGCTTCGATGAGGAGAGGAGCCTCGGGTATGACGCTATCACCCCGATACAACACACCGTCCATATCGAAGATCATGGCGTCGATATCTTCCAGCCAATCCGGGGACACGCGACTTGACATTTAGCCTCCCAGCCCACTCGATCAAGCACAGCGACCTGGACTCAATCATAGCCATTTTCCAGCTTTGCCAGTGCTATACTGCCCGCGCGACAGGCCGGCATAGAAGGGTTAGTAGCGCTATGGCAGACCAACGAGATCACGTGCTCCAACACATCGACCAGGACGAGACGATCGCCTTGCTCCAGGAGCTGGTGCGAGATGAAGCATCGGTGAATCCACCCGGCGATGTGCGTGAGTCGATACGCATTGCTCAAGAAAAGCTTGAGGCCGAAGGGTTCAGCTGCGAGACGATCGGCGACCTCGACCACA
Source organism: uncultured Thermomicrobiales bacterium (assembly GCA_964399615.1). GTDB lineage: Bacteria > Chloroflexota > Chloroflexia > Thermomicrobiales > CFX8 > CAYNTE01. The sequence continues at coordinate 6,562 of CAYNTE010000085.1, forward strand.
TCCCGAATCTCATTGCGACCTATGAAGGATCGGCTGGTGGCCCGCGCTTGCTGTTCAACGCACACGTCGATGTCGTGCCGGTCGGTAACCTCGATGCCTGGGAGCACCCGCCATTTGCAGCCACGATCGCCGATGGACGCGTCTATGGGCGTGGTTCAGGCGACGATAAGGCGAGCGTCGCAGCACAGATTATGGGGGCGATTGCGCTGGTGCGCTCGAAGGTGCCGTTCAAGGGCGCGATCATTGTCAATGTCTGTGGCGACGAAGAGGTAGGTGGTCTTCACGGCGCTAAGTACACGGTCCAGAATATCAGCCCCAAGCCTGATTTCGTGGTAGCGGGCGAGCAGACGTTGAACCGCATCTGCATCGGCGAGCGTGGTGGAGCGGCAACGACGGTCAAGGTTCATGGGCGGACGGCTCACGCGGCGCTTCCGTGGGAAGGCTTGCCTGCCATCGAGGCAGCTGCAGAGATCATCGCAGCGTTGCGAGCCGATCTCTGGCCGAAACTCGAAGCACGGCGACAGCCTCCATTTGAGCCACCCTCCACTGCCACGATCTCGATGATCAATGGCGGCGTGAAGTCGAACGTCGTGCCAGATCTCTGCACATTCCTGATTGACCGGCGCATCTTGCCAGGGGAAACCTCGGAGGGCGCCGCGGACGAGATTCGGGAGATTGCGGAGCGAGTCATCAAGGACTTCCCCGGCATGAGCGTCGAGGTTGAGGGACACAAAGGTGGCCGGGCCACGCTGAACGACCCAGACTCTGAAATTGTCAAAGCCATGGCGAGCGCGAACTCGTATCTGGGTATCAACGCGGAACCGACCGGCTACAACATGGCGACCGATGGTCGTCACTTCGCTGCAGCCGGTATTCCAACGATCATCTATGGTCCGGGCGACCCACGCTTGGCTCACGTGCCGAACGAGTGGGTCGGCATCGACGAAGTCATGGAAGCAACGCGAGCGCTGGCCTTGTGTGCCTACGAGATGCTGGGAGAATAATTAGCTCACGCGACCGAATCTGCTTCCGGCAGCACGCCAGCTGAAGCGCGCCAGGGCGACAAACGCGATGCCGATCGGCACGATCACGACGCCGACGATGCCAACGGTCAGGATGATCGTGAGCAAGACCTCTAGCGTGGATGAGCTAGCGTCCCAAGCGGAGCCCAAGACGCGAGTGACAAACGGTTCGTCGCCAGCAGCAAGTTCGGTGCCAGGCAGTCGCATCCTGATGCTGATGGTGGCGAAACTTGTGGCGTCGTTTAGGTAGTTCTGCCGCCCTTGTAGTGTCTCGATCTGCGTGCGAACGGTGGTCAGCTCAGACTCAACACGCAGGATGTCGTCAACACTATTTGCCTCGCCGAGCAGATCGAGATATCGCTCTTCGGTGCGCTGCAGCGACTTGAGGCGGGCTTCATTGTCAATAAATTCTCCGCTGACATCCTCAGCGCTCGTTCGCTGTGAATCGACTTCGCGGACGAGATCGCCTTTAGTGAGCTGCGTCAACGTGGCGTCGAAGGCATCCGCAGGAACGCGAATCGTCAGGTACGCCCACTCGCTGTCATCGCGGGTAGTGGTTTCAGTCGAGAAAACAAATCCGCCGGACTTCGAGGCAAGGTCGCGAACCCAATTCAGCGCCGCGGGAACATCCTCAACGCTGATGGTGATCTCAGCGTTACGAATCACTAGCCGATCAGCGATCTGCGAATTTGGAAGCTGGCCGATGTCACCAGAGATTGATCCGGCGGAACCGGCATCGGAAGCAGGCATCTCTCCAGAGGATTCTGCGGCTCCTGCCTCGGTTGCAACGTCGACGGCTCGATCGTCGCTACCGGCATCTCCACCAGAGCAGGCTGCCAGCAGCGTGGCAAAGATCATCAAGATAGAAGCCAGCATCAACCAGCGAGATCGGACAACCATCTCCTCCACCCCCGGTCTCTATGAATCGACGCCGGAGTGACGTCTCAGACACGTTTGCTATTGGTGTTCTGACGTCCGGATCGGGCATTTGGTTCCCGGGAGGAGCGTGTTCGTTGTCTTGTGCGCTACTTGAGGCGGCGGGTGAGACGGTCGTCGATTTCGGTCGCGAACTCGAAGACGACGATAAAGAGCGTGGCGATAGCCAAGAGGACGAAGATGATAAAGGCGATCGAAAGACCCGCCTTGAGCAATTCCAGGAGAATGTCCATGTCGTTATCCTCCAGACACTGCCGGCCGGGCCGGATGGACAAAGGGCAGCCAGATGACTAGCTGCCCTTTCAGTATATACGCTCTGTTGACTTATGCGGCTATGCCACGACCTCGGCCTCACTCAGCGTGCCGGTCAGGTTCAGATTCCCATCCGCACCGACATCGACCAAGACAGTTTCGCCGTCATGGACCTGGCCATCGAGCAGCTTCATCGCGAGCGGATCAAGCAGCTCCTTCTGAATCACGCGCTTCAACGGGCGCGCACCGAAGACCGGGTCATACCCTCGCTTGGCGAGCCAGATCCGTGCGTCGCCAGTCAGCTGCAGCTCGATATCGCGCTCGGCCAGCCGCTGCTTGACGCGAGCCAGCTGAATTTGCACGATCTCGGTGAGATCCTCCGGCGACAGTGGATTGAAGATGACGACCTCATCGATACGGTTCAGGAACTCCGGCCGGAAGTGCGTCTGCAGCGCATCCATGACTCGCTTGCGCTGGGCTTCGCGGTCCGTGATCTCGCCCGTCAAGTAGCTGGAGCCAAGGTTGCTGGTCATGATGATGACCGTGTGGCGGAAGTCAACCGTTCGGCCCTGACCGTCAGTGAGACGTCCGTCGTCGAGCACTTGCAGCAAGACGTTGAAGACCTCTGGATGAGCCTTCTCAATCTCATCAAAGAGCACGACGGCATAAGGACGGCGACGGATGGCTTCTGAGAGCTGGCCACCCTCGTCGTAACCGACATAGCCGGGAGGTGCGCCAATCAAGCGTGAGACAGCGTGCCGCTCCATGTACTCCGACATATCGATGCGGACCATCGCCTGCTCGTCATCGAACATGAACTCGGCTAGCGCACGCGCGAGCTCGGTCTTTCCGACACCGGTCGGACCGAGGAAGATGAATGAGCCAAGTGGCCGGTCTGGATCTGCCAGTCCGGCACGTGCGCGGCGCATGGCATTCGAGACAGCCTCGACGGCTTCTTCCTGACCAACGACACGCTGGTGCAGACGGTCCTCCATATGGACGAGCTTCTCGATCTCGCCTTCGAGCAGCCGTGTGACCGGGATGCCGGTCCAGCGGGATACGACCAGGGCGATGTCGTCAGCGTCGACCTCTTCCTTCAGCAACCGGCCTTCAGCTTCGGCGTTCAAATTCTGCCGCTCATGCTCGGCCAGCTCTTGCTCCATCTTTGGCAAAGTGCCGTACTGCAGCTCCGAGGCCTTTGCCAGGTCGCCGGAACGCTGTGCCTGCTCAATCTCGGTGCGCGTGCGATCGATTTGCGTCTTGAGATCGGCGATCTGCTGGATCAGGTTGCGCTCGTGTTCCCACTGCGCCATCAGCGTCTGCTGCTGCTCCTTGAGATCAGCGAGCTCCTTGCTGAGGTCGTCCAGCCGCCGGCGCGAAGGCTCATCCTTCTCCTTCTGGAGCGCGACTTGTTCGATCTCCAGCTGCATGATGCGGCGGTTCAGCTCGTCCAGCTCAACCGGCATGCTGGTGATCTCCATCCGAAGACGGGATGCAGCCTCATCGACCAGGTCGATTGCCTTGTCTGGCAGGAAACGGCCGGTGATATAGCGGTTCGAAAGAACGGCGGCAGCAACCAGCGCGCTGTCCTGGATGCGGACGTTGTGGTGCACTTCATAGCGCTCCCGAAGGCCACGCAGGATCGAGATCGTATCTTCGACTGAAGGCTCATCGACGTAGACGGGCTGGAACCGTCGCTCCAGTGCAGCGTCCTTCTCGATGTGCTTGCGGTACTCATCGAGGGTCGTCGCTCCGATGGCGTGCAGTTCGCCACGCGCAAGCATCGGCTTGAGCATATTGCCTGCGTCCATCGCACCTTCAGCCGCGCCAGCCCCGACGATAGTGTGGAGCTCGTCAATAAACGCGATGACATCGCCGTCGGAATCACGGATCTCCTTGAGAACTGCCTTGAGCCGCTCCTCAAACTCACCGCGATACTTCGCACCGGCGATCATCTGTCCGAAATCGAGCGCAACGACCTGACGATCTCGCAGACCTTCTGGGACGTCTCCGCGCACGATGCGCTGGGCGAGACCTTCCACGATGGCGGTCTTACCGACACCAGGCTCGCCGATGAGCACCGGGTTGTTCTTGGTGCGGCGACTGAGCACCTGAATCACACGCCGGATCTCTTCATCTCGACCGATGACTGGGTCGAGCTTGCCCTCTCGGGCAGCCTGGGTGAGATCCTGTCCATATTGCTCAAGCGCTTCATACTGCGACTCGGGCGTCTGGCTCGTGACGCGGTGCGATCCGCGAATGCGCGTCAGCGCCTCAAGGACGTTGTCGCGCTCGACGCCAGCTTGATTCAGGATCTTGATCGCGCCATTCTTCTGTTGATTGAGCGCAGCCAGGAAGAGGTGCTCGACGCTGATGTATTCATCGCCGAAGCTTCGCATTTCAGACTCGGCATCTTGCAGCAACTTGCGGAAGTTGCCGCTGACGGTCGCCTCACCTGAATACTGCAATTGCGGAAGCGACTCAAGATGCTGCTTGAGTTGCTGAGTCAACTGCTCAGTATCAACATCCAGCCGGTTCAGGATGCGCGGGACAATGCCATCATCCTGGGTTACGAGCGCGTAGATGAGCTGGCCAATGTCCAGCGTTGCATTCCTGTGTTCTTGTACCAGGCTCTGGGCGCTCGCCAGTGCCTGTTGTGCTCGTTCAGTGAGTAGGTTTGGGTTCATCGTTGATTCCCATCCTCAGTGCCCAAATTTCGATTTCTGTTGCCTGATTCGATCGCTATCGTGGCCCGCCACTGGGACGCTGCTTCGCGCCCATGACTTCGAGGATGCCCTCGAGGGAATTTGCAATGGCCTCGTAATCGGCTCGCTTCGTGGCGCGCAGTTCGCTCTGTAGCGCGCGCACCTGTTTGCGGACTTCAAGCGCCATCTCGACACCAGCAAGATTGACGCCAAGCTCATCCTTCAAGCGCTTGATCTGTTCGAGCCGGGCGATGTCCTCTTCGGAGTAGAGCCGGAGATTTCCCTCAGTACGCGAGGGGATGACGAAGCCGACCCGCTCATACTTGCGCAGCGTCTGTGGATGTAAGTCGAGTAATCGTGCCGCAACGCTTATGACATAGAGCGGCTCTCGCTGTCGCATGTTCTTCTCACCTCATCATAGCGAATCAAAGGCTTAACCTTGTTGATACGAAGTATATCAGACCACTGAAACGACATCAACCCGTTTGCCGCAGCAGTGCGGCGCAGAGGTCGTCCAATGCAAGGTGATTAGTCGCCTGCAGTGCTTGCTTGAGGCTCTGTATCCCAGGAGGTATATTGAGCAACTTGCGGTGCCGGATCCACGGCCGGAGTCGAAGCTGGTGCACGCTTAATTCGTCGACGGCCGGTCTTGGAGCGCAGCCGCCGGATCTCGGGCCGCTGCACCGTTATCACCGCAGCCAGCATCAAGAGTGAGAGAATCGCCAGCGGCCAGCGCAGCATTAGCTTGCGGACGGCGAGTTCGCTCTTCGACGCGCCAAGTTGAGCGTCGCTGGCGGTCGCCGATGCCGCTGCACCCAGGGGATCGCCTGTATCGAGCGCTGGGAGTCGAGGATAGTTCGCGCTCGAAGCGTTCGGCGCCATGGCGAGACTTTGACCGAGAATTCCGCCTGCGATCGAGAGCCACTCATCACCTTGCACACCAAGAAGCACCGCGATGACGGGTCGATTGCCCGGAGTTGAGATGAGCAATGCGCTCTGGCCTTCGGGCGCAGCAACGCCAGCGAGCTGCTGCCCATTTGACTGCAGCAGTGATGGCACCCTGCGTCCATCAACGACAGCGTCGGCCGATGAAAAGAAGCTTGCCAGCGACGGGAAGACATCGAGGACGGTGGTCGTCAGCCGGGCCAGGTCGGCGGCAGAGGTCGAGGTCGATGGACCGGCAAGATCGAGGTGCGTCCTCGTCAGCCCGAGTTGGGCAAAGAGGTCGTTCG
>CAYNTE010000086.1:0-12608 GCA_964399615.1 uncultured Thermomicrobiales bacterium
TCAAAGGTATCGTCGAAGAAATATGAGAGACTGAGTGCCTGCCCATACAGCGCGAAGGTAATCATGATGCTGACGACGAGCGCCAGAAATGCCGACCAACGACCGGCCAGCTCGCCCGTCGCGGCCAGCAGCCACCGTATCGGTCGCCAGCGTTGACCGGACCAGCCGGTCCACGATTCCAGATGCTCAATAATCATGTACATCTACCACCTCACCGAGATTACACGGGTTGAGCCGCGCCACTGTCAATCCCGACGATCTTCGATAGAGTTGGAACCGGCGAGGTGCTCCGTCTTCGCGGGGGCAGAAAGGATATCGACCATCAACCTCAACAACCTGCGAGAAACGCCGCGGCATATCCTGATTGCGGCCGTGCTGGGAATTGCTCTCCTGGTCGCATTTGGCAGTGCCGGAGCTGTCTGGATCACTTCTCGGGCAAGTGATGATTCCTACAATGGAACCTACCTTGCCGGCAACAGCGATCAGGTCGAGTTCACGCTCGACACCGCAAACGGTCCCGTCTCTGCGAGTGACTACCGCGGCAAGCTCCTGGTCCTCTACTTCGGCTACACACACTGCCCAGATATCTGCCCGCTAACCCTCTCGAAGCTTTCGCAAGTTCAAGATCAGCTCGGCGATGACGGCGACGATATCCAGGTGATGATGATCTCGGTCGATCCTGAGCGGGACACGCCCGACATCCTCGCCAAGTACGTGGAGACGTTCGATCCAAGTTTCGTCGGCGCCACGGCTCCGACCGATCAAATACATGAGGTGGCATCTGATTTCGGCATCTATATCGAAAAACGCGAGGTCGACTCCGCGGCCGGCTATCTCGTCGACCACACGGTCCACGTCATCGTGATCGATCAAGAGGGTGTTGAGCGTATCGTCATGGACCCGACGCTTACCCCAGAAGAGATCACGTCCGATCTGGAGAAGCTGCTGTAGCGCTAATCGGCGTGAATAATCTCGGTGTGGATGTCAATGACGGAGCCGAACCTGACGTTGCGCTCCAGGTAAGACAGCACTTCCTGGATCATCGACTCGGCGTGTTGTGACGAATTCGAGACACAGGTCACGCCGATTGCCGCCATCTGCCAGATATCCTGATAGTCCACCTCGGCGACCGAGGCGTTGAAGCGGTGACGTGTGCGCTCGATCAACGACCGCACGACACGTCGCTTCTCCTTCAGCGAGTGGGCCTCGAAGACATTGATCTCGATATAGCCGACACCGATTACCATAGCGACCTACACCACATTGTGCTCGCGGTGCAGGTGGCCCGCGGCGAAGCGTGCTGGCGAGAACTCGGACAGATCAACGGACCTGGCGCTGCCATCGAGCAGCAGCTCACTCATCACCAGCCCGACTGCTGGCCCCTGCATGAAGCCATGGCCCGAGAACCCAGCGGCGATATAGCCATTCTCGACACCAGGAAGCTTGCCAATCAAGGCGTTGTCGTCGGGTGACACTTCATAGAACCCAGCCCAGCCGTTTCGCACTGGTGCCTCGGCAAATGCTGGCGCGCGGTGGACTAGCGCCTCGACGGTCTTCAGCAACCAGTCCTGATCAACCGTCTTGTTAGAAGAGATTGGTTCATCCGGATCGGACATGCCAAAGAGAAACCCGCCACTCTCAGGGTGGAAGTAGAGTGATTTCTCAAACTCGATCGTGAACGGCAGGCTCGGCGGCAACGCATCGAACGGCCCAGTAACCCAGGACATCCGGCGGACTGGCTCTATCGGGATATCCCAGCCGGCCAGTCTCCCAAGTGCACCGCTTTGTGGCCCAGCACAGATCACGACGGTGCTGGCCGAAATCGTGTGGTCATCACATTGCACACCCGTAACGCGATCCCCGGCCTGCTGAATTCCAGTAACAGAAGTCTCCTCAAAGATGCGCACTCCCAACGCCCTCGCGGCGCTGGCGAACCCCATCGTACTGGCCGAGGTATCGGCCCAGCCGTCTCGCGGACAAAATGTCCCGCCGATCACACCATCGAGATTTACGGCTGGGTTAAGCACGGCGATGTCCTTTGGCGGTACCCACTGAACCGGCACGCCAAGTGATTGCTGGAGATGCATGTTGCGCTCGAACGTCTCGACATTCTCTTCGGAGGTCAGGAGAAAGAGATACCCCTGTTGACGGAAGTTAATGAACGCACCGAAGCGCTCTTCAAAGTTTTCCCAGTACTCCATCGAGATCTTCGATAGCTCGATGTTTGCCCTGCTCGAGAACTGCAGACGGATCCCACCGGCCGCATCTGCCGTCGAACCACGACCGATGAAGTCGCGCTCGAGAACGACGACGTCTTTTTGGCCGCGCTGTGCCAGATGCCAGGCCAGCGAACAGCCCATGATGCCAGCCCCAACAATGACAACCTCAGCGCTCGACGGTAGGTCGCTCATCGCTCACCCTGTTCCAGTTGCAACACGCGTTGAGCCGCCGCTAAGGCATCCACATAGGAAATCCCAGCTGGAGCCACACGTTCAGTTTTGAATCCCCCAAAAATGGCATGACCGGCACGCAACCAGAAGCAATCCACGCCCGAAAAACCAGCGTCATCCAGCCATCGCAACTGATCGAAGAGTCGCGCGGGCCGGTCGGAGTGCGGATCAGGGTAGAGGTAGTGATTCCACTCCAGTTTCAGGAAGTGCTGATAGCCCTCGTCGCTGCCATAGACGATCTCCGATTGCTCGCGAGCTGCCGCGTCGTAGGTCTCAGCAAAGTACCGGTTGACCTTGTCGTTGGCGGGTTCGAGCAGATCGGCGATCAGCACGATGCCTCGCTCGGTGAGCCGGTCGTGAATGTCGCGAAACAGCACCGCCTTTCCCTCATGATCGAGGTGATGGACGACGAGAGATGAGACAACAGCATCGACACCATCGAGCTGATCTCGCCATTCTTCAGCCAGCAGGTCGAACGGCAGAATCTCGACTCGTGAGCGATAGTCATGAAGCCTCTCCGCGGTCGCCTCTCGCATACCTTCGGATCCGTCCAGCGCGACGTAGCGGGCATGTGGAAAGAGCGTCACAATTGCCTCGCCCAGGAGTCCCTCACCGCACCCAAGCTCGGCGACAGTGAAGGCCTCGTCTCGATCAAATGGCAGCAGAGTCAAGATGACTGCCAGCTGCTCAGCCCGAGACGGCACCGCGACAGGAGAGGCATCGAGATAGTCAACAGTGGCCTCTTCCGACCAGGTTGTCCGGTGGTCGCTCATCCAGGCTCCTACTCGACGATCCGCAACTCGCGGGAGGTAGCGTTGAAACTCTCGTTACCATCTTCAGTAACGACCAGGATGTCTTCGATGCGGACCCCGAACTTGCCCTCCAGATAGATGCCCGGCTCGTCAGAGAAGACCATCCCTGGGCGCAGTGGCATCGTGTTCCCACCGACCATGTAGGGCTCCTCATGGGCATCGAGGCCAAGACCATGACCGACGCGATGGATGAAAAACTCGCCATATCCAGCCTCGGTGATGATCTCACGCGCGATCTCATCGACTCGTTCGCAAGCCATGCCGGGCACGACTTGCTCGCGGACAGCAGTGTTGGCCTGGAGCACGATGTCGTAGACCTGGCGATACTCTTCCGGCGGCTCGCCAACATGCACCATGCGGGTGATGTCGGAGGTGTAGTGGTTGTAGCGAGCGCCAAAGTCGAAGACGATCGCATCGCCGGACTTGACTACGGTTTCACCGGTTATGTGGTGAGGTGAGGCTGAATGTGCGCCGGTTCCGACAAGCATGAAGGTCGGAACGCTCAATCCCTCGGCAACTAATTCGTTGGCCAGCGCATCGCCGAGCTCCCGCTCCGTCTTGCCCTCGAATGTTGTCGACTCGACAAATCGCTCCCAGGCACGCTCCGTGCGCTGTGATGCTTCGCGGATGTTGGCGATCTCAGCCTCATCCTTGATCATCCGGAGCTCACGCAGGATCTCATTTGCGGACTCGAACTTTGACTCATCTAGCTCGCTCTGGAGCTTCAGCAGAAAACTGGCCCACGTCTGATCGCTGACCACCACCGTCGAGCCTTCACCTGCCTCGACGAGCCGGCCAACCAGCGCAATTGGCGATTCGGTCTCAGCCCAGGCGTGCACGTCCACCAGATCTTTACGGTTATCGAGGCGGACAGCTTCGAGCTCCGGCGCAACAACAAATGGCTCGCCTGCTTGTGGAATACCGAGCAGGGTCAGCCGCTCTGACAAGTGCGCTGGGTAGCCAAGCAGATATATCAAGTCGGAACTCGGAGTCACGAAGAGATAGTCCACATCCCGTGCGGCCATCTCCTGCTGTGCGCGCTGAATCCTGTCGCGGTAAACGTCGTTTTCACTCGTGGCCACGTTGTCCATTACCTCCCGTTGTGTTCGCTGCCCTACACCCTCGATTCTAGCTGCTCTTGCCCATGATGCGCTGAGCTGGCGCTGTGATACGCTGCCACCGGAACAGGAGAGGTAACGCAATGAACCGTGTCAGCTCAATAGAAGAACTCAAGTCAACAATCCAGGGCAAGCGAGACGAGGCCATCGAGATTCTGCAGGCATTGGTCCAGATCCCATCAGTAACTGGCAACGAGGGACCAGTCCAAGATCATGCTGAGAAGCTGCTTGCTGCTCGCGGTCTGGAAGTTGATCGCTGGGAGTCTACGCCGGACGAGATCAAGCCCTACGAGATGCACGTCGGCATGGAAGGCACGCTTGAAGGCCGTCCAAACCTGGCAGGCAAGCTGGCAGGCAGCGGAAGTGGACGCTCGATCCTGCTCAATGCGCACATGGACGTGGTGGATGCTGGTGATCCTGCCCTTTGGAAGTACCCACCGTACAGCGGCCAGGTCGAGGGCGATCTTCTCTATGGTCGTGGAGCGTGCGACATGAAGTGTGGCCTCGTCACCTATCTGATCGCGCTCGATGCTCTTCGCGATCTCGGGATAAGGCTGGCGGGCGACGTGATAGTAAACACCACGGTCGGCGAGGAAGATGGCGGTGTTGGTGCACTCTCGACGATGCTGCGCGGCTATCGTGCCAATGCGGCGCTTATCACCGAACCGACTAGTTTAGGTCTCGTGCGCGCTCATGGTGGTTCGCTCGTCATGCGATTGACAGTGCACGGGCGGTCCGCGCACGGTGCATATCGCGACGAAGGCGTATCAGCGGTCGAAAAATTCGTCCCCATCTTCCAGGATCTGCTGGCCTGGGAGAGCGAGCGCAATCAATCGCTCGATCATCCGCTGTACAGGGACATGGAGAACAAGATTCCGATCTCGTTTGGTGTCGTTCGCTCCGGAGAGTGGGCTTCAACCGTGCCAGAGAAACTAATCGCTGAGGGTCGTCTCGGCCTGATTCCTGGCGAAGATCTTGAAACGTTCCAGCAGGAAGTTATCGACCGCATCAACGGCGTTGCCAGCCAGGACGCCTGGATGGCAGAGCACCCGCCAGTCATCGAATGGTTCGGTGGCCAGTTCGCCCCATCAGAGACTGCAGAGGACGCGCCCATTACGCAGGCGCTCGTTGCCGCCCATCGCGCCACCACTGGTGAGCCTCCAAAGATCGAGGCCGAACCATACGGTGCTGATATGCGGCACTTCATTCTCTTTGGAGATATGGACTGCATCATGTATGGGGCTGGCGATGCGCGCGTCGCACATCAAGACAACGAGCACGTCTCGATTTCCGAGGTACTGACCGCTTCGGAGACGATCGCCCGGCTCCTCGTCGATTGGTGCGGCGTCGCCGAATAAGACACCGTTCAGACCGGACGCAAAACCACCCCGGTTGGTGCTACCGGGGTGGTTGGCCTTCACCTGTTGCACGACGGTCGCCGCCTAGTTGTTGTCCTTGAGGTTATCGCGGATGGCATCGCCAACCTGCTTGCCAGTGTCGTCGCCGACGAAATCATCGGCCTTCTCGCCACCGGGGACCTTATTCAAGATGGAATCCGTCGTCTCTTCGTTGATGTTTTCTTCGGCCGCGTCCGCGGCTTTGTCGAGCAACTCGTCCTTGTTCTCACCAACAAGGTCCTTGGCTTTGTCGAACAAACTCATGCAGCACTCCCTACGTGCATTTCCTCGTGGGGCTTCGATACTTTCGATTCTACATGAGCTTCGAGTCAATAGGAGTGCCCGATGATCACGGTAGTGCAATCAACGGGCATACATATTCACGATTTAGTCAAATCGTGCGATCGGATCTGCTCGCAATCTCGGCGTGATAGCTAATTGCCCGGACGCTTGAGATTGTCGCGCATCGCATCCGCTGCCTTGGAGCCAGCGTCCTCGGGCACGTACTCGTCGACCTTGTCGCCGCCCGGCACCTTGTTCAGAACCTGGTCGGTCCTCTCCTCGGTGACGTTCTGCTCGACAGCATCAGCTGCCTTATCGACCATCGACGGGTTCGAGCTGAACAGGTCTTTGATCTTGTCTACGATACCCATTGCGACCTTCCTATTCACTTCTCCCCGATTGGACACACCCCTATTGTACGCAATTTGCTGATAATACCTTGGAACTCTCTTACCGCACGTTCTCAACGCTCCAACGCGCTGTGCCGCAGAGAGAGCAGAATCAGCACCAGCGAGACCGCCGAAAGCGCACTAAGCAACCAACCAAGCCCGCCATACCCAGCCACGCTCAATGCCAGCCCACCGAGACCACTCCCGATCATCCCGCCTATTGCCGCGCCCATCTCGTTCACCGATAGCACCAGACCGCGTGATGAACCGGCCCGATCCAAGAGAAAGGCCAGGGCACTACTCTCGAGGAGTGACATGCAGGCGATGACGATCAACAGCGAGATGCCGACCACGAGCAAGGAGACCGACGAGCGATAGGCGATTGACAGACCAAGGACAAGCAAGACACTTCCACCGATGAGCGAGGTTCGCCGTCCCACTGTTCTCACAATGAGGCCAGTCGACATCGCCACTAGAAGAAACATCATCGAACCGATGCTGAAGTAGATGCCGACTCGGCCGTCAGCGACGCCATGAACATCGGTGAAGTAGGCAGCGATGAAAAGGATGATCCCGAAGTGAATTGCAAATCGCATCCAGTTGCTGACGAGCATCGGCACAAGCCCAGGCTTGCTACGTAGCAATCTCAGATTCAACGCTTCCGGTTCGTTGCCTTGCTCAACCGCCACGGTGGGAAGCAGCCGGTACACACCGATAAACCCGACCGTCGCGATGGCGACGAGGATACCCATCGAAACGCGCCAGCTGCTGAGATCCGCCAGCGCAACAGCCAACGGGGCGATGATGATTCCAGAGAGTCCGAATGAGCCGATGACAACGCCAGCTGCCCGGTCGGCGACCTCGCCGCGTTCGTAGTCGCCGATCGCAGCTTGAACCAGAGGCAAGAGTGTAATCTCGGCCATGCCTGCGACCAGCGCGTAGGCCACCAGCCAGTAGACATTGACGGTTAGCGCCCCGAGGATCCCCGTCAGGGCGAGCAGCAGGTAACCAGCCAGGATGAGGCGCTTCCGCGGCATCTTGTCCGACAACCTGCCCAAAGGCGCGGCCAGCAGGATTGATACGACAGCAGAGATGGTGCGCATACCGCCGACAAATGCCGCGGAGCGCGCCAGATCATCAGCGATCGATGGAGTCAAGACGCTATAGATCTGCAGATTCGATGTAGCAGCCATGGCGGTGAACGCCAGAGCGAGCAGAATCGATCGTGACACCTGTAAACGATCTGCCTAGACGCTCATTCCATCGAAAGTCTCTTCACGAGCATTGCTGCGCATGAACGCCAGGTATTCTTCCTTTGACATCAGCGGCTTGTATCCATCGAGAATGCTCTTAGCACCCTGTGCGCCGCCAGCCAGCAGATCGATCACGGTCATGGCCATCAGCTTGGCGGGCAGGACATAGGCCAGATATTTGTCTTTGATCGCCCAATCGCTGCCGTGCCCGGCGCCTGAGAATCCCGCCACGTGCGGATGCAGGGCCGGCATGATGTACGAGATGTCGCCCATGTCGGTCGAGCCCGTGCGGTGCCCGTGCACGACCCAATCATCATCGTCATACATCGTCAGGAAATTCTCTTTGAAGTACTGCGTCATCGTGGGGTCATTGACCAGCGGCATATAGCCCGGCAGTGTCGTGATTTCGACCTGAGCGCCAAGTGCCAGCGCACCAGCCTTGAGCGCGCGATCCACCTTGGCGTCAGCGCCTGCAATTGAATCGGCAGTCTTGCCGCGAATCATCGTCTCGAAGCGGACGTCATTCGGGATGACATTCACCAGATCGCCGCCGCGCGTCAGGATAGGATGAATTCGCACGGTGTCGTCGTCGCGGTAGGTCTCGCGCTGTGCGTTGATTGCGGAAAGCGCAATCTGCGCGGCGTAGAGTGAATTGATACCTCGGTGCGGCGCACCACCTGCATGCGCGGCCTTGCCCACGAAGCGCGCCTGCTTGCCGATGAAGCCGTTGTTTGATTCGGCGACACTGGCGACCTTGTCGAAATTCGAGTCGGATGCACCGTGCACCATCATCGCCATGTCGACGTCGTCGAACGCGCCGAGCCGGATCATCTCGCTCTTCCCGCCCAGGAACTCGATCTTGCCGGCCTTGCGCAGCTCGTTGCGGTAGGAGATCTCGACAAACTCCTCGGCAGGAACGGCGATGAACGTGACGCGGCCATTGAGCTGATCGAGCACGCCAGACTTCAGCAACCCGTTCGCCACACCCAGCATGGTTGTGATCTGCGCGTTGTGGCCGCAACAGTGCGCGGCCCCAGTCTCGGGGTCTGCATGAGGGTGATCGGCAACGAGTACCGAGTCAAGCTCACCGATGACCGCCACGTTCGGCCCCGCACCCGAACCCGCAGAAACGGTCGTCTTCAGCCCGGTGATCGCGATCTCTTCATCATAGGCCAGGCCAAGTCGCGCAAATTCACGGCCCACGACCTTGGCCGTCTTGAATTCCTTGAAGCCCAACTCCGGTTCGAAGAACACCGGATCGCCGACGTTGGAGATGAGATGATCCGCGTTGCGGTCGATCTCCTCGCATACCTTGCTCTTCAAATCCTCGAACGCCACCCCGGTGCTCCTCTCGCTGCAACTGCTCGCCAAAAGTTCTGCCACGGCATCATCAGTAATCTGTGCGAGTCTGTCAAATCCCCTCTGACAATTACGAGGTCATTCTGATGCGCAGGGTTTGATCTTCGTCCTACGCTACGATCCATAGCATTGATCGAATGAAAGAGGCCAGCATGCCCCAGACGTATCTCCAATGGATCGAGGCCTACCGCGCTGCGTGGCTGCAGAAAGACGTCGAATCTGTTGCCGAGCTCTTTACCGAGGATGGACGCTACCTTTCTTCGCCGTTTCGGCCCGCGTCCGTTGGTCGGGCGGCGATCAAGGAGTACTGGCGGGCGGCAACCCAAACGCAACAAGATCTGAGGCTCGAATTCGGCGAGCTGTTCGTCGATGGCGACCACGTCGTTGTCGAGTGGTGGGCAACGATGCGGGATGCTGGCTGGGCCGCAGTGTCTGGCGCATCGGACGATCGTGTCACGCTTCCCGGCTGCCTGATCTTGCGCTTCAATGAGCAAGGCCTTTGCGAGGAATTGCGCGAGTACTGGCACGCCGAGTTCGGACCCTTGCGCAACCCTCCCGAAGGTTGGGGGCGCTAAGGGTCCGAACTCAGAGCAAACTTCTCAGACCAGTCCTAAAGCAGTATCTGGTGCTCAGACCGGCTGCACGACTGGCTCATACGCATGGTGCCATTCCAGTTATTGACACAGAACGAGGTTTCACCGAACCCGTCAACCATCACCGCGTGCTCACTACGCTCGCAATCGCCACCTTGCATGTTGATCCGCACTGCACCATTCCAATTGTTGACACAAAGCTCAACCTGATCGAAGAACGGTGTTGGGATCTTGACCTCATCCTCACCACGCCCACAGCCAGCACGACCCGGAACGCTGAGCGAACCATTCCAGCGATTTGCACATACAACCAGGGGATCGTAATCGAAGAACTGCTCCTCGATCGCTCCCAGCTCACACGCCGCGCCTTGCGGTCGCACCTGACCCAACTGGTCGAGGTCAGGACAAGCGGAGCCTCCAGCATCGTGCACGGGGCCACTGCGTGCGACCAGATAATAGGTCTGCGTGACGCCATAGACGTCGGCGGTCTGTGCGAAACCTACGAGTGGAGCGGCACTGTTACTACCGCTCATCTGGCAGGAGTCGTCGTCCGAGACACTGTTGGTGCTGGACAGGGCGTTCTGAGGAACGTAGTAGTAGCAGCTCTCTGCCGAACCTGCGAGCACCACGCCCTCAAACGTCGTCGGCCCCTCTATCTCAACGAGTGGAGCGCCAGAGCCAAAGATCGTTGTCCAGCGGATTGTCAAGGTTCCTGGGCCGTTGAAGTCGTTGCCCGAGATGGCCGCACCGGTAATGCCGGTGGCATTCTCGCTGAACGTTGACGACAAGATTTCCACGTGCCCCTCAGCGTTAAACAGCGCTCCACCGTAGATATCCGCCTGGTTGTTTGCGAAGCTTGTCTGGTCAATCTTGATCGGGCCGTAGTTGGTCCCGATAGCCCCAGCAACCCTGCCTGCGGTGTTGCCGGCGAACGAGGACTGCGTGATAGTGGCAGGTTGCGATCCATATTCGTAGAGCGCCCCACCATCATCATTAGCTCGATTACCCGTGAACTGGCTGCGCGCAATCGAGATCTCACTACGTTCCGAGCCAAATACGGCACCGCCATTCTCGCCGGCCGTATTATTCGTGAATTCGGAGTCAGTAACAGTCAGCAGGCCGTTGCTGTAGATCGCGCCACCATCATCCAAGCTATCGAGATTCTGATCGAAGACACTCGTCTGAACGATCAGGGTTCCGAGACTGTGTATCGCACCACCGTCACCCGAAACTTGTTGACCATCCTGCATACGTGGCACCGCTTGATTCGAAGTGAAGGTACTGTTCGAAACAATCAAGTCGCCCGGTGTACTGATATAGATTGCGCCGCCATCATCTTCGGATGTGTTGCCTGTAAACGTCGATCCATCGATGGAGAAAGCCGGTTCGTCTTCACTACTCGGACCGTCGACGAATACCGCCCCACCATCCGATCCTGATTCACCAGTCGCATGATTCTCAATGAATGAGATACCGGCAATCTGCACTGTGCCGTTGCCACCAATAAAGACAGCCCCGGCGTCTATTGAATGATTATGGATGAATGTGGCGTCGGTCAAACTCAACGAATTTCGAACGTAGACCGCGCCCCCAGCATCGCCAGCCGAGTTCTCCTCAAACGTTCCCCCAAGGATCGTTAGCTGTGAGCCGGGATCGCTCAGAATGGCACCGCCCTTGAATGCCGTATTGGACGTGAACGTGACATCGGTGGCGGTGGCGCTTGCGTCGTTGTCAATGAAGATTGCACCGCCGTCGGCAGAGCCGGTAGTTGAATTAGAAACGAACGAACCGCCGGAAAGCGTGAGTTCTGCCTCGTTGTCGATGAAGACCGCCCCGCCGTGATTCTTAGATTGATTCTCCAAAAAGTCCGTTCCGCTGACTTGGAGTCGCGATTGTTCTGCAATGTAGATCGCCGCGCCGTTGCCCCAATTCTCTTCTGCGTCGAACAATGCTTTGTTCTGGTCAAACGTGCTGTCAACAACCTTCAGATCTTCGCTAGATTCACCGACATATACCGCGCCGCCAGCGACGGATTCATTACCGGTGAATGTCACATCAGTGACAGTGAAGCTGGTGTTTGGTTCAGTGGATATCGCCCCTCCGAAATGCGCTGCCGTGTTGTAGCTAAACGCCCCACCGTTGACAGTGATCGTGGCGCCTTCTCGGACGAAGATCCCTGCTGCATTGTTCTCGGAGGCGTTGGCTTCGAATACGTTGTCTGTCAGTACGGGCGACACTCCCTCCCGAACGAAGATCGTGCCGTTTCCGCCTGTACCGCTCGAACGAGTGACCACCTTATTGCTCTCGAACCGGTTGTTAGAGATTTCCGCGCTGCTGCTTGCCTGCAGGTAGACCGCAGCCCCATCGATCCCTGAATTTTCCTTGAAGGTACTGGTCTTCAGGGTCAGGTTGCCGTCGCTGAAGATGGCGCCACCAGATGCAGCTGAAACATTCTTGATGAACTGGCTGCCTTCGACACCCACCTGCGAACCGTCTTGGATGAGTATCGCGCCACCATCGTTTGCCCGGTTGCTTTCGAATTTGACATCGGTGATCTTGGAAGTCGAAGACCTGTCGAAGAAGATCGCCCCGCCGTTGGAGTAGATGACATCATCGCTCTCAGGGTCGTCCCGCTGGGACGAATTGGATACGAAAGTACCGCCTTGCAGGGTTAGATGTGCTCCATTGTCGATGAAGACCGCACCGCCGTGACTCTCAGCCTGGTTGCTGAGGAAATCGGTGTTGGTGACCTGGAGCTTCGAGTCTTCACCAACGAATATCGCAGCAGCGTTACCCCAACTGTTGCTCGAACTTAATTGAGCGCGGTTCTCACTGAAGGTGCTGTCTTCAATTGTCTGAAGATTTTGATTGTCCTCATTGACAAAGATCGCACCACCAGCTAGTGACTGGTTGTCGCTGAAGGTTGCACCAGTAACATCGAGTGTTGACCCTTCA
>CAYNTE010000087.1:0-12216 GCA_964399615.1 uncultured Thermomicrobiales bacterium
TCGGCATACCAGGCCGTCTCGTTCCAGGTCGGTGTCAACGCAGCGTGCAGACCGATCTGATCCTCGTTCGTCAGGAGCTCGATCCATGAGAAACCATCCGGGTTGGTCCAGACCGGGTTGTAGACACGGGTGAAATAGACGTCTACCTTGGCTTGCTCGCCCGCCTCGCGCATCAGGTGCGGCATCAGGAAGCTCATCTCATGGTGAGCCAGCGGGTACTCCTTCGGCCAGGAGATCTCGTTCCACTGTCGCTGTGGTCCCGGCTTCTGCCAGGTGCGAGGCACGAACTTGTCCCAGGCGTTCGGCGATGTGCCGCCCTCGGTACCGACCGATCCGGTCAGGACATTTAGCAGGAAGAGGCAGCGCGCCACTTGCCAGCCACCGAGATTGCCCGCCGATGCCGAGCGCCAGTTGTGCGTCGCCAGTCGTGAGCCTGCCTCGCCGATCTGACGCGCCAGGCGCACGATCTGCTCCGCCTCGACGCCGCTCTCCTGCGCCGCAAACTCCGGCGTGAAGCGGGCGTAGAGATCCTGCAGCGCCACAATAAAGCTCTCGACGGTCAGTGGCAGATCGGGACGCTCGTTGCGCAGGTAGGTCTCCCAATTGACCCAGCGGCGGATGAACTCGCGGTCCTCCAGCCCCTCATCGAGGATCACCTTGGCCATCGCCAGCAGCACAGCTGGCTCCGATCCTGGCCAGGTCGGCATCCACTCGTCCGCCATCGAGGCCGTGTTCGAGAGGCGCGGATCCATCACCGCCAGCGTCGCACCCTTCATCTTGCCCTCGATGATGCGCTGGGCGTGCGGGTTGAAATAGTGGCCAGTCTCCAGATGCGAAGAGATCAGCAGAATGAAGCGTGCGTTGCTGTGATCGGGCGATGGCCGGTCGATCCCCATCCAGGCACCATAGCCGAAGCGCGCCCCAGCCGAGCAGACGTTGGTGTGAGAGTTGTGGCCGTCGACGCCCCACGACTGCAGCACTTTCTCCATATAACCGTCTTCGCCTGGACGGCCGACGTGGTACATGATCTCGTTGTGCCGCTCTTCCAGCAAGGCCGATCGGATCCGGCCCGCAAACGTATCCAGCACCTCGTCCCAAGTCGTCCGCACCCACTGGCCGGCCCCACGTTCACCCACCCGCTTCAATGGATAGAGAATGCGGTCGGGGTCGTAGACCTGCGTGACCGTCGCCGGACCCTTGGCGCAGTTGCGGCCTCGCGAGCCTGGGTGCATCGGGTTGCCCTCGAGCTTGCGAATGCGCAGTGTCTCTTTGTCGACGTAGGCCAGCAGCCCGCAGGCCGCCTCGCAGTTGAAGCAGATCGTCGGCACGATGCTGTAGCGCCGCGAGACCCGCTCCGGCCAGGCCCTTGGGTCCAGCTCCTCCCAATCGTCCCAGCGCTCTGGCGGGGGATAGGAGCGTAGCCCGCTCGTCTCCTTGGGATCCCAAGGCTGCGTCACCATCATCGACGCCTCCGCCTGCCGAATCGCCCGCCCGACCTGCTCTTGTTCGCTTGGTTGATCAGTTCGTTGCTTGGCCATGATAGATGCCTGCCCTCAGCTCTCTGAATCGCCGTTGCTACCTATTCTAGACCGTACTCCGCCGCGCACGTGTGCTGATTGTCTCGATCTGGCGGAACACCGCTGCATGATAACCTTGATGCCCGCAATCGCATGGAGCACGTGCGTGTATCGTGAGAGGCAAGGTCGCCTTTATGTCTGATCAACGGTCTGATCAGCCGCAAACCCGCACCTGGTGGGAGCGCAACGCATCCAACGAAATCTATGGCGTCATGATCGGCGCGATTATCTTTGGGTTTATCGGCATTCTGATAGGTGATTCCACTACTGCATCGCTCGGTTTCTCGATGGGTGGCGGCATCGGCTATGCCGTCAGTCATGAGATCTGGAATCAGCATGAACACGCGACGCAGGTGCTTCCCTGGACGATCGGCGGTCTCATCGCTGGAGCGGTTGCCGGAGGTCTATTGGGTTACTGGATCTCGACGACCAGCTTCGATATCACCCCCGATAGCGTAACCCAGTTCCTCGGCATTGCCTTCGGTGCAGCGATAGGCTGCTACGTCATGCCGCTGCTGGTCCGAATGCAGCATTCCAGCTAGCGGTCTGCACCCAGTGGCATGGTTGAGGGGTAAATCCGGTTGATTGGCGGGAAATCTCATCGTGGATGATCCATCGAAGCAAGAGTCCGAAGACAAGCCCGAAGTCGATAAAAAAGAAGATGACCAGGATAGCCAGCAGCTCGCCCTCGGCTTGGCGATAGGCATCGCTATCGGCATGTCGATCGGCGTAGCCCTCGACAACATCGCCGTTGGTGTCGCGCTTGGTGCTGGTCTTGGTGTCGCATTCGGGGCAGGCTGGAGTAAGAAGAGCTGATCTATATGTGAACGTTATGACAAATATCTCGGCTCCCGCCGTGCCGCTACCCTCGCTTCAAACCCCGAAGCGAGCTTGATGAGCTTCCCCTCGTCCCATCGCCGGCCCATGAACGTGATGCCGACCGGCAGATTGCCTGAGAAGCCTGCTGGCACCGTGATCAGCGGATAGCCGGCTCGCGCAGCGACCGCTGAGCTGCTGCTCCCCGCGTAATCGCCACTCCCGAGGTCAACCGGCCACGCCGTCGGTGCGGTCGGGGCGATCAACGCATCCAGATCTTGATCATCTAGCGCGGCGTCCAGACTCCGGCGGCTTGCGTCACGGCTTGCACCGAGCGCCCACTGGTAATCTGCGTCGCTCAACGGCCCCATCTGGTTGGCCTGCAAGAACACCGCCTGATCGAACCACTGCAACTCCTGCCCGGCATGGTCGAAGTTGAACTCAATCAGATCGCCAAGCGCCTTCGGCGAATTCTCTGTTCGACCCGCCAGATAGGCCTCGATATCCCACTTGAACTCATAGAGCAGCAGCAGATTCTCTGCTCCACCGCCCGAGGTGTCGAGCCAGGCAGGATCGACAACCGTCGCCCCGGCATCGGCCATGATTGAAAGCAGGCCATTCACTATCGAGTCCGACGCCGCGCCGGAGCCGAAGAGCGACCTCGTCACGCCAATCCGCGCCCCGCGCAGCCCCTCGCGATCAAGAAACGTCGTGTAGTCCTTGGCTGGGGGCGCATCGCCTGTCGCTGGATCCCGATCATCGCCACCAGCAATCGCCGTCAATACCGCTGCAGCGTCGGCCACCGTGCGCGTCATTGGGCCGACCGAGTCCTGCGTGTGTGAGATCGGCACGATCCCGGCCCGGCTCGTCAGCCCGACCGTCGGCTTGAGCCCGACCACCCCGCACAGGCTTGCCGGGTAGGCTATCGAGCCATCGGTCTCGGTCCCCAGCGCCGCCGCTGCCAGATTTGCCGAGACCGCCACCGCCGACCCCGAGCTGGATCCGCCGGGATTCCTGCCAGTGTCGTAAGGGTTACGCGTCTGCCCACCGCGTGCGCTCCAGCCGCTGGAGGTGTAGGAGCTGCGCATATTCGCCCACTCGCTGAGGTTCGTCTTGCCCAGCGGTATCGCACCGGCCTGGCGCAGCTTCTCCGCCACCGTCGCGTCGCGCAGCGGCATCGAATCGACCAGTGCCAGCGACCCAGCCGTCGTCTTCATCCCGTCGGCCGTGTCGATGTTGTCCTTCAGTGCAATCGGGATGCCGTGCAACGGTCCGCGAACCTTGCCGGCACGGCGTTCCGCATCGAGCTGGTCGGCAATTCGCAACGCATCAGGGTTGGTTTCGATGAATGCCTTAAGTGTTGGACCTTGTGAGTCGATATTCCGGATACGGGCCAGATAGCGCGTCGTGATCTGGCGCGCTGTCAGTGTCCCATCCGCCATCATCTGCTGGAGCTCGGCGATCGTGCGCTCTTCAACGCCGACCGTTGGCACGGCCCAGCCACTATCCGGATCGATCGGCAGAAATCCCGACGATCCCAGCGGCGTGAATCCCGGTCGACCATCCGCCGAAGCCATCCCCTGCAGCGTCAACGCCGCACCGGCAACCCCAATCCTCAACAGCTGCCGGCGATTCATGCGTTGCATCCGGCGGCTCATCTGCAGCCTCCATCACCCAGCGAAACCTACCCCCCAACCATAGGCCTCAGTTGGGCGAGAAAGCTACTTCTAGAGTGCACTACCCCGCTGGAGCTCCTCCTCGGCGTCGATGGATGAGCAGGGTGCCGACGGCAGGACCGATTATGGCAAGCAGGACGAACAACACGGCCTCGACGAGCGAGATGTCGACGCTCTCCGGCGATCTTGCCCGCACGAAGTACATGCCCAGGATATAGCCAGCCGGGATGACGATCACACTGAGCCATGACTGGATCAGCCAGGCCAGGAACATACTGCCCAGCAACGCCATCGCGATCTCAAGGATCACCGAGTCGCTGAAGCTCGGGCTCGCAATGGCCCTGCCCCAAAGCGCTGCCCCGATCAGGGCAAGTACGATACGGCTGAACGGTATCTCTCGCACCAACAAACCTCCGATGTAGGATGCCCTGCGCTAATACGCCAGTGTCGGCAGATATTCCGGCTTCCGGCGCGCTTTGGTCACCGCCTCGAAACCCGAAGCCAGCGTGATCAATCGACTCTCATCCCATTGCCGACCCATGAACGTGATCCCGATCGGCAGGCCGTGGATGAATCCAGCTGGTACCGAGATCAGTGGATAGCCTGCTCGCGCTGCCATCGAAGAGCTACCTCCCAGGAAGTGGTCGCCGTTGATCAGGTCAATCGGCCAGGCCGGTGATCCGGTCGGCGCGACGATCGCATCGAGCTCTTGACCATCGAGCGCTGCGTCCAGGCTGGCTCGGCTCACGTCGCGACTCGCCTTCAATGCCTCCAGGTAGTCGGCATCGGTCAGCGGTCCCTTCTCCTGCGCCTGGTAGAAGAGCTCTTGCCCGAACCACTGCAACTCTTCGTTGGCGTGCTCCTCGTTGAACTTGATCAGATCGGCCAGGGTCTTCGGTGAGTTGTCAGTCCGTCCAGCCAGATAGGCTTCGAGATCCCACTTGAGCTCATAGAGCATCACCTGGAAGCTCGCGTCACCGGCGGCTTTCATGTCAATATCTGGAAATTCGACCTTGTCGATCAGCGTCGCACCCGCGTCCGAGATCGCCTGCAGCGCGCCGTTGATCACATTGTCCGTTTCTGGGCTGAAGCCGAAGAGACTGCGAGCGATGCCGATACGTGCACCGCTCAATCCCTCAGGATTGAGGAACTGTGTGTAGTCGTTACTGATATTCCGCGCTTCCGCCGTCGCCTCATCCCGATCGTCCTGGCCCACAATGGCGCTCAGCACCGCCGCGGCATCGGCCACCGACCTCGCCATCGGCCCGATGGTGTCCTGGGTATGCGAGATTGGCACCACACCAGCGCGACTTGTCAGCCCGACCGTCGGCTTGATGCCGGCCAGGCCACAATTGTTCGATGGGCAGACAATTGATCCGTTCGTCTCGGTCCCCAGCGCAGCCGTCACAAGATTCGCCGATGGTGCGGTCCCCGATCCCGAGCTTGAGCCACACGGGCTGCGATCAATAATGTAAGGATTGCGAACCTGACCACCGCGACCGCTCCAGCCGCTCGACGACTGGTTGCCGCGGAAATTCGCCCACTCACTCAGCCCCAGCTTGCCGAGCAGAATCGCCCCAGCTTCACGCAGATTCGAAGCCACCGTCGCGTCCTGCAAGGGCATCGAATCGACCAGCGCCAGCGAGCCCGCCGCCGTCTTCAGATCATCGACTGTGTCGATGTTGTCCTTCAGTGCGATCGGGATGCCGTGCAGCGGTCCGCGCACGTTCCCGGCACGTCGCTCGGCGTCCATCTGGTCGGCGATCCGCAGCGACTCCTTGCTGGTCTCAATGAACGAGTTGAGCTTCGGGCCATCCTGATCCAGATGCCGAATACGCTCCAGATACATGCCGGTCAGCTGTCGTGAGGTCAGCGTCCCGGCCTCCATCATCGCCTGCAGCTCGACGATCGAGATCTCCTCGATGTCGGCATGCGGTGCAAACCATCCCAATCCGTCCTCCGATGCACTTGCTGCTAGCGGCGCACTCAACGCGGCCATCGCGCCCGCAGCAGCACTTCCTTTCAGGAATTGCCGTCGATTGATCTGACGCTTGCGGGTACCCATGAGTGTCCCAGCCCTTCCTTAATTGGACGGCGAGCAGGGACCGGCAACCGTGGGAACCTCAGGGCGGTCCCCGGCGCAACATCTCCGCGCCACACCGGACCTGCCCGATTCGATTTGTGAAACTCCCCACCAACCTAGGCCGAACACCCAACATTGTCAAATCAGCATGTACCACTTTATCTGGGTCCGAGCCGATCTGAAACGCCTCTTTCTTACTCCCCCGGATGGGTCATGGTGCTGGGGTCGAGGATCTTGTCGAGGTCGGCTTCGCTGAGGTCGGTCATCTCGCGGGCGACCTCGCGGATCGTGCGGCCGTCCTTTGCGGCGGTCTTGGCGATCTCGGCGGCCTTCTCATAGCCGATCACCGGCGCGAGCGCCGTGCCGATCATCAATCCCTTCTCGACCATCTCCGGTCCACGCTCGGTGGCCTGAATGCCGTCGACGCAGCGCTCGGCCAGGTTCTCGCATGAGGCCGCCAGAATCTCGATTGATTGCAGCAGATTATAGGAAGCAACTGGCAGCATTACGTTCAGCTCGAAGTTGCCGGAGCTGCCCGCAATCGCGATCGTCGTGTCGTTCCCAATCACTTGCGCCGCCACCATCGCAACCGACTCGGCGATGACCGGATTCACCTTGCCCGGCATGATCGATGAGCCAGGCTGGGTTGCCGGGATCTCGATCTCGCCGATGCCGGCACGCGGGCCAGACCCCAGCCAGCGGATATCGTTGGCGATCTTCATCAGGCTGACAGCCAGCGTCTTCAGCGCACCGCTGGCCATCACCACGCCATCGATCGTGCTCTGCGCCTGGAAATGATGCTCGGTCTCACGAACCTCGAACCCATTTTCTTCACTCAGGATCGCGCAGACGCGGCTTGAGAACTCGGCGTGCGTATTGATGCCGGTGCCGACAGCGGTGCCACCCAGCGCAACCTCCTGCAATTCGGCGATTGCGGCGTCGAGTCGTCGCTTGGTGAGGGTCAGCTGGCTCGCGTAGCCCTCAAATTCTTGCCCCAGCCGGATCGGCGTGGCGTCTTGCAGGTGCGTTCGACCCGTCTTGACGACGTCCATCAGCGCCTCGGCCTGTCGCTGAAGCGAACGTTCGAGCCGGTCGACAGCGGGCAGTAAATCCTCATGGACCGCCGCCAGTGCCGAGAGGTGGATGGCGGTCGGGATCACGTCGTTGCTCGACTGACCCATGTTGACGTGGTCGTTCGGGTGCACCGGCGAAACCGCCCCGCGCGGCTGGCCCAGGATTTCGTTGGCGCGGGAGGAGATCACTTCGTTGGCGTTCATGTTGGTTGAGGTGCCCGAGCCGGTCTGGAAGATATCGAGCGGGAAATCCGCGTCGTGCTTACCTTCGGCCACCTCGGCTGCGGCCTGGCGAATCGCCGTCGCCCGCTCTTCATCCAGAAGACCCAGCGCCTGATTCACCTCCGCAGCCGCGCCTTTGATCTGCGCAATCGCCCGGATAAAGCGGCGTGGGAAGCGTAGGTCACTGATGGGGAAGTTCTGCGCCGCTCGCATCGTCTGCACGCCGTAGTGCACGTGGGCCGGGACCGGCATGTCCCCCAGCGAATCGTGGCCAATGCGCATCTCCGGCTGCCCGTTTTCCTTGCTCTCCGACATTCGTTCGGCTCCTTTTGCCAAGCTCAATCACTCTATTGAGCTTATTCTAGCGTTCGTTGTGGCGTATGCTCATGTCGTCGCAACCACGAGAGGCGGATATCCCATGTCTGGTGAGGCGATCAAGCATGAAGAGCGTTACCGTCGAGCCGCTGGCCAGGTCGTCAGCCGGTTGCGTGCTGAGCGCGGCATGTCGCTGCGAGATTTCGGGAAACGTGCCGGCACTTCGCATACCAATCTCTACGCCATCGAGAGTGGTGATGTTACGCCGGGAATCGAGGTTCTTGGTGGCATCGCCGCCGCCGTCGGGCAAGATCTCCCCGGGCTCTTGCTGGAGATCATCGGTGAGATGCTCGAGAGCCCAAAGGGATTCGAGGCAGCTGCTCGTAAAGTCGCTCAACTGAGCGATCAGCAGCAGCGCGAGGTCGTGCAGTTCGCCGATTTTCTGCGTTATCGGGATCGTTGACTATCTTGCGCCTACCATGACGCTCGGGTTACTATGCTAGTGCGTCTCGTACATCACAAGATCGGGAACCGCTTACATGTCACGACAGCTTCAAATTCGTGCTTCCGAGCAAGCATCAGCGCTCAGCCCCGACCGCTCGAGCACACCGGCGAACCTGACCCGACTGGCGGTTGCGCTGGCGCCGGATATCCTGCAGATTGCCGAGCGTGTCGCTGCCCGCCGTCGCGAACGCTTCAACCGGGCGGCAGAGTCTTCCGCTCCTATCCCCCCAGCCAACGCGCCACAAGAGGGCGTGCGCATATCCGAAGTCGAAGTCGATTTCAGTCTTCCGTTCGTGCGTCGCGTAACTCGTCGCGAGGCCGTTGCCTGGCGCGAGATGCCGGTTGTCGCAGCAGAAGAGCCGAAGAAGACGGGTCGATTGAAGAAAGCTGGCTTGCTCGGAGCAAGCGGTGCTGTGGCTGTGGCTGCCGGGCTGCTGGCGCGCCGTATCGGTCCCCGCTTGAGCGATCGTGACAAGGTGATCGATGTCGAAGGATGGCGTCGCTAGGTACGCTCTACATCTATTCTTGATCCTGCCGTTGCTCGCGGTGGTCGGCGCCTGCGGCGGCGATTCGTCTGATGGCGATTTGACGCTGACCGTGCCGCCCAGCCCGGAATCCTCCCTCGCCAGCGCCACGGAACTTCCCGAACCAACCAGCACCGATGTCGAGAGCGCACTTGTCGCTGTTGAGGCCGACCCAACGGCTACTCCATCGCCCGAGCCATCACCAACCTCAACGTCCTCGCCCTCCCCGACTCCGGAGCCCAGCACCGCCACGCCGACGTCAGTGCCGCCAACCGCGACACCCACGCAACCGCCGACCGCAACCCCGGCCCCGACGGAGCCTCCACCACCAACGCCGACCGAGGCGAACCAGCCAGTGACGAGTGTTGCGGCGGGCGAGGTGGCCATTGTCGATGTCGTCTACGATCCCCCCGTGGGTCGGGATCAGGATGGCGAGTTGACCTTTATTCAGAATCTCGGCTCCCAACCTGTCGATCTCACGGGCTGGACGCTCTCCGACATTGCCGATCACGTCTTCACCTTCCCGAATTACATCCTGCAGCCATCCGCTACGGTCACCGTGCATGTCTGCACTGGCGAACCAGCCCCGGATATCCTCTACTGGGGTCACTGCAAAGCCGTCTGGAACAACGACGGCGACACTATCACCCTCTACGACGCCAATCACAACACCATCAGCGTCTATTCCTGGTAGCCGCCACCGGCTATCAACGATGGAAGACACCCGGATCACTCTGCGTTGCAGTACCATAGGGATTTGGACGTGACATCAGAGAAAGGATCCACCCAGATGGCACAGCCACTACAGGCCGGTGAGAAAGCTCCACAATTTACCCTCCTCAGCGGCGATGGCGACGAAATCAGCCTCGCTGATCAGCAGGGCAAGATGACGATTCTCTACTTCTATCCCAAGGACGACACCGCTGGCTGCACCAAGGAAGCTTGCAGTTTCCGCGACGCCAATGCTGATATCCGTGCGGCTGGCGCGCAGATTCTCGGCGTCAGTGCCGACGGCGTCGATAGCCACCGCAAGTTCTCCCAGAAGAACAACCTCAACTTCCCGTTGCTTGCCGATGAAGGCGCTGCCGTCGCCAAGGCCTACGGTGCGTGGGGCGAGAAGACCTCGTTTGGTAAGACGAGCGAGGGCATCATCCGCACCACCTTCGCCATCGACGAAGAGGGCAAGATCGCCAAGTCCTGGGTCGTCAAAGACGCCGAGAACCACGGCGAAGAAGTCCTGGAGTGGCTGCGCTCTCGCTAGTTACAAATTCAGCAAGGCCGGTCCTTCGGCGCAGAAATAGCTTGTGCTATGCTTCACGCAGTTCAGGTGACGCAGTCATCCGCGCCGTCCGTTCAGGTTGGCGCATTTTCACATCTGCGGCACCCGCTGCCAGCCAAACAGGGGGACGGCCTTGCTGACCAGCACACAGTCGTTTCAGTCGTACGTCGATGAGGTTCGCGAGCAACAGGCTCGCAATGAACGGGCCAAATGGATCATCCGCGTCGGATTAAGCGAAGATACCTTCGCCAAAGGCGCACGTGAGATTTTTCAGTTCCTCTCAGAGTATTTTTCTGACCTATCCGAAACACACATGGTCAAGGGCGTCGGGAGCGGTGGCTGGGTTTGGGCCGATCCGGCCGTCGAGGTCTCCGGTCCGGGTGGTCGGCCGGTGCTCTACGGTAATATCACGCTCGAATCGGCAGCGACGCTCGCTGATGCCGTGGGACGCGGGCAGTATCCCGATCTTCCGGCGATTGGTGTGCGAGATGACCTGCCGTTCGAATCGATCCCGCCGTTGAGCGACAATCCCTACTTCGGCCGTCAACGTCGCATTTTGCTTGCCAAAGCCGGCATCATCGATCCCGATAGCATCGAGGATTACATTGCTGCCGGTGGATACCAGGCCTATTTCAAGGCGTTGACCGAGATGACGCAGGACGAGATCATCGCCGAGGTCCAGACCGCCAATGTCCGTGGCCGTGGTGGCGCGGGATTCCCGGCTGGTATCAAGTGGGCCGGTGGTCGCGATACGCAAGCCTGGCCGAAATTCGTCGTCGTCAACTCGCATGAAGGCGAGCCGAATGTCTACAAAGACCGCCGCCTGATCGAATCCGACCCGCACCAGCTTCTTGAGGGCATCATGATCGCCTGTCTCGCGATCGGCGCAAAAACGGGCTACAACTACATCGGTGGCGAGCATGCCCTGGCGGTCAGGCGTTTCCGCAAAGCGGTCGCTGACGCCTACGCGCTCGGTCTGCTGGGCGATAATGTGCTCGGCACCGGCAAGAACGTCCACGTCCGCACCCGGCTCGGCAGTGGCGCCTACATCGCTGGCGAGGAGATGGCCTTGATCGAGTCGCTGGAAGGCTCACAGGCGCGACCCCGCACCAAGCCGCCGTTCCCGACGGTGATCGGCTTCCAGAATCGCCCGACCGTGCTGAACAACGCCGAGACGCTCTCCAACATCCCCCACATCATCAACAACGGTGGCGAGTGGTATGCCTCGATCGGCACCGAGCGCAGCAAAGGCACCAAGCTCGTCACCATGCAGGGGCCGACCAAGCGCACGGGCCTGGTCGAGGTCGAGATGGGCATGACCCTCCACGATCTGGTCTTCGATGTCTACGCAGGTATGCAGGAGGGCAAGGAATTTCTCTGCCTCCAGACGGGCGGGGTTTCCGCGGGACCAATCGACCGGGACATGCTGCGTCAATATCTGGTCGACTTCGATTCCCTCAAGCCCGTCGGCGGTATGCTCGGCTCGGGTGGTTTCGTGCTCCTTGACACATCGGTCGATCCTGTCGCCTTTGCCCTCTATCTCATCGAGTTCAGCCGCCAAGAATCATGTGGCAAATGCACTCCATGCCGGCTCGGCTGCCCGGCGCTTGTCGAGATCGTCGACCGTATCGCCAGTGGTCGCGGTCGCCCCGGAGATCTGGAGCTGATCGAGCAGCACGCCGATCACATGATCAATCTCTCCCTCTGTGGTCTCGGTGTCGCCGCGCCTGCGCCGGTGGTGGGCTTCCTCAAGCTCTTCCGGCCCGAGTTCGAGCGCCGCATCTACGAGAAGCGGCGTGAGAAGGCCGGCGATCCTGCGCCGCTGCTGCATGTCCCTAGCCCGGCTACTCAATTCCCGGCGCGGCATCGCACCCCAACCTACGGCCCGATGATCCGCCTCAGCCCCTCTGGCGGGTCTGACTAGATCGCCCGTCCCGACAGGATTCGGACGCTCGCACACCAGATCGGGCAATGAGCGACCATCGTCCCCTCATGTCGCGACCTCCAACGGCCGACGATTTCTCCGGAGATGTAACACCGCCTGCTATCGTCAGTACTCAAACGACCACGTCCAATGTCATCCAGAGCGGAGCGCAGCGAAGTCGAAGGATCTCTCACCCTGATTGACACCTAAAACCAGTCTCCCG
>CAYNTE010000088.1:0-12112 GCA_964399615.1 uncultured Thermomicrobiales bacterium
CTACTTGGCCAAGCCCACATAGCGAGAGCTCAATGACATGCTTGCTCGTGCCCTTAATCAGCTCAATATCCCCAGGCCGGCCATTGCCGTTCAGGATACGATCGACAATCTCGACGAGGGCCTTGTTCCCGAGCCGGCACGGCACGCACTTGGCGCAAGACTCCCAGCGGTTGAAATCCATGAGGTAGCGACCGAACTCGACTGCGTCGACTTCGTCATCGAAGACGACAAACCCGCCGGAACCGAGCATCGCATCGAATGGCTTCATCGAATCGAAGTCGATCGTGACGTCGAGTTCCTTCTCCGAAAGTGGATAGGCGGAGACACCACCGGTCTGCACGCCCTTGAAGGTCTTCCCCTCTTGCATCCCGCCGTAGACATCGAAGATGAGGTCTCTCAGCGAGGTGCCCATCTCGACCTCGACGACGCCGAGCCGCTTGAGCGGTCCCTGCATCGTCACGAGTTTCGTGCCGCTGTTGTTCTCGATGCCCAATGATGCGTACCACGCGCCACCATTGCGAATGATTGCCGCAATAGGCGCGAGTGTTTCGGTGTTGTTGAGCACCGTCGGCCGGCGCCAGAGGCCCTCTTCAACACTTCGTGGCGGCTTCGTTCGGGGTTGTCCGCGCTCGCCCATGACCGAGTACATGAGCGCCGAACCTTCACCACAGATGTAGGCGCCACCGCCCGCTCGCACACGAATGTGGCAGTTGATCCCGGTCCCAAGGATGTTGTCGCCGAGCAATCCATATTCGTATGCCTGACGCACCGCAATGCGGAACCGCTCGAGAGCCAGCGCGTGTTCACCGCCGATATAGTTGTATCCGCGTTCTGCACCGACTCCGTAGCACCCCAGCATAATGCCCTCAAGTACGAGGTGTGGGTTGCTCTCCAGCAGGCGACGGTCCTTGTAAACGTTTGGCTCGCCCTCGTGGGAATTGCAGGCCATGAACTTCGGCTCCGCTGCGGCTCGACGGCCGCCCTCCCACTTGATGCCAGCTGGGAAGCCGGCACCACCGCGTCCACGGACGCCTGCGATCTTGACCTCCTCGACGACGTCTTCTGGCGTCATGTCGAAGAGCGCCTTGATCCAGGCCTGGTAGCCATCCGTGGCGATGTAATCTTCGATAGATGTGGGGTCAATATGTCCCCAGTGTTCACTCAGGATCTTGTGCTGGCTACTGAAGAATGGATGCTCAGAGAGCTTTGGCAAGTCGCTCTCGACCTGGTCATCAAAGACCCCGACGACATGATCGACAAGCGGATTGCCTTGCTTCAGCGAAGCCACCAATCCTGAAACAATATCGGGAGTAACGTCGCCATAGAGCGACAGCGGGTGACCCGGGCCCACGACGAGGAGTGAAGGGTCAGCCCACGACCAGCCACCGCCACCAGTCAGCCGAACTTCAACATCAAAGTCACTCGCCTCGGCCTCGGCGATCAGCGCTGCATGGGTCTCCAGAGCTCCCTTGGCCTTGGAATCCTCGCTGTAGCAAACGTTGATAACCCAACGCTTGCCCGCATAGCGGTCGGCGAAGCGCCGATGTGCATCCTCGGCTAGTCGTTCGAAATCAGAACGGTTAGTCAGCCTCATGGTGCTTCTTTGCTGGCCCTTGGGCGATGACTTCACGGATTGCTTCATTGAATGACTCGACATCGAGATGACCGTAATACTTGTCATGGTCAAACTGCACGATCGGCGCCATGTCGCATATACCAAGACAACCGTTAACGACCTGAACCGTTAGCTCGCCATCTTGGGTTGTCTCGCCGTTGGCGATCCCGTAATTGTCACGTAGTTCATTGATGAGGTTCTGGCTGCCACCGACGAAACATGCCGCGCCGTGGCACAGCAGCATGAAGTGGTTGCCAGGTGGCTCTGTGCGAAAGTCAGCATAGAATGTCAACAGACCGAAAATCCTGTTGATGCTGACTCCCAGATGGTCGGCCACCAGCTGGCTTGCCTCGTAGGGAACCCAGCCTAATTCGTGCTGGATCTCCTGAAGGGCAGAAAGTATGAGCTCTTGAGCTTCTTCATGATCTTCTGGATGGAAGTGTTCATCGAGGATTGCCTGGATGCGGTCGAGATCTGCTTGGTCCACTTGAGCTTGTGATGCCAAAAGTTTCACCTCTCGAATTGCCACACGAACGCAATCGATCGGCCATCGGTCGCGCCGCCGCGCGTCTGCCCCGAGTATAGCAGCAGGCTCGCTCGGATTTCCGCCTCACATTCGGAGGGACCATCGGGGATCAGTACGCCAAATGCGCATGAACTTACTGGACTGTTGACTTATTGCAGAGACTGGCGACCTTCTCTTTGAGCGATAGCGGGGCCGTCGTCGAGCGACAGATGTCGGATATCCGGCGGAGGACGCCTTGCTCGAATAGGAAATGCTCTGCACATGGTGGGCACTCTTCCAGGTGCTTGCGGACGGACTCTGCTTCCTCGTCCGATAGCTCCCGGTCGAGATAGGGATATAGCTGCTCGATGCACTCTCTACACTTCATATAGCCCTGCTTGGTCCTTGAGATAGCCCGATTCTACTGCAAAATCGTACAGCAACCGTTGCAATCGCCGTCTGGCTCGGTACAACCGCGACATCACCGTGCCAATCGGGATGTCCAGGATCTCCGCGATCTCCCGGTAGCTGAATCCTTCAACGTCGGCGAGCAAGACAACATTCCGGAAGTCTTCTGACAATTCGTCCAGCGAATTAATGACGTCTTCCGTGGAGATCCGCTCGATGACGACATCTTCGGGGCGCTCGCTCTGTGGCTGGACGCCGGAATCCACGAGATGGTCGTAGAGATAGAACTCTTCGAGATCATCCAGCGATGCTCGCGTCGGGCGACGGGTTCGCTTGCGATACTCGTTGATGTAGGCATTCGTCAGAATCCTGAATATCCAGGCTCGCAAATTCGTGCCGGGCCGGAATTGGTGAAGCGACCGGAACGCGCGCAGGTATGTCTCCTGCACCAAATCCTCTGCGTCCGCCGGATTGCGTGTCATTCGCAACGCCGTGCGATACAGCGAATCGATATACGTCAGCGCTTCGGCTTCCAGCTCTTGGCGAACTTCGATTGCCAAGTCATCACTACGAACGATCTCCTCAGAGCTCTCCACTTTACTTAAACATCCTGACATCTTGGCTTATTCCTAACGTCTCAACGCTGAGTCGACCAATAGGCATCGCGCCAGTGCGACGCTTTCGAGCAGTGGAATCCATCCGAGAATGCCACGGAGGTCAATTGCCACGCTTCTCGAAGTCATCCATATCGAGCGTGTTGATGAAGTCACGGAATGCCGAGAGCCCCTCTTCATCGAGCTCTTCGCTGATCATTTCGGAGTCTGGGATCTGGGTGAGTGCCTCTTCTTCGTCTTCTCCAAGCTGCATCCCGGCCCGGTCCATCACCTGCTCGTCGACGTAGATAGGGACTTTCGCGCGAACGGCGAGGGCGATGGCATCGGATGGACGAGAGTCGATCGGCACGCTCGATCCGTTCTGATCGACGATCACGCGTGCGTAAAAGACGTCCATGTTCAGGTCGGTTACAACAATCTCTCGGATGCTGCCGCCCAACTCGCTGATTATCGAGGTTAGCAGGTCATATGGAAGTGGTCGCGCAGCGTCGATCCCCTGAAGCACCATCGCAATGGCTTCGGCTTCAAACGATCCGATCCAGATCGGCAAATGGCGGCTTCCATTGACCTCGCGCAAGATGACAACCCGGTGCTGGGTGACGAGGCTTACTCGAATGCTTTCTACGACGGTTTCAATCATCGGTTGATCCCTTTCCGGCATTGGAGTATGTGGCGGCTCACATCTCCGAGGCGGGCAGATAGAACCGATAGTACTAGCGATTGTACCGCGATGTCAGTGTCCGGTCGCTGTGCTATCTAATATCGAGGCGTCTGCATGATCCCGAGATGCTCACTCGGCCAGTACGTTATCCAGGCCTTGCCAATGATCGAATCGATCGATACTGGCCCAAAGACCCGTGAATCGGTTGAGTTGTTGCGGTTGTCGCCCATCACGAAGATGTAGCCCTCTGGAATGACCTCTTCGTAGTCGTCGGGTCGGCCTGGCCATGATGTTGCTGTGGCGCCGAGATATGGCTCGTCAAGACGTTCGCCATTGATGAAGACTGAACCATCATGGATCGACACGCGGTCGCCGGATAATCCGATAACGCGTTTGATATATGGCTTCTCCGGGTCGCCGATAGGCGGATCGAAGACGACGACATCGCCACGCTGCGGCGGGTGGAACGGATAGACGATATTCTCGCCATCGTGGTCGATGAATGGCAGCCAGTCGATCGCCGCGTTCAGGTCGAAGTGGAAATAGATTTGGCGATTGACGAGCAGCATCTGGCCGTTATCGAGCGTTGGTTCCATCGAGAGACCATCGACACGAAAATTCAGGACGACGGTCCGCACCACCAGGAAGATAAGCAAGGCCAGCAGCAGTGTTTCGGCGATCTCCCACAGGACGCTCCGGGTCGTCAGGTCACTATTCTCGGAAGTAGTGCCTGCTTGGTCTGGGGTTAGCTCGCCCTGCTCGCCATCTTCGGGTATTCGATCATCTAGTGAATCGTCGGAACCGAGAGTTGATGTGGGTTGATCTGAGGCACGGACACCAACGTCCAATCTGTTGTGTGTCACGTCGTTGTTTCGCATGAATACTCCGGATGGACTGGATAACAGGCACGTCAGGTCTGAGTATACCGATGCACCTATAAGGACTGCAGGTCGTAAAGCCGACGCAGACTACCTACACTGGATGGTTATCTGCATTGATAGAAGCGAGCACGCCCCGGAATAGTACCGGGGCGTGCTCGCAATCACACTTACGTTCAGAAGGTCTAGAGCTCTTCCTTGGCTGGCTCGCTCTTCGACTGGTTGGCCCGATCTGTTGTGGCCTCCTGGGAGTCTTCTACAAATTCATCATCGCGGGACGATGTGCGGAATTCCCTGATGCCGCGGCCAAGCGCGCCACCAATTTCGGGGAGCTTCCCAGCCCCAAAGATGATGATGATAATCACCAGGATAATTGCCAGTTCTGGCACTCCTAGGCTCGGCATGAACCGTTCCTCCTACAACTCAGCCCGCAAAGCCGCCGATCCCTCTGTCCCTATGAGGACTGACTTTGGCGCGGTTTGTGGACGCTCTCGCTACCTGTTGACGTTCCCTTGAACGCCAGCGCCTTCATTGAGACGTACGACTAACGCGGCTTCTTTGGACGTCACTAGCGACGGATTCAGTTGCGAGCCCGCTGCGTTTGATGTCCTCATCCGCATCTCAAGTATACCTGACCCCATAGCTACCACGTCGTAGTGTAGAGGCCTAGACGATCGTCGTCGCTAGGATCGATACGACAACGAACGCGACTACGATTCCGATCGTCACGTTGAACATCGTCTTCTCGATGCCTCGACGTGTGTGATAGATCGTTCCGGAGTCGCCCCCGAATGCACTCCCGAGACCGGTACCTCTCGATTGAGTCAGAACGATAATGATCACGACGACCGAGAGAATGATCTGGGCTATGTCGAATGCGGTATCCACTACCTCTCCTCACTCACCACGTTCATCACTCCGGCTGATGAGGATACTACATCTGGAGCCGTTGCAAAGCAGCCTCGACGATGCTTGTGAACGAATCAATTTTGAGACTCGCCCCACCAATCAACCCGCCGTCGATGTCTGGCTTGGCAAATAGTTCTGCGGCATTGTCCGGCGAGACACTTCCACCGTAGAGCACACGTACGTCATCTCCAGCCGAATTGAAGCGGTCATGCATCCAGCCGCGGATACCCGCGCACATCTCCTGAGCGTCATCAGCCGTCGCCGCTCGCCCTGTTCCGATCGCCCAAACAGGCTCGTAGGCGATAACCAGAGAAGCCAGATCCGGTTCACCAGCTTTACCGATCGCCAATTCGAGCTGCCGCTCGACCACGACGTTCTGATCACCTGCGTCGCGCTCTTCCAGCGTTTCGCCGACGCACAAATAGGCGGTCAGGCCCGCGTCGAGTGCAGCGCGGAGTTTCGCCGCAATCAGGTCGTCACCTTCTCCTAGGACATGCCTGCGCTCGCTGTGGCCGATGAGGCACGAGTCGAACGATGCAGCCAGCTCGACCGGCGAGATCTCCCCCGTGAATGCGCCTGATGGTTCGGTGTAGCAATCTTGCGAGCCGACCGTTAGCATGCCACCAGCGACCGCGTCCGCAACCACGGTCATCCAGACGACGCTGGGGAAGATGGCGATGTCCAGGTCCTGGTGTAAGCCAGCCAGCGCGGCCACATCGCGGCCCAGGCCGACCGAAGCGTCCCGGTCGAGATTCATCTTCCAGTTACCTGCCACGATCGGCGTCCGCGCCATTTCAGTCTCCTTCAGTCAATACCGCGATACCCGGGAGCTGCTTACCCTCCAGGAACTCCAGCGATGCACCACCGCCAGTCGAGACGTGATCAATATCGTCATCGAGTCCGGCTTCGGTAATCGCCGCGACGGAGTCTCCCCCGCCGACCAGCGAGAACCCGTTAGCATCCGCCACGAGCTTGGCGATCGCTGCCGTG
Source organism: uncultured Thermomicrobiales bacterium (assembly GCA_964399615.1). Lineage (GTDB taxonomy): Bacteria > Chloroflexota > Chloroflexia > Thermomicrobiales > CFX8 > CAYNTE01. Next base: position 6,581 of record CAYNTE010000088.1, read on the forward strand.
CCTGCATCAAACGGCTCGCGCTCGAACATGCCCATCGGGCCGTTCCAAACAATAGTGCCTGCACTTGAAATCGAACCTGCGAAATCCGCCACCGTCTCGGGTCCAATATCGAAGATCGATTGGTCAGGTGGCACCGCATCAACTGATACGTTGCTCGATTCCTTGCCAGCGTCCGGATTGCTTGCGATCACTGCATCGATCGGTAATTTCAAGTCGACGCCGGTGGCTTTGGCATCAGCCATCAGCTCATTCGCGAGATCGACAACATCTGGCTCGGCCAGCGACTTTCCGATCTCCAGCCCTTTGGCAAGCAGGAATGTATTCGCCATGCCGCCACCGATCAGGATCGACTGAGCGCGACTCAGGAACGATTTGATCACATCGATTTTGTCTGAGACCTTTGCTCCTCCGAGGATCAGTACAACGGGCTTGGCCGGATTCTCAAGCACCTTTGTCAGCGCAGACACCTCCCTCTCCATCAGCAGTCCAGCTGCGGAGGGCAAGAGGTGAGCAACTCCCTCGGTAGAAGCGTGGGCACGATGCGCCGCACCGAACGCGTCATTGACGTAGACATCGCAGAGGCCTGCAAGCTGCTTCGCGAACTCAGGTTCGTTTGCTTCTTCTCCCGGTTCAAAGCGCAGATTTTCGATCAATCCGATTTGACCGGGCTGCAGCGATTGCGCCATCGTCTCAGCCTCTGGACCGACGACGTCAGACGCGAATGCGACGTCCCGATCCAGCAGCTCTGACAAGCGACTGGCGACTGGCTTGAGTGAGAGCTCAGCGACTCGTTTGCCTTTGGGGCGTCCCAGGTGTGAGCAGGCGATAACGATTGCATCACGATCTAGCAGCGCCTTGATTGTGGGTAGCGCGGCCCGGATGCGCGTATCGTCTGTGATCTCACCGTTCTCTAGCGGCACGTTGAAATCGACGCGCAAAAGCACCCGTTTGCGCACGACGTCCAACGCGTCAATCGTGCGAAGCGTCATAGCAACCTCCCCTGAATTGTGTTGAACTAGACGCCTGCCTTGGCCATCATCGCAACCAGATCTGCAACACGGCAGGAATATCCCCACTCGTTGTCGTACCAGGCGACGATCTTCGCCAACCGCTTGTCACTGACCATCGTTGAGAGACCGTCAACAATTGAGGAATATTCGGACTTCTTGTAGTCCGATGACACAAGCGGAAGCTCGTTGTAGGCCAGGATGCCTTTCAGACTGCCCTCGGCAGCTTCCTTGAGCGAGGCGTTGATCGCCTCGACATCGACATCCGTCTCCAGTTCGGCAGTCAAATCCACCAGCGAGACGGTTGGTGTTGGCACCCGCAAGGCGAACCCATCGAACTTACCCTTGAGGGCAGGCAGAATGGCCGTGACCGCTCTGGCGGCGCCTGTGGTCGTAGGGACGATGTTTTCGGCAGCACTTCGCGCTCGCCGGAGATCCCGGTGCGGAGCATCGAGCAATCGCTGGTCGGACGTATATGAGTGCACGGTGGTCATCAATGCACGTTTGATGCCGAATGACTCGTCAATGACTTTTGCAACAGGGGCCAGGCAGTTGGTTGTGCACGAGGCATTTGAAACGATGGTGTGCTTTGCTGGATCGTACTGATCGTCGTTGACGCCCATCACCATCATCAGGTCATCGTTCTTTCCGGCGGCTGAGATGATGACCTTCTTCGCGCCGCCTTCAATGTGTCCACGAGCCTTGTTGGCATCGGTAAAGACACCGGTCGATTCGACGACAATATCTACTCCACAATCGCCCCAGGGAATATCTTTCGGGTTTTGGTGACTGAAATACTGCACATCATGGCCATCCACGTGGATGACGTTATCTCGAACCTCGACCGTGCCTGGAAAAACCCCATAGGTCGAGTCATATTTCAGCAAGTGTGCAGCAGCCTCTGCGTCGCCGAGGTTGTTCGTCGCAACCACCTCGAGCGCATCGCCGTGTCGCTCCTCGATAGCCTTATACACCTGCCGACCGATTCGGCCGAAACCATTGATCCCGACTCGTGTTGCCACGTAAGTCTCCTTTTCATTTTTGGCTAGTCGCTGGGACTGGAATTCTCTTCAATAGAACAATCAGACGCACCTGACACCGTGACGGGATCACGATGTGCTATCGCGTCGCGACGCACACGCCGTTGTGTGTGGGATCTCAGGATCCCTGAGCGCTTGCTCGCAATGTCGACAAGCGCCGCCGCCAGCTTCTCAGGATCGTGCCTCAGCGGGAACGAGGAGTTGACGAGATCTCGACTTTCAATATCGATTTCGTCCGCGAACCCATTGAGCTCATGAAGTTCGACGGGGGAGACACCCCAATCGGGCTTGATGTTGTGCTTGGCTGGCTCCAGGTTGGAGTTGATGAGCACGACATCAACCGGTAGATCCCCAAGATGATCCGCAAGCCCTTCGATATGGTCGAGCACATCGTAGCCATCTGTCTCACCGGGCTGGGTTGCCACATTGCAGACGTAGATCCGTTGTGCGGGGGTATAGCGCATCGCGTGAGCAATGCCGTTAACCAGCAAATTGGGCAGCACAGAAGTGTAGAGACTGCCTGGCCCCAGGACGACGAGATTGGCTGACATGATTGCGGCGACCGCCGGTTGGTAGGCTTCAGCATTCGAGGGGTCAAGGAAAACGCGCTTGATGCCAGCTCGCGCTTCGACGATTGTCGTCTCACCTCGCAGGATACGTCCGTCGGACATCTCCGCTCCGACGACGATGTTCTCAGTCGATGAAGGCACTACGGCACCACGCACATTCAGGACCCGAGCAGATTCAATAATTGCCTGCTCGAAGCTGCCAGTCACCTTCGCGAGCGCAGTGATGAAGAGATTGCCGAACGAGTGGCCATTCAGGCCAGAGTCTTCAGTGTCGAATCGATACTGGAAGAGATCACCCAGCAACGTCTCAGAATCCGCCAGCGCAACCAGGCAGTTGCGAATGTCGCCGGGCGCAGGCACGTTGAATTCAGTCCGAAGTCGCCCGGACGAGCCACCGTCATCTCCGGCTGTGACGATTGCCGTGATGCGTACTGGATGATGCTTGAGCCCCCGGAGCAACGTCGAGAGTCCGGTGCCGCCGCCGATGGTAACAATGTGCATCGTCGGCTCAGGATCTCGAAACCGGTGCGCAGCCAGGATCTGAGTCAGACTGCCTTCACCTTGCCGGGCTTCCAGCAAGGGAGCGGTGATTGAGCGCGTCAACTTATACAGCCCAAGCAGGATCAATACCAGACCAGGACTGAAGATGATAATTTCTCGATATGGGTGGTCGATGAATTGCAGCGTACCGGTCTGGACCAGGGTGGTGAAACGTTCAGGGAAAGCATAGTTGCGATAGAGCCAGGCGAGGCCCATGGCAGTGGCTAGGCTCGTGAAGAGAATACCCACGAACAGAACTGCGATCCAGCGTTTGATCATCATCCCCGGCCGCAGCCACGTGCGGTATCTGCTCATGAAGCGCCTCCCACCGGTCGCTAGCGATGCAGTATAGCACCTGACCGTACGTAGGGCCGTGTTATATGGCCAGGATCATTGAGCCTGAAGCCCTATTCTGCTATACTTTTTACGTGGAACTTACGCGCCTTGACGCGAAGTGGGCCAAGCCCACTTCGTTTTTTGTGAGAGTAGCGAAGCTCCAATCGTTCGCACGCTCCATCCATCGTGCACGCTCTGCCGAAAGGTGCCAAACAAACCATGAAGAGCGATCTCTACACTGCCATTGCCCAAATCGCCGCCGAACGAAATATCCCTCGTGAAGCGGTTCAACAAGCACTTGAACAAGCACTGAAGACCGTCTACCGCAAGGTCACCGATAGCGACGCCTATGTCGAAGTCGAAGTCGAGCCAAACTCTGGTGAGTATCAGATTGTCGAAGTCAAGCGCGTCGTTGACGAAGTCGAGGACGAAACGCGTGACGTTCCGCTCGACGAAGCTCTCAAGGTCGATCCGCAGGCCTATGTCGGCAAGGAATACCGGATTCTCCGGACTCCAGAGAACTTCGGCCGCATCGCAGCGCAGACAGCGAAGCAAGTAATCTTGCAGCGCATCCGCGACTACGAGCGCGAGACGGTATATGAAGAATATAAGGACCGTGTCGGCGAGGTCATGACTGGCGTTGTCCAGCGAGCCGATGACAAAGTCGTCATCGTTACCCTCGGTGGCCAGGCCGAAGCCGTGATGCCGAGTCGCGAGAAGGTGCCAAACGAACGCTACTCGCAGGGACAGCGCCTGAAGGTCTACCTAAAGGAAGTCAACCGCGAATCGCGTGGACCGCAACTTATTGTCAGCCGGACCCACGGCGCATTGATCAAGCGACTATTCGAGATTGAAGTGCCGGAGGTATTCTCCGGCGCAGTCGAGATCATGGCCATCGCGCGAGAACCAGGGCTGCGAAGCAAGGTGGCCGTGGCCGCACGGCAAGAAAACGTTGACCCTGTTGGATCCTGCGTCGGCATCCGCGGCGTGCGCATCCAGAGCATCGTGGACGAATTGCAGGGTGAAAAGATCGACGTGATCGAGTATTCACCCGAGCTCACGACATTTATCGCCAATGCGCTCTCGCCGGCCAAGCCACTGAGCGTCCAGCTCGTTGAAGAGGGCGATCAGAAGCTTGCCCGCGTGATCGTGCCATCCGACCAGATGTCGCTAGCAATCGGCAAGGAGGGCCAAAACGCTCGCCTCGCCTATCGCTTGACTGGCTGGCGTATCGATGTCAAGGATCCTGAATCCTTGCAGGTCGAGGGTGACGACGACTTCATGCGACGAGCACGTGAGGCCCTCGAAGAAGTTCGCGCCGGACAGGATTTCGTGGTCCACGGACGACAACCGCGTATGGTCAGCCCAGATGGAACGATTGTCCATCAGGAGCACACCTACGGTCCGTTGCCTGAAGACCTGATCGGGATGAGTGTCGACGTGGAGAATGTCGATGGCATCCTGATGGTCTATTACAGCCGTGAACTCCGCGCGCGCTTCGATTTTGAAACTGGCGAGCAGCTTCCACTCTATGATGAAGTCGAAGCTGCCGAAGCGTTGAACTAGACGGATCGAGAGCACCGCCTGAGAAACGTCATTGATGATGGGAATGTGTAGTGGCAACCGACGCACGTCGCAACAAGCGTTCCGGCCCGCGGCGCAAGCATGTGCCACTGCGTACCTGCATTGCCTGTCGTCAGAAGGACGCCAAGCGCGCCTATATTCGTCTTGTACGCACGCCGGAACATACTGTCGAGATTGATCTCACAGGCAAAGCCAATGGTCGCGGCGCATACCTGCATGCGTCGCGATCCTGCTGGCGCAAAGCACTGGATACACCAGCGCTGGAAACTGCGCTGCGTGTGACTGTGACCGATGAGGACCGCGACCGGCTTTGGACCTATGCCCGGACGCATTTCCCACCCGAAGAAGAACCGAATACGTAGTTACCAACTGCGGCTTACGTCCCTGGAGGAGGAACTCTATGGCTCAAAATGCAAGGAACCGCGGCGGACGACGTCGCAGACGTCGATCGCGCGA